>JAJECV010000090.1 GCA_022821875.1 Rhodothermales bacterium
CATCACCTCTATGGTCACCACTGCCTGCACCGGCAAATCAAGCATCACCCGAGTCGTTTCGCGGAAGGGATTGGGATAGTTGCCCCGCAAGGTGAAGGAGGTCAGCGGCGCAGCATCCTCTGCATTCGCCAGAGAACGGGCAACTTCGATAGAAAACGTCTGTGAAACCTGCATGTCGGTGTGGTCGGATGCCGTATAGGTGTACGCTGCCGCGGTACGAACCCCCGCAGGAGTGCCCGTCAAAAGTCGGGACGCAGAATCAAACATGAGCCCTTCCGGAAGCGCCGGAGTCAGTGCATAGACGTAGGGGGCGACCCCGCCCATCGCTGCCGGGAACGCAACGGGCGAAACCGGGCGGTTGACTGTAAAACTCAGATCCTCCACCGTGCCTGTCCATTGCAGCTCATTACAGATGGCCCCCTTCCACACCTTGATACGACCAAGCCATGATTGAAAGGCTTCGTCCGATGGGGCGCAGAGGGACTGCCTCTCAAAACTCAGATACTCCAGTTTACGCAAACGAAGCAGGGAGCGGGGCAATTGTCCGGAAAGGCGGTTATGATCCAGAACAAGCTGCTGGAGCTGCTCCAGATCCCCAAGCGTTTCGGGCACCTCACCCGTAAGGGCATTGTCATTCAGCCACAAGGTCTCCAACTGCCCAAGATTCCCCAGTGCATCGGGAATCGTGCCGGAGAGCATATTTCTGCTGAGTACCAGAGATTGCAGTTTTGTCAGGCTGCCCAGTCCGGCGGGAATGTCGCCGGAAAGTCCATTATCGTGCAGCCACATCGTTTCCAATTCCTCAAGGCTGCCGAGTTCGGCGGGAATGGATCCCGCGATTGCATTGTGACTCAGCAGCAGGGTCCGCAGCTGAGCAAGTTGTCCCAATTCGCTCGGAATCGCCCCGTCAAGGGTGTTCCCGTCCACCCAAAGAACCTGCAGGTCCGTCAGGTCTCCGATTTCCGGCGGCAGCATCCCCTGCAGGTTATTGCCGTCCAGCTGCAGTTCGGTGATCTTACCCATATGCACGGTGACTCCGTGCCATGTGTTCAGTTCTTCCATGGCAGGACTGGCATTGAGGTCCCAGTTTGTGCTGTTCTCCCAGGAATCGCCATGCGTTGCACGATACAACGCGGCAAGTGCAGCATTGCGTATGCTGAAATCAGCAGCCTCATCACTGCGGCCCGCAACCCGTTGCAGGGGAGTGGAATGGGGTTTGGATTGTATCCTCAGGGCACGGTTCAAGTCGGTATTTACAGGTACATTCGCCTTCGGGGATGCTCCGCCGGAGCGTATCGTCCTTTCTGAGTGGTAAGGGGCGGTTCCAGATACCGGCTCAATATGTCCGACTGATTGCGTGAAGCCGCCGCTGGTGGGAGCAAGGCCCGTAAATTCTTGCTCATGCGTAGTCGGCGATGCAAGATGGTGTGTCTGTACAGAAGCACAACCGATCCAAAAGATAGCGAACAGTGCTACCATTAACGACACTACTGAATTTCACCGAGTGACCAATATACAAAATTTGTCCAAATTTTGGGGACTGATAGCGGATTGAAATGCTGACTTCATCCTGAATGGATTCAGGAATACCGTTGTCCCAGGAAATTGCATCCAGATTTTCAGAGTGTCTGGAAACAGAGATTGCCTTGCCTGGATTAGCCGTCAAGTGGAGATCTAAGTCGATGCAACCACCGGAAGTGTGTCACGGAGGTGAAGCAATGATGTAGCTAGGATAACAGAAGCGATGTTCAAATGGGGTTCTATTTTGATGCACTGGAGGGGGAATGCGGTCACGGTAAGGTCAAACTGATTGGCAAGTTTGTGC
This sequence comes from Rhodothermales bacterium, assembly GCA_022821875.1. Classification (GTDB taxonomy): domain Bacteria; phylum Bacteroidota; class Rhodothermia; order Rhodothermales; family Bin80; genus Bin80. Next base: position 1,826 of record JAJECV010000090.1, read on the forward strand.
TGCAGGAAATACTTCTATGCCCGATGCGGGGGTCTAAGGATGCGTTATTTTTTCGCCAGACCTAAGGCCGGTAATTTGTCTCTGAGTTCAATTCCGAGAACGCGGCGAACCTGCTTTTCGGAGACTCCCCTGTCGTAGGCCACCTTCCGAAGTATGCTTTGCTCCTCATCCGTGTACGGATAATCGTCTATGTACTTGAAACTAAAGTGTTGAATGTCGTACTCCTCTTTCCCCTGAACTTTATCCTTCACGGTAATAGCAATCTCATTTGCCCATGTGACAGCGTCCAGATCCTCAGATATAGCCTTGCCTAAATCAGTGAGTCGTACGGGGCTTTGACTAGCTGCAACCGCCGGGGGGAGGCGCAAAAATATCTGGTCAATCTTGTCGCGAATCTCCTGCATGAACTCCTTGAAATTCGCCCGGTCCGTGTTGACAGAGCCATACCACTTCCCTGCGGCGAAAATTAGTGTCACGGCGGACGGAATTGCTGCTATGGAGAGCCAATCCGACATCAGAGAGTTTATGTCATGTGAACATGTGAACCACAATATACGCTTTACAACGCAAAAAGTACCAAGTCCTTCGCGGTTCAGAAATCATACGTAAACAGTTGCATATCGGACGGAGTTTCACATAAAGTCACCCATGCGTTGCTGTTCCCGGATACAACCGTTACCAGAGACGCGAAGATGAATGCGGCCTGAACAATCAAAAAGTGTCGATGATGAAGATCCGGACTGCGTACATGTAGCCGATTGCCCCCAAATTTGCACCGATTCCCGTCTGTGTTGTGCCACTTATCTATGGTTATGTTCCGTATGCAACGGATCAATTGCGGCAGAAATGATCCCTAGGGCTTCACTTAGAACCTCTTCGGAAATATTGAGAGGAGGTGCAAGTCGGATGACAGTTCCAGAGTGAAGGGTCCAGCCCAGAAGTACTCCGCGGTTCAGGCAGGTTTTCACCACTTGCTCTGCAATGGGTGCACTGGGCAGATCCAGGCCAAGCATTGCTCCCCTGCCGCGCAGGTTTACCATCGGTGTCTGTCCAAAACAGGATCGTATCTGCTCCCCAATCCATACTGCGCGCTCTGCCAGGTTTTCTTTCAGAATCACATGTAATGCGGCGCCGGCGGCTGCGCAGGACACGGGGTGACCGCCAAAGGTGGTCACATGACTAAGCGGTGGGTCACGCCGGATGGATTCCATCTTCGTGGTACTGGATACAAAAGCGCCGAGCGGCATCCCGCCCCCCATTGCTTTGGCCAGAGTCAGAATATCCGGCACAATGTTTTCGTACTCAAATGCGAACAGTCGCCCAGTCCGTCCAAACCCGGTCTGGATTTCATCCAGAATCAGGAGAGCGCCCACATCACTGCATCTGGTGCGCAGGGCTTTGAACCATCCTGCCGGAGGGACACGCATTCCCCCCTCGCCCTGAATGGGTTCCGCAATGACGCATGCCACCTGATCATCCACCGCAGTCAGAGCCTCAAAATTCCCAAAAGGCAGGAAGGTGACCCCTGGCAGCAGGGGCCGAAATGGATCCTGATAAATACGCCGCCCGGTGACACTCAAAGAGCCATGCGAATCGCCGTGATAGGATTGATCAAACGCAATCATCCGGCTGCGGCCGGTATACTTCTTGGCCAGTTTGAGGGCTCCCTCATTGGCTTCGGTGCCCGACATGGTGAAGTAAATGCAGTCAAGGGAGGGCGGGAGTACATCCGCTAGTTGATTGGAAAACTGCACTTGTGATGTCTGGATGAGTTCGCCATACACCATGACATGGAGATGGCGATCAAGTTGATCGCGAATGGCCTGCAATACCTTTGGATGCCGGTGTCCCAGCGAAGAGACGGCAATTCCGCTGATGAAGTCGATCAATCGCTGCCCATTGGCCAAAAACAGGAATGGCCCCTCGGCCCGCTCCACTTCATAGCCGAGGGGATGGTCACTTGTCCAGGCGAGATGGGGCGCAAAATCTGAGTTCATGAATGACTTTTTTGTTGCCGGCGAACAGGTGAATACAGGTGGGGTTCAAGGGAGCCCCGGATAAACAGAGAATTTATGAATCTACGGAATAAAATTGCAGTGGTGACCGGTGCCAGCAGCGGGCTCGGACGTGAGTTCGCCCGGCACCTGGCGGGCCATGGCAGCAGCGTGTATGGACTTGCACGCAGACTGAATCGTCTGAAATCGCTGGAAGCAGAAATAGGTTCAGCGTTCATGCCGGTTGAATGTGATGTGACCGACGAAGTCTCGGTGCAGGATGCATTCTCAGGGCTGGATCAGGTGGACATTCTGATCAATAATGCAGGTCTTGGACGATTTGCACCGGTGGATGCGCAGACGAAAGAAGACTGGACCATCCAAATGGATACGAACCTGACGGGTGTGTATCTCTGCACCCGTGCAGTCGTTCCAATCATGAAAATGCAGAATCAGCAGACAGGATTTGGAGGGCATATTATTCATATTGCATCGGTTGCCGGCTTGGTCGGCAATGCAAACCTCAGTGCATACAATGCAACAAAATTCGGGCTTCGAGGCTTTAGTGAGGCAACGATGAAAGAGTTGCGCAGTGACGGCATCAAGGTGAGCTGTATCTGCCCGGGCAGTGTTGCGACGGAGTTTGGCCGCATTGCCGGTTCTCCAGGTGCCCCCAATCCCATGCAGCCCGAGGATATTGCATCCACGGTCATTCATGTCCTGCAATCGCCGGATAATTATTTGATTTCTGAGGTCGTCATGCGGCCTCTTCGCCCCCGAGGATAACCATGAAACGCAGACAATTTATCAGATCCACGTCCCTTGGCGCTGCGGCAGGGACTGTTCTGGCAGGATGTGGCGGGCAGAGCAGTGACGCTCCTGCCGTTCAGTCCAGTACCCCGACTCTTCGCTGGCGGCTTGCGTCCAGCTTTGCACGTTCTCTGGATACGATTTACGGTGCAGCTGAAGTGATGAGTGCCCGTGTCAGCCAGTTGACTGATGGACGATTTACGATCCGTGTTTATCCTGCAGGAGAGGTGGTTCCTGCCTTCGAAGTTCTTGACTCGGTGCAGAAGGGCACCGTACAGATGGGGCATTCAGCCGGATATTATTATATTGGAAAGAACCCGGCATTTGCCTTTGAGACGACCATCCCGTTTGGGCTGACGGCCCGTCAGTATAACAGCTGGGTCTATGAGGGCGGGGGGCAGGAAATTCTCCGGGAGTTATTTGCGGACTATGGCGTTCTGAATTATCCGGGGGGAAATACGGGAGCACAGATGGGGGGCTGGTTCAATCGGGAAATCAACAGTCTGCTGGACTTAAACGGGCTCTCCATGCGCATTCCGGGTCTGGGCGGAAGGGTGATGGATCAACTGGGGGTCACGGTGCAGCAGATTCCCGGAGGAGAAATCTATCCCGCGCTGGAGCGCGGTGCAATTGATGCGGCCGAATGGGTTGGCCCCTATGATGATGAAAAGCTTGGCTTCAATCAGGTCGCCAGCTATTATTATTATCCAGGCTGGTGGGAGCCGTCCGCGAATCTTTCGTTCTTCGTAAACCGGCAGTCCATGCAGGGACTCCCTTCCGCATATCAGGCGGCTCTGGAAGTTGCAATGGCCGAAGCGAATCAGTATATGCTGACCAGGTACGATGCCTTGAATCCGCCGGCCTTCCGCCGGATTCTGGACTCTGATGTAGCATTGCGCTCCTTTCCGAAGGATGTCATGGATGCCGCCTACACGATGTCACAGGATCTGCTGGAGCAGGAGCGTTCCAATCCCGGTTTTGCACGTGTATACGATTCATTCCTTGCGTGGCGTCGCGATTCCGATGAATGGATTCACACCGCAGAGTATGAGATGCTTTCCTACATGAACAGCCAGAGAAAATCTGTCTGATTCCGTGATCAGAGTGCCCAGAGAACCAGTTCGGGGAACAGAATGAGCAGAATCAGTCCCAGCACCTGAATTCCGATGAACGGGACCGCTCCCCGGTAAATGGCTTCGGTCTTGATTTCCGGCGGTGCAACCCCCCGAAGATAAAAGAGGGCAAACCCGAACGGCGGGGTCAGGAAGGAGGTTTGCAGGTTCATGCCGACCATGACCCCAAACCAGACCAGAGCCGTGCTCTCGGGTACGCCAAGCATTGGGCTGAGCAGATGGGCGGCCGGCAGGACCATCAGCGGGATAATAATGAACGCAATCTCGAAAAAATCAATGAAGAAGCCCAGAATAAAAATCGCAAGGTTGGCAAGAATCAGGAAGCCAATCACACCTCCAGGGAGATTAATCAGCAGGTCTTCAATCCAGATTCCGCCGTCCAGTCCCCTGAAGATGAGAGCAAATGCAGTGGAAGCAATCAGCAGCATCATCACCATGGCGGTGAGCTTTGCCGTCTCCTCCATGGTCTGCATCAGGGCTTTTTTTGTCAGTCGCCCGTTGAGTGCAGCCAGAAGGATTGCCCCCACAGCACCTAGAGCGCCGGACTCGGTGGGCGTTGCAACTCCGGCAAAAATGCTTCCTAATACGACAAAGATGAGCAGCAGGGGCGGGAGCATGACCAGAAACACTTTTCGCAGCAGTTCTCCGTGCTCCTGTTCTCGCACCGTTTTCGGGATTGCAGGCGCGGACGACGGTTTTAGAACCGCCACTCCGGTTGCATAGAGCCCATAGAGCAGTGCGAGAAGAATGCCGGGAACGAGGGCTCCGATAAAGAGATCTCCCACCGAGACTCCCAATTGGTCGGCAAGAACCACCAGGACGACGCTGGGCGGGATAATCTGCCCCAGGGTTCCGGTTGCCGTGATCACCCCGGCGGAGAGTTCTTTTGAATACCCGTTATTTAGCATGACAGGAAGGGCAATCATCCCCATGGCAACCACACTTGCACCCACGATGCCGGTTGCAGCGGCAAGGAGCACTCCCACAAATACAACGGCCAGTGCCAGTCCCCCGCGCACAGGGCCAAAGAGCAGACCAATGGTATGTAACAGATCCCGTGCGAGATGGCTTTTTTCCAGCATCGTCCCCATGAAGATGAAAAAAGGGACGGCCAGAAGCGTATAATTGGACATGATACCAAATAAACGGTCCGGCAATGCCAGCATCAGATGCCAGTCAAAGTAGCCGATACTGATCCCGATTACGGCAAAGATGATGGATACCCCTCCAAGAGAAAAGGCGACCGGATAGCCCGAAAAAATCAGAATCAATGCCACCGCAAACATGAGCGGTGCCAGCCATTCAAATCCCATGATTTCCGGTTGGATGGTTCCGTTCAGGGGGGGGAGTGAGCTGCAGTGTTTCGCGTGCAGCAAAGGCCAGTCCTTGCAGCATCAGTAAGATGAATGCAAGGGGAATCACGGTCAGGAGCGGATAACGGGGCAACCCCCCTGGATCGGGAGAGCCTTCGAGCCGGGCCCAGGAATCCGTCACTGCCGGCCATGAGGTCCCGACCATGAGTGCACAAAAGGGGAGCAGAAACACCAGTGTCCCGATGATATTGATCCAGGCCTGGGCACTTCTGGAGAGTCGGTTATAAAGGATGTCAACCCGCACATGCGCCCCGGCGTTCAGTGCATGGGCGGCCCCCATCAGGAAGATCAGGCTGAAGAGGTACCATTGGAGTTCAATAAAGGTATTTGAACTCCCCTGCCTGGCCACCTCCCCGATCCAGTGCAGGGATTTATTCAATGTACTGGCGTTTGCGGGATCAATGTGTGCCCAGCCGGCCAGTGAGCGTACGACGGCATTGTAGGCTCCGGCAATGACCATAAGGAGTGTACAGTACCAGGTCATTTTTCCGAAGAAATCGGACACTTTTTCGATTCGGCCGGCAGAGGCCGAAATCACTTTGTTTCGTGTCATGAATGCACCGATGGTTCCTGCAGGCAGTTAATGATTTGGAGGCCAAATTACGGTATAGTTCCTAAAAATCAACATTGATATTTCGTTATGTCCTGATTGGTAAGGGCGTGTTGGCCGCAGAGCGGCCCCGTAATGGATCCCAAATTCCTCATACGTCCGGTTCAATCGGCGTTCATAACGATGGGCCGCCGTCAGATTATGACAGACAAATGCCTTAGTGCCCCCTCCCGGAAATTTCAGTGTTTCCACATTGGCCGCAATCCAACCGGAAAGCTTCTGATCTGGACAGGCCGTCACAGGCGTAGAACTTGACTCGCCGAGGGCTGCCACGAAAATCCGGGCCGCACACCTCTTACCGGAATCCTAATCCATACAGGGAACTGTTTTTCAGGCAAAGTCCGGAAACCACCTCTCCTCTGGAACATACGGCTGACGCATCACCACCTTCGTTCGGTTACACCAGGCCCGGTACAGTTCACAAAACCGAGTGTAGCTATAGCCGTCTGGATGCTCCTGGAGGTAGCGTTCATGAATCAATTTCATTGTCTGCCCCTTGCAGGAATAGTTCTGATGTACCTCCGCCCAGTCTGGCGCAGGATGATGCCGAGTGCCCGAACTGGAGGCGGGCAGCAAACGTTCTTTTAACTCCGCACCCGTGATCCCCTCGGGTAAGGGCCAACTTAATCCGGCCTGTTTTGCGCGTTGGATATAATCCCGTGCTGTACTGAAACTCACGCGCGAATACTCTGCCGTCTTTCGAATACTGTATCCCTCCCCGAAATGGAAGCGAAGGATTGACCGAATGTGCTGAATAGGTACTGGTTGTCTGGGCATTTTATGTTCTGTTTAGTTCGAAAAAGCGCAGAATACGGATTCTTATTTGAAGCACCTGCACCGTGTGAAGCATCTTGTCGCATCAAGTGAGAGCAATCCCCCATTCCCTGGCGAAAATCACCGCTGAATCAAGACCCGGAAATCCCCCGATTCGCCGGCCCAAAGTGATTGTTTTCGTCGTAATGCTCACCGGGACACCGGTTACAGGAATTTATCGGGTTCCTGCAGGTGACGGACCGATCTGTCACCAAAGATCCGGAGGTTCCTATTGTCTTGGACAATCACAGCTCCCACAAAACCGCCATGGTCCAGAACGGGCTCGTTCGCCGTAAAGGTTTTGATCTCCAGGCTACTCCACGAGTCTTCCTGACTGAATTTCATTGAACGCCGGTTTGCCGCCATTCTCCAAGATCAGATCCAACGTGGAACGCATGGAATTACCAAAGAACCGGGAGTCGCAGTCGAGGAGCAGCTTGACCTTCACAATGAAGATTTCCAATCGTTGATCTGGACAAAATCTGCGGATGGAATTCAGGAATCCGTCCAAAGATACGACGAAAGAATTAATGATGCACTGCACTAGAAGGTAATTGTCGTCGTCATTGACACGGTCCGTTTGGCTCCAAGCCAGCCGGCATTCTCAGTGATGGCCGACAGATAGGCCTGATCGAACAGGTTGTTTGCAACCAGAGAGAATTCTGTTGACCGGAATAAACGTCCCAAAGATTCTCCAGACACACGGATATAAGCGTCCACCATCCAATAAGCGTCCGAGTACCAGTCAGAGGTCAGACTCACTCGACGTGGAGCTGTATACTTCGCTGAAAAGCCTGTGCTCAGCGGACCAGACTGATCAACAGAGATCACCCAAAGCTGATCGGGAACCCCTGTAACGTCTGTTCCCGGCAATGTCCCCTGTCCTTCATCCAGAACTGCATCCCCACTGCCGATATACTCCGAGTTGTTACGGGTGTAGGCTGAATAGACCGAGATCCTGTGTGGCAGCTGTATGGTGGCAGAGAGTTCAAGCCCGCGCGTATCCAGGCCGCCTGCGTTGAAGTATGCTCCTCCGCCTGGAATAAGATAATTCGGTCCGGCTGCGGTTTGCGGACCGATGAATACAATGCGATTCTCAAAATCCACCGCATACAGGGTTGCACTCAAGGCAATCCGATCTCCCGAGAATTGTATCCCTACGTCAATATTTGAGGATGTTTCCGGCTCAAGTGCATCAAGACTCCGTCCAGGGACTTCCAGAAGTGCGGAACTGAAGGATCTAAAGTTCTCAGAGAAGCCGGCAAAGAGCCTTAATCCTTCAATTGGCGACTCATACGTAACCCCGCCGGAAAAGAGAAGATCGGAGTCGGACTCCGCCGTGATATCCGGGTCCATATTAAATAAATCGGTCCGAGACAGTTCAACGAAAAACTGCCGAACGCCCGCACGGGCTGTCACGGGCCCTATGTAAAGAGTTTCCTCCACGTACCATCTGAAGACGCTCTGCGGAAATTCCCAGTCGTACTGATGCCAGTAGGCCTGTTCGTCAAACATGAAATTGAGCGATGGATCAAGGATGCGGTGCCAGTCCCGACCAAGGAGGCGTTTTGAACTCTCATACCAGATTCCGGAGCGCAGTGTGCTTCCAGTTGATCCAATCAGCGTAAACCACTCTGTGTCCGCTGTAACTCCAATTCGGTCTTTTCCATAGTGGCTGTGACGAAACGACTGAACAGCGGTTGCCCCTGGATGGCAGGCAGGGTCAACCTCGGGTCCGCTTGCTCCGTAATAATTATAGATGAACGATGATGTGCATCCGGGTTCAGGATCAACGGCCGAACCGTCTCGGTCCACAAAGCGGATCAGTCCGATTTGCTGTCCACCGCGAACCGGGGAATTCCCTTTTAACTCTGACTCCGGTCCACCTTGATCGTCCGTAATATCAACGATATATGGAGGCAGCCAGTCTCCTCTTCCCCGATTTCGATGGGCATAGACTCCTGTCGTAACCGAGATTCCTATGCTCGTTGCCCAGTCCGCTTTGATGTATCCGAAGGTGTTTCGGCGTGCGGTTCTCCAGCCGCGCCGGTAGAACTGGTTCAGATAGGGTACACCGGTCCAGTCTCCGATCAGGCGGTCCCATCGCGGGTTTGCCCGAAAATCGGCATCACTGTAAAGCCGCTGGTACACATCTTCAGCAATCTCATCGTAGGAAAAATAACTGCTAAGGTTGAGCAAACCAATCGTAGAGACAAGTTTGGCAGAAAGATGCTCCCGCTCATTTTCTGCGGCTCCCTGCATCCAGTCCGTCCCTTCCTGGCGTAGAGCGGTGATCCAGGCGCGTGCGTTTTTGCCGAGCAGCGGCCCTGTGTCAATCCGCATGGCAGCGCGTCTTCCATTATGCTCTCCAACGGTCGCCGATACCGTGTATCGTCGTTCAAGTGCGGGATCACTTGTCGTATAGTTGATGGTTCCTCCTAATGCTTCGACGGATTGAGAGGCAATGTCTGCCGTGCCTTGGGAGACTTCAACATTGCCCAGGTTCATCACGTCAATGTACCGATTTACTTTTGAGCCACTCCAATAGTCAGAGGTGCCATTTGAGAATCCGTCTATCGTCGTTCCAATCTGTGAATCATTGATCGTAACCTGAAAGCCGCGCATGGCAGTATTGCTTGACCAGTCATCCATACCGTATGCGTCTCCCTCCTGGACGGATACACCGGGCAGATTGTCGACGACCGATGTCAGATTCATCATTGGAGTCTGCTGACGTATCATGGGCGCAGCGACTACATTGCTTGCAAAAATTCGTGCTTCTTTGCCGACAATGCTGATTTCTTCCATCTCGACGACATCAGGTTGTAATCGGACATCAATCCGTGTGATGCCCGGGCTCATTGTGTGGCGCTGTGTGCGGAATCCCACAAAAGAGAAAACCAGTACATCGCTCTCAGTTTGGGCCTCAATGGTGTATTTGCCATCCTGATCCGTGGTGGTGCCGATAAACGTGCCATCAATCACAACCGAAACACCTGCCAGCGGCTCTTGTGAGTCATCTGATATGACGGTTCCCGTGATGATTGTCTGTGCGGCCGCAGTCTGATAAAACAGTGAAAGGAGCAAACCTGTAAAGAGTCCGAGTCGGCTGACTTTTAAGGTTGTCCGAAGGAAAAAATGAATTGGTACTATCATTAGAAACAAGTAATTTAGTTAGACATCCATTCGGCGTTTAACATGGGTTCGGCATCTTCCTCATTTTGGGTAAATCTGCCGGATTCAGATCGGAATATACACATTTTCTGCTTCTTTTGCTTTCCCCTCCCCGATGATGTAAGTCTATGTTAAATCACGAATTCCCAAATCGGTGTGTATTCAGATGAAGTTGGCACCTATTCAGGGAAAAGGCCGTCTGTTACCCTTAGAGCCCTGCCAGTGACAGCTAATCAGATAATCAGAAGGGGGAGCCGAACGAGATTACATGTTCCGCGGGGATGGGTCAGCAGCAAAAGAAGCAGAGTCCAATTCTTGCACGAAATTCATCCCCGGGCCCGGCCACTAGTAGAGCCGTCAGATAGAAAAGAGGAAGCAGAGAAATAATCCCAGTCCTCCGGGGAGGGTCAAATTCTTGGGTCGTAATATCCACAAAAGAGGCAGGGGGAGCAAGACCGCGGCGATAATTGAGATGTTTGACGAACCCGTCGCAACCTCTGGAAGTGGAATCATCAAGTCGAAAATCCCCATAATTCGATTCAGTTGGCAGAGGCCGAAATGAATTTGCTTTTCGCAAGTTCGACATTGTAGTGGGATTTTTCGCGGAGGCCCCCTGTTCCCGATTTTCAGGGAGTCTCCAGAAAGGTGCTATTTGAACGGTTTTTCTTACATTTCGGGGGTCTCTTTTTTGGGCCGTTTCACCTTGCGTCGCA
>JAJECV010000085.1 GCA_022821875.1 Rhodothermales bacterium
GCAGCGCAATAATTATCGCCTGCCCGCCTATCATAAACTGGATCTGGCGTTTCATTTTCCGCCGCGTAAGACCAGTAAATCCGAACTCAGCGTTAGCCTCTACAACGCATATAACCGTCAGAATGTGTTTTATCTCTTAACCAGGAACTCGTTCATTCTGGATCCCCAAACAGGGTTTTATAATGAGCGGCGCACCTTCGAAAAGGTCACATGGTTTCCGATTCTTCCTTCGGTCAGTTACCGATTTCAGTTCTGATGACGTATCGTATTCTTGGCGTTATCTTATTGCTTACTGCAGTTACCGGCTGCGAAAACCTGATTGAAATCGAACTGCCAGATTCGTCTCCTGAGATCGTTGTCATCGCCCCATTCACCACGGATATTCCCTGGCAGGTGTCCTTGCAGAGAACCGTGGGAATTCACGACACAACTCCCAAGCCCGCCGTAATCGAGAACGCTAAAGTAAAAATTCAGGGGGATGACGGATCTGATGTGGAACTATCCCACCGGGGCGGAGGATTCTATTCATCTCCCACAACGTTTCCCAAAGTGGGAGTAACCTACACCTTAACCGTAGAGGCTGACGGGTATAAACGTGTTGAAGCCAGGGATCGTATTCCCGATCCGCCCACTGTGAGAGATGTCAGAGTATTCAATTCAGAAATAGACCGACGTTTTGAGATTGAGATTGACGATGACGGAAATGTGGAGAATTATTATGAACTTGCAATCATTTATCCTTACTTACGTTCCGAAGCTTTTATCGTGACTAGTTCAGAGTTGGAGGAGCAAATGCGAAGTTTTGCGATCCAGGATCCACTCTCTCCAGATGTTACGCGTCCTGAACTTAATAGTGCCTTGATACAAGATACACCTTTCAATGGTGAGATATATGTGATCTCTCTGACAGAGGTACAACCTAATGATGATGTCCCTGAACAAAGTGTATACATTCGTGCGGTAAGCAGGGCGTACTATGAATACTATCGCTCTCAGATTCTCCAGAGGAATACAGATAACCTGCCATTTGCAGAATCTGCGAATATTCTGTCAAATATTCAAAATGGGCAGGGGATATTCGCAGGTTATCATCTTTATGTTCATGGAGAGACAACGTACCAGAGCGTTATGGATCGTATTCCCGGTACTTATACAGCGACAAAATATAACTACTATGACAACGACGATAATTCTCCTTACTCACTGGATTACCTAAATCGTGGTGCGTCAATCCAGCTTACATTGAAGCCTGATTACTCTACAACCGGTCAAATGCATCTCCCGCCGCTTGATTCTGATTCTCCGAGAGAGGAAGTCAAAGTGGTTTCACTTGACGGAGGATATTCCATTCAGGCATATGATTTTTTTAATGGACATTATATCCTCACTTTGTACCACAGTTCGGACACAATACTGCGGGACATCCAATTTCGTATTGGACAAGACGCGCCGAATTTCCAATACCTCATTCTAGACTCGGAGTTGAGTCAAGCATTTTCCTGGGCCCAGCAAAGCGATGCCCGCTTTAACGGTGGAGGTATCACTCTATCAAGAGTTGAGGAATAATTTACCAGGAATGGGATTTCATTCTACCAAGGATTTATGGAATCATTTAGAGGATCATCTTTGAGATAAAAAAAACCGGATTCCGCCGTTGTCTCTGACGGTTTTGATGTCATTTATTCTGATTGGGATCGATATCCATTTGCACAGCAGGTCGTCGTGATTGTTTGTATCTAGACGCTCTCGCAGTCATCTCAATCGGATAGTACATTCGGGATATTTTTTACTCCTAGTAGCCCTTGGATCAAATTCGGAAAAATCTAAGCAGTGCTTTTCGAATTGGTTTTTCGGGATTAGATTGCTCGAAATATCCATAGAAGATGTGTTTTTCGTCCGTAGGAATATCAAAAAGGAAAAAATATGTAATTTAGAGCCTCTTGCAAAACCCTTGAAGGTTTTTGTGCACCTGAGTGCACCCAGGAGTACTTTTTGGTCTGGATTGTTAGTTTTGCAAGAACCTCTTTAGTAATCAATGACACATAGTTGCACTGTCATACCTTATCCACGGACTGCTAATCTGAGTTCTCAGGTTGATTTTCCTTAAGAATTTCAGGAGTGTTTTTCAAACTGTAGTAGGGTTCTATTCATCGAATAAAAGAGTTCATTTGGGGATACCCCGCAACAGTCAGATAGATGTCTCAGCATGCATCCGTAGGTGAACGATAATTCTATTCTGAGCAATGGCGGCTTGCCGAAGATCTGAAAGATCTAGGAGCACAGTCAATACACCACACATTTCCAATTTCTACAGACGAATCTCACTCCGGTCTGCTGTGCCCCAAGGCATAGAGCCGCTACTGAGCGACCCTAAAGGGAATACTTGCCATCGTATGCTCCCACATCATTGCAAGTACGCCACCTTCTTCTGTCACATCGAAAAACCCAATCGTGAATTGATCCGCACTATGTGTCATTTCACTCGCCGTCATGGGAACACGCACGACATCTTTGTCAGGTGTATAATCGTAGGCTCCCCAGATGCCTTCCCCGGGAGCTCGGCCGGACTCCTTGGCGGCATGCGTGGAAAGAATGAATGTCCAGCCATCAGGGCCCAAATCAACAAATACGCTGTACTCACCGGCAGCAACTTCCACATCGCCGATCACAAGGGCAATCTCGGTGTGCAGTCTTGTCGACTTGTTCGCACCTGCCCGCCAGACGGGTGCAGGTCCGGTCACCATCGTACCATATTCTTCGTCAGCGCCAAAGATTCCCGTGCGGCCACGAAGAATAGGGCGACCATAATCCACGATAATCCATGCTTCACCAATCTGGGTTGAAGCCTCCCCTCGTGGAGAGGATGGCCGCTGCGAAAACGCATCGCTGGCACCAAATACGAGAAACGCCAGTAAGAAAATTGCAGTACTAAATCGGTACATGAGAACTAAGAGATTGATTTAATGGACTATAACGCAAGAGATACACTCTGGTTTCCCCGCCTTAGCACCAGAATTCTCAATGTCATATGTAGATCACCATTTCGGTGCCTCGGCTGCACAGCAACAGCAGAGACTATCTCAAAGTATTTCTGGATACTGAACTCACGTACCCTGGATCAGGGGAATTGTGGGTGTGTGATCGTTGACCTTTCAAACATAGTTTATGGGAATGTCAAGTAGCCGGAAGGTGAAATTTCCTCCGGCTACTTGACCAGATGAATGTACTGCACACTGACTCGTAATCACAAATCGATCAATTACATTTGATCCTGCTATGTTGTTGATAAGTTCTAGGAGTTCGTGTTTTTTCTTTTGAAGGAACTGTCTTCAACTAAAAATAATTGCAGCTGAGATAACCACCCCGGCAAAACCTATCATCCAGATGAGTACAGTGTACTTTGAATTCACTGCATCAATTTTGGCGTTCTGAACATCGAATTTCGCCTCTAGCCTTTCGATTACATTTGATCCTGCCATGTTGCTGATGAGTTCTACGAGTTCGTGAGTTTCTTCTGCGGACAACTTACCTTCTCTGGCCGACTTGCGGAAGAGCCGAAAGATGCGTGTCGTGTTCGATGTCTGGTCATTCATAATCTGTTTTTCGTCCCATTCGCCAGATTAAGAGTCGTTACGGGACAACAATATAAGGCTTTTTCTACACTTTTGTATAGATTAGTTTCAAAATGCTTAGATCATCCGGTGCATCCTTATTTGAGAAGGGCTCCGAAACGGGTTTTCCGCGAATACAAGAGCCGCAAAGACAGGGCTGGACTGATCATCCGACCGGTGAATGAGCGGGGCATCTGCATCACGCTTTCAAGGCGCAGAGCCCTTCCAAATGATGGATGTAAGCCCGGCATCTATGCCATAAACATAATCCAAACCAATTAATTTTGACCGTGAGACACTTTTTGCCTCGCTTTCATCCTTCGGTCAGGGTGCGGGACATTACTCCTTCCTTAAAAGAAGGGAATTTGCAGTGCTATTGGGTTGGGGGATGTCTGAATCCGAATTTATACTTTGCGGTCTCATCTTCGGAAGGACACTGGAAGGTGATGCCTGCCTGCGCAGCAGGATCGCCTGCTGCCGCGCAGGTCTCATTGGAACTAAATTCTAAGCAGTTTTGGGTTACCGCATCTGCCACAGAACTGATGGTGTCTCTTTTCCTGTTCGGAACATTTCCATGCTGCTTGACCGGGATATTGGCAAGAGTTGCAGTTGCGCATTCAATTCATACACGAGTTCCTGAACAGATCTGGTTCCCCGGTTCGTCTAATACTCTAGATGGCGAATATCCGCCGCCTGGAGATGTTTAATGTACCGGAGTGCAGGGGGGCACGGTTACCGGTCAGACGTATCAGTGCAGAGATTGTTAACTACGGTGGACAGTGCATTAGAGGCACTGGGTGTATATTTCGTATAGAGGCATGTGGATGGCGTTCTGCGGCGGCCACGTCGCCCGGAATGCGCCCGGTCGTCGGCACCTTGAGGATCATCAACCCGCAGTTGAAAATGAACGGTCCGTCCGTGAACCCTTTCCGGAACATGGCGTTCGATGATTTAATTCAACAGGGCGGAGAGTCCCCAATCATCATGAAAACATCTAGAATACAATAACGGCACAATGAGCATAAATCCTGTTTACAACCCCCGTGACATCGAAGTACCGGAAGCTGAGAAAAAAAGGAGGGCGGAAATTGTTGCTAGAATCAAGGCCGCTCCCGAAATGACACCGGACGAATATCGAAGACAACTGAAGGGCTACGCTTTGGGGGCAGCCAAAACACCTGAAGATCGGGAAAGGCTGTCCAAAGATTTTGATCGCCGGTATGGCAGTTATTGGGCACCATGATTCTTCATGAGCTTGTTGGCCACAATGAGGATCATCCAGCATATCAGGCATTGGAGGTGGACAATCGAAAAAGACAGCTTAATTTCCTGAATTCGCTGGTTCTTGCCGCATTAGGTTCTGGTACTCCGTTTTTGTCACAAACGGTGATTAAGGCACTCAATTTCCATTCAATCGGGTGCCTGCACGCGTATGCAGGCCAGTACAGGCCATGCGAAGTGAATGTGGGAGAGTATCTTCCGCCAGAGTACTTCAGGGTTGCGACGCTTATGGATGATATGGTGAATCGCGTCAACCGAAATTGGACAGAAACCGAATCGATAGAACTAGCCGCATATGTGTTGTGGCGGATCAACCATATTCACCCATTTATTAATGGGAATGGCAGGACTGCCAGAGCGTCGTGCTATTTTGTATTGTGCCTCCATATGGGGAAGTGGATTCCTAGAGATCCTATTCTTCCCGAACTTTTAAGGGAAGATCCCTATCGTTCCAGATATCTTGAGGCGCTCAAAGAAGCAGATCAAGACGGGGGGCTGGCACCTTTAGCCTACGTAATTGCAGATGGGCTTCTTCACCAGTTATCTGATCCCAATATCCAATAATTTTCCGGGTGTGTTCGGTGCACTTCGTCAGGTGATTTATTAGCTCGATCAGGGAGTTATACTTCGTTGCCCCATCTGTGGAAGGATGGTGGGGATGTGATGTCTGCGAGCGCAGCATGGTCGACTGCCACCGTGCAGGTTCCATCAGAGTCTCCGGCTTGCCTGCGGGAAAGATGGATAGAACCTGTCAAATCCCCAATCCCCTCTTAGTTGGCATCATCCGCCTTCTCAGTTGTCGCTAGACATTTCCCCAGCGAATGGCCAAGACAGGGTTTTCGGATGAGTACAGCCGGCCGGGCAAAGTGTATCCGCAGAATACCGCTGCGGACGGATTACAGGTTCTGGGGAGTGTTCAGGCTGGAGTTTACAGCAACTATTCTGTTGGAGCCCCGATCAGGACCCTGTCCGGTGCAATGAATGCACTGGCATAACTTTTCTCAACCACATCCAGAAGGCGCTCGGCATCCTCCCGGTTGCGAAAGTTGCCGATCCGAACACGATAATAGGGAGCACGGAAATCCTGATAGACCGGCGGCTCCGATTCAATTTGGGGATATAATGCAGAGAGCGCGGCATCCGCAATAAATCTCCTCCACCATGTTAAGGCATCTTCGACCATTTGGTCGGCTTCCTGTTTGTCCAGGGTAGAGATAATCTGAATCCGAAAGCCAGATTGCTCTTCTGAAGACGAAAATGTCATGACATCAGCAGACAGCAGCGCCTCGGGAACATCGTGCCGGATCATGTTTATCGGATCCCCGGCAGGTTCCCGGTAGGGTTCCGGGTCAAAGTCCTCATATTCGGCCCAGTCAATCGGCCGTTCATCCTGCGTCTCATCAGAAACCGCATCCATAAGCGGACTTGGTCCCGGAGGAGCAGAGCAACTGGCCGCGGCAAGCAGCAAAAGGATAAGGATCAAACCACGATAAAAATCAGATGTCATTTCATTCCCTGGATAATGGCTACCGAAGCACTGGCCCCAATCCTGCTTGCTCCCGCATCAATCATTGCGAGTGCTTGAACACTTGTACGTATTCCACCAGATGCCTTGATCCCAAGCGTGCTCCCAACCGTATCAAACATCAGGGCAACATCCTTTTCGGTGGCTCCGCCGCCTGCAAACCCTGTGGAGGTCTTTACAAAGTCTGCACCGGCATCTCTGGCCAACAGGCATGCGATTTGTTTTTCTTTATCCGTAAGCAAAGCACATTCAAGGATTACCTTCACCAATGCCCTTCCCGCACAAACCCGTACAACTGCTCGAATATCTCTTTCGACATCCTTGAATATTCCGCTCTTGAGTCGTCCGATCGCCATAACCATATCAATCTCTGCAGCACCTTTCTGAATTGACAGCGAGGCATCTTCGACTTTTGAGCCGGTAGAACTGTTTCCATGCGGAAACCCTACCACCGTACAGATTGCCTGCGGGGTTCCCTGGAGCATCAATTTTGCTTCTTCAACGTAGGATGGAGGAATACATACACTTGCAAATTCATACTCAACAGCTTCCTGACAAAGAACGTAGATATCCTTGATCGTCGTGTCAGGACCAAGTCTGGTATGATCCATCATTCCAGCCAGTTCAACGGCGTTCAGGTCCGAGGTATTGAGGGGGAGCACGCTCATTTGTAAAAATAAGATTCTCTGTTATAACTTTTGATTCACCTTCGGGTGCCATTGATTCGTTTTTCATGCGTCAAATTTGTCTGCTTCTCCTGATTGTCACCGGTTGCACTGCCAGTTCGGAGCGTGAACGTACGATTCAGGATGATATGGGACGTACCGTGTCTCTCCCTTCCAGAATTGATCGGATTGTCCCTTTAGCACCTAGTATCACAGAACTTCTCTTTGCTTCTGGAGCTGGATCAAAAGTCGTTGGAGTATCTGCATATGATGATTTTCCTACCGAGGTTGATGCATTGCCCGAATACAGTGTTCTACCCATGGATTTTGAGGCGATTGTCGCTCTTGATGTGGATATGGCCTTTGCAAGTGAACAGGTGAACAATCCAAAGAACGCAGACACTTTTGCGGCAGTAGGGATCCCTGTGTACTTTGTTGCCGTGAATACACTTGAAGATATAACACGAGCAATTCGGGATCTGGGCGACCTGCTTGGTACGTCAGAGGCCGCACAGGGGCGTGCAATGCAACTGGAAGATTCACTTGCCCAACTTGCTGCGCTGACCGCAAATCTGCCCGAAAAACCGGAAGTGCTGTTTTTGATAGAGACGGCCACATTGTATGCTTTCGGGCAGGGAAGCTATATCCATCACATGATTGATCTTGCCGGTGGAACCAGTATCACAAGAACCCAGTCTACGCGGTTTCCTGTTCTGACTGACGAGTTTGTGCTGAGCGAAAATCCAGACGTGATTGTAGGTTCATTTGGTGTTGAATTTGAGATGTCTGAACTGCTTTCGTACCATCCAACCTGGGATATTCTGTCTGCCGTTGTTTCCGAACAGATCCATGGATTTGATTCAGACTACTATTTACGTCCGGGCCCGCGCCTGGTGGAAGGGGCGTGGCAGCTTGCCGGGGTACTCCATCCTGATGCAATGACGGGTCCATGAACCGCTGGACAGTTGGACTGCTGGCTTTGGCACTCGTAAGTGTGATCTTTTCCGTAAGTATTGGAAGGGAGGTATCCTTTCCGGAGGCGCTGTCGGTGCTCCGGTATCATGCTGTATTTGGATATGGAACGATTCCAGATCCGATTGCTGACCGGATTGTCTGGCAACTGCGTCTTCCCAGGGCACTGCTTGCTCTGATCGTAGGAGGGGGACTGGGAATTATCGGGGCAGCCATGCAGACCCTCGTTCGTAATCCACTGGCGGAGCCCTATATCCTCGGAATCTCCAGTGGTGCGACTGCCGGCGCGTCGCTGTTCTACTTGGGCTTTTTGCCTCCTCTGATTTCCAAAGCACTGACGATGCCCATTGCAGCATTCGCGGGGGGATTATGTGCAATCCTTATCGTCTACAGTGTTGCAGGCAGTCGGGGGCATCTGTCCGTGGCACGCTTACTTTTAGCCGGGGTCGCGGTTGCATCTCTGATGGGAGCACTGGCCTCCTTTATCACCCTGTCTTCCCCAGACCCGGATAAACTGAGATCGGTATTGTTCTGGTTATTGGGGTCACTCCATTTGGCCACCTGGAACGTCCTTATCTGGCCCGCAATTGCTGTCTCAATTGGGCTTGCGGTACTGCTTGCGCTGGCCCGGCCGCTGGATGGAATGCTGACGGGCGATGAATCCGCCCACTCACTCGGCGTACCGGTGGAGTCGGTGAAGCGGATCCTGATTGTTTTGGCTTCACTCGTAACGGGGTCCATTGTTGCGGCAAGCGGGGCTATTGGGTTTGTAGGGTTGATTGTTCCGCATGCGGTGCGTTCGTTTACGGGTGTAACCCATCGTAAGGTATTACCGGCAAGCTTCATTGTCGGGGCAATTTTTCTTCTGTGGGCCGATCTTGCGGCCAGAGCGCTTTTGCCCGGCGCACAATTACCGGTCGGCATTGTTACAGCACTCTGCGGTGTGCCATTCTTCCTTATCCTGCTCCGTAGAAACCGCCAGGGATTTGGTTGAGGTTCCCGTGAAAGCGTCTATCGGTTCCCGTAGACGAAGGACAACCCAAAAATAAACGATATAGATGGCAGAAAACCCGAAGGAGGGGGCGATCAAGGTGGGAGACTTTCAGTCTGTGGTAGCAGATGACCTGAAAGGATTCTCTCGCCATTTCAAGGAGGCCGTGCGAGTGGAGCATGGGCTTCTAAATCTGGTGCTGCGCTACTTTCTGCGACAGAAAGGCAAACGGATCCGTCCGCTGCTGGTGCTTCTGACTGCAAAAACATGTGGAGGCATTCAGGAGCGGAGTTACCGTGCCGCGGCATTGGTGGAACTGCTCCACACCGCAACCCTGGTGCATGATGATGTGGTGGATGAGTCCGAAAAACGGCGCGGTGCCTTTTCTATTAATGCACTCTGGGGCAACAAAGTCGCCGTGCTGCTTGGGGATTATTTTCTGAGTCGCGGTCTGCTCCTGGCACTGGAGCATGATGACTATGATCTGCTGCGGGTTCTGAGCAACGCCGTCAAACGGATGAGTGAGGGAGAGTTGCGTCAGGTGCAGCGTGCACGCAGCATGGATGTCGATGAGCAATCCTACTACAAGATTATCTCAGATAAAACCGCTTCGCTCCTGTCCGCATGCACACGCTGTGGCGCACTGAGTGCGGATGCCGACGAAGAGAGCCTGAAAGCGATGGGGGAGTATGGGGAGCAGCTGGGACTGGCGTTCCAGATCCGGGATGATCTTTTTGATTTTGGGGCGCAGGAGGTTGGAAAGCCTGTGGGAGCGGATTTTCAAAAGAAACTGGTCACCCTCCCCCTGATTCACGCACTTGAGGCGGCGGCCCCGCCGGAGCGGAAACGAATTATGAAGATCATCCGCAGGGGCAGGAAATCCAAAGAGCATCAGCAGATCATTTATGAGTTTGTTGAGTCAACCGGCGGACTCGCCTACGCGCAAAAGCGCATGGAGGACCATGTACAGTCCGCGCAATCTCTGCTGGAGGTTTTTCCAGATTCGGAGGCCCGCAGAGCCATGCATGCACTCAGCCACTATGTGGTTGTACGAAAAAAATGATTCGGAGGCTATTTCAGAACCAGTGATCGGCTCACCTGCGCAACGCCCCCGGAGACCAGATCCTCCACGTCCACTTCCAGGGTATAGCTTCCACGCGAAGCCTCCGCCAGTTCAATGGAGACGTAGGAGATCGGAGACTCTTGGGGACCTCGCTGCTCACTGGTCTGCAGGGAGATTGCCCCCGGGGGACCTTCAGTATCAGGAATCAGTGTATAGGCAGTCCGGTATCGGGTCTGTCCGTCTGACGCGCGTCTCAGATTATAGATTTCAAGGTATACGAATGGTGCGGCAGATCGTGAAAACTCCCCGGATGGGTTCACATAAAGGATCATTTCCTCACGGAGTATTTGGTCCGGCAGCGTATGAATGCTGTCCGCCAACAGGATATCGCTCAGTTGCAGGCCGCTGGCAGTGAACCGGGGGACCTCGTAGGGGAACCGGATTGCCTCCAGATATATGCCGTCCAGTACCCGGGCATGGAGCGCAAAGTTGAAGGATGCAGCCGGTAAATCAAGTTGAAATCGGTCAACAGATGCCGGAGCGCCTCGAAGGTATGATTGATGTTCACGAAGATAACGGATGCGCTCCCAGTCTTGAGTATGGACAGCGAAGCCGGCTTCTACGATGATGGAATCAGGCCCGGAAATCCGTGCCGTTTCGTGCACGGGAACCTTATAGTAGACCTCCAGCAGCGTCCGCCCTTCCAGCCCCCGGAATGCACCCACAACATAGGGGACCTCCCAGTGCCGGGTTCCAGAAGGCCATTGGTGCCGATCCGTACTCAATCCGTCCGCAAGAAACTCGACACTTCTTCGCTCGGCATCCAGCCCGTCCAGCCCCGCCAGTGATGCTTCAAAGGTGGGACCGGAAGGAACGGGTACGAAGTGCTTGGTGACCCCGCAGACCTGTGCAATACAGGTTGGAGCAAAATGAAAAACCAGCATGGAGCGCCAGGCTAACTGGTAAAGTGTAGCGGGTGAAAGTCCTGCGTTATGAAACTACAACCGAGTACATATCTCCGCGAGTCATGCGCATCTGTTCGTGAGGGCAGATGTGAAGCGTTGACAGCGGTACATGTGGC
>JAJECV010000029.1 GCA_022821875.1 Rhodothermales bacterium
GCGGTTGCAGTCAATCCCGTGGGTGCATCCGGCACCGATACCGATGCCGCATCGGTTGTCGCATTGTCTACATTGGAGGGATTGCCTGTACCGGCAGAATTGATGGCAGAGATGCGGTAGTGATAGGTTGTTCCAGGCAGAAGTCCGGTGTGGGTATAGGTCGTTGATGTGGTCCCCGTATTTGCGACCAGATTGGACCAGTTTGAACCTGCATCGGTGGACAGTTCAATTTGATATCCCGTAATCGTGGTTCCGCCATCATTGGAGGGAGCCGTCCAGGAGAGATTGATTGCGGTGCGCCCCGAAGCGGTTGCACTTAGCCCAGTGGGTGCATCCGGCTGAGTTACTGTAACTGCGGTTGTAGCATGATCTACATCGGAGGGATTGCCCGTACCAGCAGAATTGATGGCGAAAACCCGGTAATGATAGGTCGTTCCCGGCGTAAGCCCCGTATGCTCGTAGGCGGTCGCTGTACTTTCTGTATCATCCTCCTGCTCGGACCAGGTCGTTCCTGCATTGGTGGATGTTTCAATCCGGTATCCCGTAATCGCCGCTCCGCCGTCATCCGAGGGAGCGGTCCAGGAAAGATTGATCTGAGTGCGCCCCTGTACCTGAGCATCTAGACCGGTGGGTGCCTGTGGAGCAGATATAGCTTCTGTAGTTGCATGATCTACAGTTGATGGAGTACCCGTACCAGCAGAATTGATGGCGGAAACCCGGTAATGATAGGTCGTTCCCGGTATAAGCCCCGTATGCTCGTAGGTTGTCGCTGTACTTTCTGTATCATCCTCCTGCTCTGACCAAGTCGTCCCTGCATTGGTGGATGTTTCGATCCGGTATCCCGTAATCACCGCTCCGCCGTTATCCGAGGGAGCGGTCCAGGAAAGATTGATCTGAGTGCGCCCCTGTACCTGGGCATCTAGACCGGTAGGTGACTGTGGGGCAGATATAGTTTCTGTAGTTGCATTATCTACAGTCGAGGGAGTACCTGTTCCAAGCGAATTGATAGCGGAAACCCGGTAATGATACGTCGTTCCCGGCATAAGCCCCGTATGCTCGTAGGCGGTCACTGTACTTTCTGTATCATCCTCCTGCTCGGACCAGGTTATCCCTGCATTGGTGGATGTTTCAATCCGATACCCTGTGATCGCCGCTCCGCCGTTATCCGAGGGAGCGGTCCAGGAAAGATTGATCTGGGTGCGCCCCTGTACCTGTGCATCTAGACCGGTAGGTGCCGGTGGAGCAGATAGAATCCTCGTGGTTGTATTACTCACATTTGAAGGATCACCTGTTCCGGTATCATTAATGGCCGAGACCCTGTAATGTCGTGTTGTTCCCAGAGTAAGTCCTGTATGTTCATAGGTCGTTGATGTCGTCCCCGTATTCGTTACCAGATCCGACCAGGTTGAACCTGTATTGGTAGACACCTCAATTCTATATCCTATAATTGCTGATCCGCCATTGTCGGATGGAGGACTCCAGGAAAGATCAATCTGAGTACTTCCTGAAGCCGTTGCGGTTAATTCTGTCGGTGCTGCCGGTGCTGATAAAGCCTTCGTGGTCGCACTGATTTGACTCCTAGCACCACGGCCATTTGCGTTTCTTGAATAGATACGGTAACTATACGTTGTTCCAGGGGAAAGATTGCGATGGGTATAGGTTGTGCTCCCATGTGAAAATGACAGTGACTCCCAGAAACTTCCATTGAGTATCTGAATGTCATAGCCAGTTACGGGGGATCCACCGGTATTAGTAGGAGGACTCCAGGAAAGAGTGATTTGACGGTATCCTGCATTGGAGGTTATATTTCTGGGTGCACTAGGCCTTTGTGCCAGTGCCTCAACGGGAGAAATGAGTATGACCAAGAGAAGTAAGCCTAAACTGCCGAGACTCCTGGAAAAATGGGGGGGGGTAAAATGACTAGGTTAAAGGGGAAGCGATGACTCATTCGAGTGATTGAACTGAAAGATTTCCGCATGGCCTAAACGCGTATGGTAAAATACTAATTGTGAAGATCAGAGTTATTGCAAATGCCCGCAGACGCGTTATATCCGGAGATTTTTGAAACCATCCAGCCCGCCTCGGTAAAAAACCCAAGGGACGCGCCTGAGAATGAAAATAGACATCTTTTCTCGGCAGAAACCGTGAATCCCGGAAAGAGTTCCCATTTGGATACATTCGCATATCGTTGTTTCACTGTCTTCAATTTCTGTCAAGAGACAATTTTCTATGTGCATCTACGGTTACAATCCCGGACCGGAGCGATTTGAATCCTGTACTTCTGCTGTGAACCCTCTTGGTCTACGGAAGAATTACAGAGAGTAAGACTGTCCTGTAATCCACATCCGTATAACTGCACATATGCAAAGGCGGTATATGTCGTAGTGATGCCTCTTAGACGGTGATCCGCTCGCCCTGAGCTGGAGTCAGGATACGGGCTTCAGGGCAGTGTTCCTGGAGGTTTTCTTTCAGCCAGCGTTTGGCCTCGGTCTCTCCGTGTACCAGAATGATCGTCGTCGGCTGAAGCTTTGCGGCCAGTTCGGTGAGTTCCTGACGGTGGGCATGCCCGCTGAAACGGAAACGATCCACCTCGCATCCAATCGGCTGCATCCCGCGGTCCGGGTTGAGCAGGATTCCCTCCGCTCCACTCTGTGCAGCGTGAAGGAGCTTCCCCGCCGGCAGATCATCCTTGCTGAATCCGACAAAGAAGATGGCGTGTTTCTCATGTTCAAGAAGGTCAACAGCAACCTGATGCGACAGCGTACGTTCAATCATCATCCCGCTGGTCAGCACATGAATTCCCGGCTGATTCATCACGCGGTTCCGGGCTTTACGCGTCCATGGAAATCGCTTCTGCTCCACCGAGTAGACCTCAAAATCCGGATCAATCCGGGGAGAGGAAAAGCGGTAATCATCATAGATCCGCGAAACCTCACGCAGACCTCCCGCTGTATAGATGGGAGTAGCAGGGTCAATCAGGTTCTGCATCTTGAAGCGTCCAAGGAGAGCAAGGATTTCCTGGGCACGCCCCAGCATGAATACCGGCAGAAGTACGGTTCCGCCCCGATCCAGAACCGCAGCAAGCCGCTGTGAAAATCGGACTTCTTCCTCGGCGCGTGTGATGGTTTCGGCAATCGGATCTGCACCAAGCGTAGACTCCATAATGAGGACATCAATCGGTGCAGACGGGTATTTCGCTCCGGGAATAATGGTTTGCGCCTCCGTGCGGGTGTCACTGGTATAACAGATCCGACGCTGATCCGCAGTCGTGAGCAGTACCCCGGCAGATCCCAGGAGATGCCCGGAATAGTAGAACTTTGCCCGCAGATGCTCACCCCTCAGATCAATCCACTCATCATACTCGCGGGCATGGAGTACATCAAAGACATCCTCCAGATCTCCTTCGTCAAATAAGGCACGGAACGCAGAGGACCCCTCGTCATACTTCCGCCTTTGAAGCCGGGCGGACGCGTACAGCATGAGCGTGGTCAAGGTCCGCGTTGCAGGGGTCAGATGCAATCGGGCCCTCGGCCATTTTGCATTCAGTGCCGGGATGCCGCCGATATGATCATGGTGTGCATGCGTGATGAATACATGCTCAACGTTGCGGTGCTCAATGGGAGAAAAATCCGGCAGCGAGGCAGGGCCTTCTTCATTGGGATCGGCACCTGCATCCAGAATAACCCCGCTGCCGCTTACCTCCAGATAGTGGCAGCTTGCGCCGATATCGTTGGCTCTGCCAAGCGAAATAAAATCCATATACACGGGGCTCAGTCGGACTGGTGCTCCCTGAAGGCATTCCAGTCGTTCATGAACTTGGCAAGACCGATATCGGTGAGCGGGTGCTTGAGGAGTTTTTTAATTACGCCCAGCGGCATGGTTGCGACATGCGCCCCCATCATCGCCGATTGAACGACATGCACCGGGTGGCGGATGGAAGCCGCCAGCACCTCGGTTTCATAGCCGTAGTTGGCATAGATCTCAATAATTTCCTGCAGGAGGGTCATGCCGTCGGAGGAGATGTCGTCGAGTCGTCCAAGGAAAGGGCTGATGTAGGCAGCACCCGCTTTTGCGGCCAAGAGCGCCTGGGTTGGAGAGAAGCAGAGAGTACAGTTCGACCGGATTCCTTCCTGTGCAAGGGCATTGATGGCTTTGATGCCGTCCAGAATCAGAGGAACCTTAACGACCACATTCTTGCGAATCGCTGCAAGCGTACGCCCCTGCTCCATGATTCCGTCAAAATCAACGGCGGTAACCTCCGCAGAGACATCCCCGGGCACCATGTCACAAATGTTTGCAATGTGTTCGTGAAAATCCAGGGGCTGCCCTGCCCGCTCGGCCGCTATTTTCATGAGGGAGGGGTTGGTGGTCACCCCATCCAGGACTCCCATTTCTCCGGCTTCCTGAATTTCGGCCAGATCTGCAGTGTCAATAAAGAATTTCATTGGATAAAAGGTGTTGATCAGTGTCGTACCCGTTGCGGCGAACTTTGATCAGTTGCCTTGATGATAATCAGGGTGCGATCATCGCTGAGCATCTCAACAGGGCCGGTAAATTGTTGAATATCGTTCTGAATCAACTCCGTAAGCGTACTGGCAGAGTGGTGCTGATTGGTCAGTGCCAGATCCAACAGACGCTTCTCGGTATACTCATCCATAGATTTTCCCATGGCTTCGGTCACGCCGTCCGTATACATGATGACCAGGTCTCCTGGCGCAAGAGTGATATAACTTGCATCGTAGGATGCATTCGGGATGATGCCAAGAAGCGGGCCGCCATCCGAGAGGTGCTCCACCTCTCCATTCGCGCGGATCCATAACGGGGGTTCATGCCCGGCATTCACGAATGCAAGAGAGTGATCCGGATAATAGATGGCGGCAAAGGCAGTTATGAACTTGTCCATGTCCGTATTTTCGTACAGCATACGGTTCGTATGCTCAATGGCTTCCTGAAGCGTCAGGTTCATGGGCAGCATGATATGGGTGCACGCATGAATACTGGACATCAGGAGTGCTGCGGGGACTCCTTTGCCGGTTACATCCGCAATCATGAAGAGGGTCCGGTTCTTGTTCAGGGGGGCGACATCATAGTAGTCTCCCCCGACCTCCCGGCTGGACAGGGCCAGCGCAGAAATCTCAATCCCGGGGATATCCGGGATTTTATCCGGCAGAAGGCGGCGCTGGATCGTGCGGGCCATGCGCAGTTCCTCCTCCATCTGCTGTTTGGCGATCCGTTCCTCAATCAGTTCAGCGTTCTGGATTGCCGTGACGGCCAAGCTCCCGAGGGCATAAAGGAATTCGATGTCCTTGCGGTTATAAGGAGAACGGTTCATCTTTGTCCCAAGACAGAGCACACCATGGACGGCTCCCTGCTGCCGGATCGGGAGTGCAATGGCGATCCCGCTTTGCTCCAGGTGATCGCCCGGTTCTGCGCGGACGAGGTCCTGAATCCCTGCCAAAAATTCCATCGCAGGGCGCTTTGCAGTGATCTGCTTTCCCGATACAAGTTCAAAGGTGCCGTCCGCCCGTCGTAAGTAAAACAGATGCCCCTGTACGACCATTTGCCCCATGAGGGCAAATGAGAAAATTTTTAACACATGCGAGCGGTCCACCGTTGCATTGAACTCTTTGGACAGCTCAAAGAGGGTATTGAGCTGCTGCACGGTACTGTCCAGATCCCGGTTGGTCCTGCGCAGCTGTTCCAGAATCAGCGAATTGTGAACGGCCGTTGAGGACATATTGACCAGGGACTGCATAAACTGCAATTCTTCCTCCTGAAAGGATGCTCCTGTAATTTTGCGGCCAAGTGCAATTGCACCGATTGCGGATTGATCATCCCGTACGGGAAGGAGCAGCTGAATTCCGAGGGAATGAAGCAGATCAGGCAGGTTTTTATCTGCGATCAGTGTCTCCGAAATGAGAGGCGGCAACTCCAGACGGGAACCCTCTTCAACGGTGGGGATCCCCTTGACCACAATCACCCGCCAGTTTTGCTTTTCGGGATCATATAGAAGCGCAATGCCCCGGGGAACCAGAAGCTTCCCCATTGCAGTCAGGAGAAGATTGCTCAGCACAGAATAGAGTTCCAGCGAACTGCTTAGGATCTGGCTGGTCTGGAACAGCGCCTGCAGGTCATGTCGCTGAACCTCTTCCGCTCTTGGGACCGGTTCCGGCATTCACGCTATAGATCAAACGACTCACCCGGCCTGAGTATCCGGGTTTCGCGTTCAATCTCCTTCATCAGTTCCTGCCATTCTTCTGTATCCGCCCTGATTGCCGGAAATGTATCGTAATGGACAGGGATCGTAAGTTTGGGTTCAATCAGGTGGGCTGCGTGTCTTGCGCCGTGGATTCCCATCGTATAGACATCTCCGATGGGAAGCAGGGCAAGGTCGATAGGGTGATGGTTTCCAATCCAGATCATTTCCATGAAGGCACAGGTGTCTCCTGAATTGTAGACACAGCGGTCTTCGGCATAGAGAACATATCCGTTCGGGTTTCCGCCGTAGGTCCCATCCGGGAAGGAAGAGGAATGCCGTGCATAGGTCTGGATCAATGTGCCCCACTCAAACTGGATGCCCCCGCCGGTATTCATGGGCTGCACATTCTCATGCCCGTTCCTGCGGGTATACTCGGTGATTTCAAAATTTGCGACAACCAGTGCGTCACATCGTTTTGCGATCTCCAGTGTGTCTCCCCAATGGTCCCCGTGTGCGTGTGTCAGGATAATGACATCCGGGGACAGGGAGTCTGCCGAGGTCACGGATTCTGCCAGAGGGTTGCCTGTAATGAACGGATCAAACAGGAGGGTTTTGTCTCCAGTTTCGATCTGTACTGCCGAGTGCCCGAAATACGTAAGTCGCATGATCGTTATTTGGTGAGTAAAATTTGTCGTGTATGTACGATTCCGTCCGGCCCTTGCAGGCGTGCGAAGTAGGTCCCGCTTGGCAGTTCATTCCCATCCCAGACCGCCTCAAACTGCCCGGTCTCATGATGCCGATCAACCAGAATGGTCACGACATGCCCGGAAAGATTGATGATGGAGAGGCGCAGATGCTGAGATTCACGAACTTCATAGTTGATGGAGGTTCGCGGATTGAACGGGTTGGGGTAGTTTCCCAGGATTTCAATGGCGGAGGGGGCGGCTTCTGCACCGACCCCTAGTTTGATGGTTCCGGCAATCAGCGGCGTTTGTCCCTGCCCCTCTTGAACCAGCCGATAGAAGACGACCCGGTCCGGTGCCTCCAGATCCGTGTAGGACCAGTTCGAACCTTCCAGGGAGCGGCGGACATGCGCCAGTTCTTCGAAGGTGATACCATCTTCCGAGCGCTCCACCAGAAAGGTCCCGGAACCTGGATCTTCGTTCTCCCAGGTAAGCATGACTCCCTGATCAAAAACGATCCCGCTAAATCCGCGAACCGGAGGATTAAAGACGGGGCCGCCGGCAACCTGGTACGATATTGCATCCTGTTCGTCGAAATACTGAAAACTTGATGCAGATTCAAAGTTCAGTACGAGAATCCCTTCAGCGGATGGAGTTTGTCGCATCATGGACTGGATCTCGGTTGCCGTGCGGACCAGGGGCCAGAGGGACAGATTGTCCATTTGGCCGGCAAAACGGTTCTCTTCCGAGCGAATGCGTCCTCCCAGAGCAAGTAACGGGAGTCCCCCCATGTAGGTGCCGGCGGGATCGTAGAGTGAGTCGGCGATCTGGCCGTCCAGAAAAAGCCGGGTCCAGTAGGAGGCGGCATCATGGACCAGCGCAACATGATGCCAGTTGCCGTCTGCCACAGGAGATTCCGTTGCCAGAGTGACATGATGTCCGGCGATATTCCGGTAGTAGCGCAAGCGTCCCCTGGGGTCAATCACAAGTTCTATCGGATAAAGGTTTGTTTCTTCGCCGTCCCATGTGGAGAGCAGGACGGCATTTAGGATCGTTGTGCGTACCCATAGTTCCAGGGTGTGACTGTCGTGCAATGATTCCAGCCATCGCGGTTGAATATGAAGAGGGGCAGTATTTTCTTCTATTGCCAGCGCAGATCCAGTCTCACTGTCAGGCAGAGGGCGCAGCTGAGCACGACGCACTTCGGCTCCGTTTGTGGTATATCTTGCACCGACTTTTACGGCGGCGGCCACAGAGATTCTGTAATGAGAGGAAATGCTTCTTCGGTCAGTGCGTACCCGCAGGACAAGATCATATGCCCCTCGCATCGGTTCAGTGGAAGACAGCAGAATCTGCCCTCTCGAAAGTTCCACCACATCTAGCTGCACATACCGATAGGCCTGGCGAACTGCCGTTGCGCGGGTCAACTCCCAGTCCGCAGGCAGGGACACGATAAACCCTTCATCCAAAGGGATCCCGTTCCATTCTGTGAACAGATTGATCTCGGTTCCAGGCTCATAGGTGGCGGGAAACCATGTATCCAGTTCCTGCGCACAGGATCCATCCATCGGAGGAAGGATCCAGACAAACAGTAACAGGGTGCACACACATCGGAGCATGCTATCAAGCGGCAGTCACCTAGGGCTCCCGGCACATCTACCGGGAACGGCTAAGATAAGAAGCAGATAAACTTTCTGCAACGGGGCTTATTCCCAGCTGGCAGCGTTCAGCAGCGTTATGTCCGGGATCTGCGATCCGATCTGATCATCGGTATCCGGATCCTCAAGCAGATAGATGGCCACCCGCCCCGTATCATTCAGGGCGTACTCGAAAGCATTTCCTGTGCGGGGTGAGTAGATCAGTGAGTCCAGCACGACCTCCGAATCAAAGACATTGAGAATGTCTGCGGAAGTGAGGGAATCCGAATGGAGCCACAGAATAAGTGAGTCCAGAGAGGATGGAAAACGATCTTCCACGCGCTCATAATGAGTCAGGCCCGTTCGGACATGAATCATCTGCTGACGGGTCAGTTCGGTCAGTGCCTCCTGACGCTCAATGGCCTCCCAGGGCTCGGTGATGGAGCGGTATAACCATACGCCTAGGACCACGATTAGAATGGCCATGACGGCCTGAATAGCAATTTTAACGTTGTGATTGACCATAACCACGGGGTAACTGTTTAATAATGAAGTCGTACCAAATTTAATACATAGCGATGAAACAGGTCATAGCGGACCGCATGTAACTCCTCACCGTGTATTTCGTTGAGCAGGTCTTTCTGCAATCAGCAAAGTAACGGAAGGTAGCCAGAAGGTAACCATTTTGTGCCATCTTTGTTTGTGCATAAGTTAACAGACAGACAGATCATTGCCAAATTTACTCATCAACATTGACCATGTGGCGACCCTGCGCAATGCCCGCCAGGAGGCGTTTCCCGATCCCGTAGAGGCGGCACATCTGTGCGAAGCATCCGGTGCAGACGGAATTGTTTTTCATTTACGGGAGGATCGCCGTCATATTAATGATCATGATGTTGTGCAACTGAAACGGGTTGTACGCGGCAAACTGGATTTTGAACTTTCAACCAGCGAGGAGATCGTTTCGTTCTGCTGTGAGATCTGCCCGGACTTGGCAACCCTTGTGCCAGAGCGCCGGGAAGAGATCACCACGGAAGGGGGGCTTGATGTGATGCGCCTTCATGCAGATTTAGCGGGGACAGTGCATCGTTTAACCAAAGCGGGGATTGAAGAGGTTGCTCTGTTTGTAGATCCTGATCTGGAGCAGATTCGGGCGGTGAGGGATACCGGTGCATCTGCCATTGAGCTGCATACGGGCGACTTTGCCAACGCAGTGAAGGGCAGCGAGCAGTTTGGTGAGGCGCAGCGTCTTGCAAAGGCGGCAGCATTTGCGCATGAGTGCGGGCTCATTGTCCATGCCGGTCACGGGCTGGACTACGACAATTACCGTCTCTTCTCCCGCTCGGTGCCGCATGTGTCTGAAGTATCCATTGGGTTTGCAGTGATTGCGCAGTCCATTTTTGTTGGGCTTGGGGCGGCCGTAACGGACATGGCCCGGCTGGTCAAGGGGGAGCATGCATCCTGAGGACTTCAAGAGTGGTTATGTTGCCCTGATCGGGAAGCCCAACGTCGGAAAAAGCACGCTGCTTAATGCCCTGATGGGGCAGAAACTCTCTATCGTAACCCCCAAAGCCCAGACGACCCGTCACCGGGTGCTGGGGATCCTGACCGAAGCAGGCACCCAGATCATTTTTCTGGATACTCCGGGAATCATGCATCCGAATACCCGTCTGGATCAGTCCATGATGCGAAAGGTGCGCGAATCGGTCGCGGATGCAGATCTTATCATTTTTCTGGTGGATGCGCGTGCAGAGGACCCGGACTTGCAGGGATTGAAAGCGATTCTTGACCGGCCCGCCATTCTGGCCCTGAACAAGGCCGATCTGGTGCAGCAGCATACGCTGCTCCCTCTGGTTCACACCTACACAAATCTGCACTCATTTGAGGCAATTGTTCCAATCAGTGCGCTGAAGGAAACCAATCTTGATGCTCTTATGGGCGAGGTGGTGTGTCGTCTTCCACCTGGCCCTGCCCTGTATCCGGCTGAAATGATCAGTGAGCATCCCGAGCGGTTTTTTGTTTCGGAGATTATCCGGGAGAAGGTTTTTGAACAATTTCGTCAGGAGGTCCCGTATTCGTCTACCGTAACGATTGCCAATTTTGTGGAACGCAGTACGGGGAAGGACCTGATTGAAGCAGAGATTATCGTTGAGCGTCCGAGTCAGAAGGGAATCCTTATTGGTGCAGGGGGGGCGGCACTGAAGGCGGTCGGGATCAGGGCCCGGCAGGATATTGAGCAGTTTCTGGGGCGCAAGGTGTACTTGAAACTCTTTGTCCGTGTCCGCAGGGACTGGCGCAATCAGGGTCGATGGCTGCAATCCTTCGGCTATAGGTAGCCAACGCGAAGGCCGCGGTGCACGGCCTGCAGGTAGGGCGGCGGGATTGCTGTAGCGATACGGTGTCTGTTGAAGGCACGTCTGGGCGGATAATTGCGGCGGAGTTGACGGAAAGTCTGGGCAACCTGGTCCGGATGTACATTCAGGATTGTGCGCATGCGCACATCATCCGCATGAATATCATACAACTGCTGTGTGAGCGCCTCCAGCCAGTTGGAGACTGGTTCCGGATAAAGAGAAATGGGAGCCGGGAGATTTTCCCGAAGCAGGTTTTGGTGGTCCCAGCCTCCGTGAACCTGAAAATGCCGGGTAACCGCCTCATAGAGCATAATGGTTCCCTGCAGTTTTCCATCAACGGAGTGGCCGGCGATATGCGGAGTGGCCAGCGTAACCTTTTGCAGTAATTGCAGATCGGGGGTCGGTTCATTCTCCCATACATCCAGCACCGCGGCATTTATTTTTCCCGACTCCAGGGCTTTTTTGAGGGCCTGATTGTCGATCACATCTCCCCTTGAGGTATTCAGAATCCATGCCCCTGTTTTCATAGACTGGAGTTCGGCTTCTCCGATGAGGTGATGGGTGTCCGGGGATTTGGGGACATGCAGGGTAAGGATATCCGATTGGGCGAGGATGGTTTGCATGTCTACAAAGCCGGTTTGTCCTGCCTTTTGCAGTGGCGGATCATTCTTTAGAACCTGAAGCCCCAGCGCGGGGGCCTGCTTTGCAAGTTGTCCGCCAATGTTGCCACATCCAATGATTCCGAGTGTGCATCCGGTGATCAGGCGCATTTTCAGCGCCTGCAATCGCAGCAGCGCCGTCAGCACATACTCTACGACCGAACCGGCATTGGATCCCGGCGCATGTACGAACTCAATTCCCCGCTCCTGCAGATAGGGTTGATCCATATGATCCAGCCCGGCCGTCGCCGATCCGACGAACGCGACCCGGCTCCGGTCAAGGAGGGCTTTATTCACGCGGGTCACACTCCGGACCAGAAGTAGATCGGCCCGTGTGCATGCATCACGGGTGATGGATTCTGCGTCCATCACCTGCACATTCCCGATGGCGGAAAAAGCCGCCTCCACGTGCGGAATGTTCTGATCGGCCACAATGAAGAGCATGTATCTTTTTGTCAGGCGTTACGTATCAGGCGCTCCGAATGTGTATTCCGTATCCCTGGAAAAGTTTTTCCATCTTTGAGATGATCCCATGATGCGTATCAGAAAAAAATACTTTTGGAGTGCATTCTGTGGCCTCTTTCTGGTATTGCTTATACCCGGTATAATCGTATTTGCCCCGCCGCTTGGCGGCAAATACGCACCGGTTCAGTCGCCGCCTGTCCTGTCTATACCCTCTTATGAGGAAACGTATACTGCTCTCCAGAACCCATGGGGGATTGACCCGGTGTATGTGGGCAACATTGACGGGGAGACCCTGTGGCTGGCCCGTGCAATGTTTTCGGAGAGTAAGCGGCATGATGAGCAGGAATTGATTGGCTGGACAGTGCGGAACCGGGTTGAAGCCGTGCATCGCGGGTGCAGGACTTATGAGGAGTGTATTCTGGATCCCTTTCAGTTCAGCGCTTTTTTACCGGGGCAGCCGAAGCAGGATTATTATACCGACTTAACGGAGACTTCGGAGGTAGCGGGTTGGCACAGAACCATGGCACTGGCCCATTATATCCGCCATGCGGACGGGCGGTTGCGTCCCTTTGGTCCCAGTGTGCTGCATTTCTACAGTCAGCAGTCGATGATTGACACGACTCTTGTCCCGGACTGGGTGGGGGATCTTGTTCCTGTGGTTCCGCAGCGGAGGATCCAGTTGGATGTGCAGAGATTCCGCTTTTATGCGGACGTGAAGTAGGGGGAGTTCGTACCGGGCGATTTCTTTCCGGGGACGCACCGTCCTGAAGTATCCGTCCGAAAATCCATATAGACTGAAGATGTTCTTGTCTGGAGTTGGGGTCTGTTCAGTGGTATAATTTCGGGAGGTGTGTTAAGGAAGTAACTCGGGAAATGTAAAGGATTCGGGGGTTGGGGGAATTCATGGATGGGGGTACGTTGGTTTCGTAGAGGAGTTGGCTGGATCGGGATGATTTTCCCTGTTGGTGTGGTCTTTGTATCTGCACGGTCTATAGGATTGTGCTCACGGAGATCGTAAAATTTTCTTGGTTAACAAAAAAATGGGGCTAAAATCTGATTATTTCATGTTTATTTGAGATTTATGGGTTATCTTTGATTATGTTATTTGAAAAAGATACAAATTATGTCCAGTCTTTGAGTCGAGGGGAACTTGAAAAGAGGTTCTCTGAGACGGATGCCGAACTTGCGCAGACGAAAAAAGAGCTTGCGCAGACAAAGGCCGCACATGAGGATACGAAGACCGAACTTGCGCAGACGAAGGCGGCGCATGAGGATACGAAGACCGAACTTGCACAGATGAAGGCCGCGCATGAGGATACGAAGATCGAACTTGCACAGACGAAGGCCGCGCATGAGGATACGAAGATCGAACTTGCGCAGAGGATGTTCGATCTTGAATATGTGAAAAATCAGTTTTCGACTCTCCAGCGATTCGCGTTTGGTCAAACGCGGGAGAAATACGTTCCGATTCCGATCTCGAATCAGTTGGAATTATTTCCAAACGCTGTGCTTCCGATTGACGAGGTGGTTGCGAAGAACAAGAAGAAGTCCAAGTCTGGCGATCCGCAAAAGAAGCGGCGCGTCAAGCGTAAAGGGCGTTTGAGATGGCCGGAGGATTTGCCGGTGGATGTGATTGTGCTGGATCCAGAGGGGGATCTGAGCAACTTGGTCAAACTGGGATATTCCATGCGGAGGGTTCTCAGTTACGTTCCGGGTCACTTTCGGGTGAAGGAGTATCGGCGAAACCGCTACAAGGATCCAGCGAATCCAGATCGGGGCAATTTGATTGCTCCACCTCCCGATGATGTGATGGGGAAATGCAGAGCGGATGTGAATTTGTTGGTGTATGTGGCGGTGCAGAAGTATATCCATCACATGCCGCTTCATCGGATTGCATTGGAGTTTTCGTACGCAGGGGTAATTATCGATCCCCAAGTCAACGCTCACCGACTGGATCAAATGGATCGGGGACCTGCTTTTCCCCCTGAAGAAGCCTCTACGAGAGGAAATTCACAAGAGCGGATATATTCGGCCGATGAAACCCGGATCCATGTAAAGGATCAGGCAAAGAGTAAAGCGTCGGGGAAACATCACCTGGGGTATTACTGGGTCTATTCGGATCCGGTGAACAAGTTGCTGATCTTTGATTATCAAGAGGGCCGATCCCGTGCAGGGCCCAGTGCGTTTCTGGAGGGGTTCCTTTTTTCGACCTACCAAAGAGGCAATGGTGGTCTCGTAAGCAGGGATGTTAGAATTTACGGTTACCCTGTCGGTGGATGATCAATCTATGCTCTATGAGATGGCGTATTTGAGGATTTTCATGAGTAGACAGGATCATTTTTCAGTTTGAATTGTTGGGTTTTCATGAACCTCGGAAGATTAGGAGACATGAGTTATGGGCTGGAACACAAATTTGTGCATCTTTAGTTTTTCTCTACTGGTGATGCTTGTTTCTGTGGCTGGCATTCCGAGTTCTGTTTTTGGGCAGACTTGGTGGGAATACCAGTCGCGTGACGACGCAGTCTGGACAGAGGTTACGGAGTCTACGGGTGTATTGTGGCTGGTCAAGGGTATTAATGACGTAGGAGATCCCAATGTACCGGGCGGGCTTACCCAGTGCCAGGATCAGCTAATTCCATTGGAAACCGAATGGGTGCTTCGCACAACAAGGATTACTTTTGCAAATGAATCTTATGCTGGAATAAAACCTTGTGGACAGGACGTAATCGGCTGGCTTGCTGTGGTAGAATCGGACGATTATGTCACCACTGGATTTAAGCCACAAGCTTTCCATTTTGGAAATGTTGGCTTTTTGAAATGTGGTTATAATGCAATTCTCTGTGTTGATGTACATATTGTCGATACGAAGGATGATTTACCAGAGCCACTACTACCCTGGTATCCTCCACCGAATATCCCCGAAGTAGTTTTCGCTTCAACTTCAGGTAGCGTGGACGAAAATGCGAGAATCCACAACGTAGCGGTAAATCTTAGCCCTGTCGCACCTGCAGGAGGGTTAACCCTGAATTACAGTCTAGGCGGAACGGCAACAAGAAATACGGACTACACCAGTTCAGGGAGGGTTCCGATGACCGCGGGGGCAACTTCGGTGAATATCCCGGTCATGATTACCGATGACAATGATGACGAAACGGACGAAACCATCATTCTGACCCTGACAAGCGGTACGGGATATACGGTGGGGAGTGCAAACGTCCATACTTTAACGATTACTGATAACGATGGGACGGCTTTACCGGCGGCCGTGTTCGCTTCCACTTCAAACAGCGTAGCCGAAGATGCCGGAACCCACAACGTAGCGGTAAATCTCAGCCCTGCCGCACCTTCAGGAGGGTTAAGCTTGAATTACACATCAACCGGCGGTACAGCAACGGGTGGTTCGGACTATACCAGCCTGTCCGGGACGGTTGATGTGACCGCGGGAGCAACTTGGGGGAATATTCCGATTACGGTTACCGATGACAATGATGACGAAACGGACGAAACCATCATCCTGACGCTGACAAGCGGTACGGGATATACGGTGGGGAGTGCAAACGTCCATACTTTAACGATTACTGATAATGATGAGACGGT
>JAJECV010000013.1 GCA_022821875.1 Rhodothermales bacterium
ACCGTCTCATCATTATCAGTAATCGTTAAAGTATGGACGTTTGCACTCCCCACCGTATATCCCGTACCGCTTGTCAGCGTCAGGATGATGGTTTCGTCCGTTTCGTCATCATTGTCATCGGTAACCGTAATCGGAATATTCACCGAAGTTGCTCCCACGGTCACATCAACCGTCCCGGACAGGCTGGTATAGTCCGAACCGCCCGTTGCTGTACCGCCGATTGTATAATCCAGGGTTAACCCTCCTGCAGGCGCGGCAGGGCTAAGATTTACCGCTATGTTGTGGGTTCCGGCATCTTCGGCTACGCTGCTTGAAGTGGAAGCGAACGCGACCTCCGGCGTCGCAACCGTTCCATCGTTATCGGTGATCGTTAAGGTGTGGATGTTTGCATTCCCCACCGTATATCCCGTACCGCTTGTCAGGGTCAGAATGATGGTTTCTTCCGTTTCGTCATCATTGTCCTCGGTAATCATGACCGGGATATTCACCGAAGTTGCCCCCGCGGTCACCGGAACCGTCCCTGAACTGGTGTAATCCGTATTTCTTGTTGCCGTTCCGCCTAGACTGTAATTCAGGGTTAACCCTCCTGCAGGCGCAGCAGGGCTGAGATTTACCGCTACGTTGTGGGTTCCCGTATCTTCGGCTACGCTACTTGAAGTGGAAGCGAATGTGACATCCGGCGTAGTAACCGTTCCATCATTATCGATGATCGTGAGTGTATGTGTATTCGGAGTCCCCAGTGTGTAAATGCCACCCAAGTGGGTTTCGGGCAACAACGCTATTATGATGGTCTCATTGCCCTCGTCCAGATTGTCTGGAATGATCCTTAGCGGGATATTCAATGAAGACACGTTCGGGGGTACCGAAATGAAAGGTATATCTCGAAAATCAAGATCATACGAGTAGTCAACATTAACTGTGGCCGTTTCTCCTTCTCCCGGCACAAAATACAAATTCAAGCCACCCTCTGTTGGCGGATGATTGATATTGACCTTAACATTCACGCTAGGGACATTTTCTCTCACATTACCCGATCCCGAATCGAAGAAAAACTCGGGGACATGTGGATCCTCATCGTCAATAATCGTGAGTGTATATGTATTGAAAGTACTTCCCACTGTGTAACCCGTACCATTTGTCAGCGTTAATATGATCGTCTTATCTCCCTCATAGATGTTGTCATCGATAATGCTTATTGTGATTTCTGCTTGAGACCTATCATTACTAACATCTACTGTTACAACTCCAGCATTATCAATCGTATAGTCTTGGCCAGATGTTGCCGTACCCCCTATACCATACTTTACGGCGAGGTCCGCCGTTACCTCTTCATTAAGAGTTATCGGAACCGAGATTGAAGGCGTACTTTCGTCTATACTATCCTCAGTGTTGAATACGTTAAAGGTAACCTCTGGTATGACTGTACCATCCCCCTCACCGATTGAAATTGAAGGGAAATCAGTTCCTGATCTTTCAGTCACATTGTTCGGATACGCACCAAATGAATTCACAGACTCTGTAGGAGGTGAGTCATCAACGGATCGGTATTCCTGCAAGGCTTGTTCAAAGGCGGAATACGAAGCGACCGGCAGGCTGACACCAAACACTACAATAATAAAGGGTAGCCCAAGGAATCGGGGCAGCAGGAAATTCATCTAGACTGATTTGTTATTGGCACCTTTTGCGAAGGGCTCATTGAACTGAAATAAAGTCGCATCTAGTTGTTCACGGGGAACAACTGAACGGAATCAATGACTCTTAAGGTACGAATTTTGAACTAATTTAGGGCTTTAGTATAGGTGAGTAATCTCGGATACACGATTTACTTTTGGGGCACACCTGTCAATTTCGCCGATTCTTGATCGTTCCAGACGGAGTCTTCAGCAATCTTTTCATGTGACCGGAGAATGGATGTCTGTATGTCCTTTGACGGACGGCCACCGGACGAAGATCCTTTCATGGGCAGAGTAGATGGATTGAGTTGTACGTTTTTTGTTCTGAAAATTATAACTCATTCCGCAGCGAACAAGTTTCTTTGGTGTTTCATCGCCTGTTGTCTAGTTGCAGGTTTGTGCTCAGCAATGACAGGTCAACCACAGGCTCCACACCCGTCCGGCAGCAGCTCCTGCCAGAACGCCACCCGCAACCCCCTGATGTTGACGGACGCGTTGGTACCTGAACTCCAGACATAGAAACTCGGACTGCGTGTGTCGATTCTTTGTGCCCACAAATCTGCATTGCTGCAGGTCTGTGAGGTATGATGCGCAGGCACCTTGATGACCACATTCCGTTTCGGCAGGAATTGCTCCAGTAAAGTCCAGCCCGTCCCCAAGATAACCCAATTCGGCTCGGACTTCTAGTTCACCATTTTGCCCGGCTTCGCCATCGTCCCCTTTGCGCTTGTGGTCATGCCTCTGATTTTCAGGTCTTCCCGTATCACAAGCGTAGAGATTTCGGTGAACAATCGGGCAATGTGTCGGTAGACAATACCAGAAGACGGCCGTCTCCGCATTCACGGTCACCGGATTCGGGAGTATTGGCCTTGTGTCCGGTGCGACCAATCAACAAGTTGAGATACCCGGCCTGGCCGATTGGGTTTCGGGGGTTCTGGTTCCAGAGGAATTTCTGCAGGGAGATTATGACACCCGGCAGGGGATCATACAAAGGGCCAGAAATAGAGATTCTGGGTGTAGATTCATATTCATGCTGCCCTTTTTATGACATCGGATTGCCTGAACAACTTCGTCTGAATACACAAAAGACTATAAGCCCCTGAAGAATCGATAGATTCATGAATTTTGGTCGGGAATCAAGAAAACTCGTACGATTACCATGGAAAACTATCTCCGGCATCTTGAGACATCGTTAGCAGAAACAGTTTTCTTCAATTTTGCTGTGTGTGGGGAATGGATTTGGGAAGATCAACGCGGACTGTCATAATGTCCGCTCCATGATATTGCTGATGTCGCACCGAGGCCGCTAAATGGCGCAGGAGCCGGAGCGAGATTTCTTTTTCAAGGAATCCTTCTTCGGCCTGCTCGCTGAGCAAAGCAACCTGATCCTGGAGGTTCTCTCCTTTGCCAGTTGTTGAGATGAACTCCAGAACGGCCCCGCCGCTTACCTTGCGCACAAGTACTAAAAGTCTGCGCATTCCAGTGTCCCTGTCCGCTTCGTACTGATCAATGAGGGTGATCAATACTTCCTCTCCCACTGCACACAGACGGTTCTTCATCCGTTGCCCCCACCCATGGTGGTCTGCAAACTCGTCAAAGAAGGTCATAAGTCGTGTAAGAGCGGCAGGATTTAGTTCAGCAGTGAGACGTCTTGGGCGGGATTCCGTCATCTTCATGAGCAAGGTCATCAGAATTGCGACTATTCCGCCTGCAGTCATTCCATTGTTTAGAAGCCCTCCCGCAAATTCAGACACAAGATCTGGAAAGATCAGTTGATTCTGGAATCCTAAACCAATCCAGAACGAGACACCGGCGATAAGGCTTTTCTGATAATCCAGCCCATCCAGAACAATCATTTGAACTCCAATCATGAACAGCATTGCCATCATCACGATCAGGTAGGCAGCAAAGACGGGGCCGGGGATTGCGAGTACTAGTGCGATCACCTTGGGGAGGAAGGCCAGAGCCACCAGCAATGCTCCCGCTGCGATCCCCATGTAGCGGGAGGCGACTCCCGTGAGCTGGGCCAAAGATGCGGCCATTGAGTAGGCGGTGCCGGGGATCGCCCCCGCAATGCCTGCAAGCATATTGCCGGCTCCGTCTGTGGCTACGGCTCCCTGAACGAGGCGATAGTCTACGGCCCCGGGCTTTCGCCAGGAAACCCGGTGTACGGCGACGGCGCTGCTCATCGTACGGATCGAACTAATGGTGGCCGCCAGAATGAACCCTGGAAGAAGCCCCCAGAAAGCCGGCCCAAAATGAAGACTGAGTCCAGACCAGCCCAGTTCAGGCAGGCCGACCCATGGTGCTTCCATGACCCGGGATACATCGTAAAT
The DNA here is from genome assembly GCA_022821875.1 of Rhodothermales bacterium. Lineage (GTDB taxonomy): Bacteria > Bacteroidota > Rhodothermia > Rhodothermales > Bin80 > Bin80. Next base: position 4,010 of record JAJECV010000013.1, read on the forward strand.
ACCATACACCGCCGCAATGACGGTTCCTGCTATAACGCCCAGAACGGATGCCCATAAACGGAGCATCCCCCGACTCAGAAGATATGCGCCGCAGATTGCGGTCACGGTGACGAATGCAATCACGGGAGCTGCCAGTGAAGACCGGCCCGTCGGCACATCTCCAAGCAGATTGAACATAGGCGACATAACCGAAATCGGGATCAGCATGAGTACGGTTCCCGAAACGGTTGGGGTCAAAATCTTCCGAAATAATGAGAGTTTCTGAGAGATGACAACCTGGGTCAGGCCTGCGAAGAGAACGAGGATTCCCAGCATGCCGGCTCCGCCGCTGTTGAGTGCGTCAATACAGACAGCGACGAAAGTCCCCGTACTTCCCATCAGAAGTGTGTGTCCCATTCCGAAGCGCCCCATTCGCATGGATTGCGCAATGGTGGTTGCCCCCGTCACCACAATGGCGGCAAATACAGCCCAGACAAGGTATGCCTCGCTTACTCCCCCGGCTCGAAACACAACCATAGACAATAAAATTGTCATAGATAGTGCAACAATCATCAGTTGCAACCCTAGTCCAAGGGAGACAGGCAGGGGCAACCTGTCGTCGGGTTCATACAAAATGCCCGACAATGCGCCGTGTTTGTCAGATGACATACTTCATTGGATTGACCCGAAATGCACATGATTTGTCCCTGAAAAGTACCACATTTCATGCTCACGAAAATTAAACTGCACGAAGTTCATGGAGAGATGCCCTGTATCATCATGTGTCGGGAGAAACAGGAGTTCAGTTGGAGGCGGAAGCATTGGGGCAGGTTGATTGCCGAAGTAGAACCGGGCGGATCACCCCTGAATCTTCAGACGCTTTATTGCTGCTCCTGAAAAAACGTCCAGTCGCTTCAGGATTTCGAAAATCCGCAGATTGGAGATTGTGCCGGAGGGAAAATGCATTCAATAACAGACATGTTCGTTTTTTTTGCAGGCGGCACCCTCATTGGAGCAGCCACGCACGAAATCGCTCATTCATTTCGTCCTGATGATCCACCCATCAGGACGCGTCATAATATAAAACACGCTGCATATTGGCCGGACTTGCAGGCAGATGGGGTTCCATGTCCACACCGGCGACTACATGAGTAGTCACCAGTGACATCCCGGACTCCCGAACAGGAGAATAGGAGATTCTTCTCCCGATCTGCGATAGCGCCTCCGCGCTGGTTGCGTACGCAATATATTCCAGGGCCTCCTTGAGGCGGGGAGTGCCTGCGACAATTCCGATCTGCCCTACATCAAGCATCTGCCCGTCCCAGACAATCACAAATGGCTGGTTTTCAAGGATCTGTGCGTTGAAGATTCGCCCGTTAAATGATGTGCTCATGATCACCTCTCCGTCGGCAAGCATTTGGGGCGGCTGTGCGCCCGCCTCCCACCAGACGACTGCGTCCTTGATAGTTTCAAGCTTTTTGAAAGCACGATCTTTGCCCTCTGGAGTGTCCAGGGTTGCGTACACCTGATGGAATGGAACGCCGTCCGCAATCAGTGCCCATTCAAGGTTTACCTGCGGGACGCGTCGCATTCCCCGTCGCCCTGGGAAGGTCTCCAGGTCAAAAAAGTCTGCGATCGTCGTGGGCTTCATGCCGGAGACAGTTTCCTCGCTGTAGGCATACACAGTGGAATAATAGACATTGCCGATCCCGCATTTGGTGATAGTTCCGTCTACAAAATCATCAATTGCAGGGGTTCCGTCGGGGCCGGGCGGGAGTAGGCTGACATCAATCGGTTCCAGAATCCCCTCATCACATCCCCGAATTGCGTCGGCCATCTCAAGATCCACCACATCCCAGTGGATGTTGCGAATCTGCACTTGTGCACGAATCTGGGCAAGTCCGCCATTGTAGTCCAGAACGTCAATGCCAGTACCGGTTATATCTGTAAAAGGAATATTTACCCCTTCATTGACGGCATGTCCATACGAACCTCCCCAGGAGGCCAGCGTGATGGACCGGGGCCTGTCGGTTCCACATCCGGCGATCAACAGGGTGATCAGGAATGTGAAGCCGGCCGCTTTCAGGGAATTATTCACGGGTTCATCTTTTTGACGGGAAGGAATCTCGTACATAATCGCAGCCTTTGTGGGATCTCTGGCAGGTCGCTTCACTGAACCAGCCATGCGCTGAACCGTTCATTGATTTCATCTTGATGATCCACCCACCAGGCTGCATTGTAGTGTAAAACGCGTTGCATGTTGGCGGGACTGGCGGGCATATGCGGAGCCATGTCTATGCCAGTGGTCAGATGGGTCGTGACCAGTGGCATCCCCGACTTCCGTGCGGGAGAATAGGAGATGCGGCTTCCGATTCGGGCCATTGATTCGGCACGGGTTGCGAAGGCAAGGTATTCCAGGGCCTCTTTGAGCCGGGGTGTTCCTGCGACAATTCCAACCTGTCCTACATCAAGCACCTGTCCATCCCACACAATTACGAACGGCTGGTTTTCAAGCACCTGTGCGTTAAAGATGCGACCATTGTATGCTGTGGTCATGACCACCTCTTTGTCGGCCAGCATTTGTGGCGGCTGCGCACCTGCTTCCCACCAGATTACTTCGTCCTTGATCGTTTCAAGTTTTGCAAATGCGCGATCCACCCCGTCGGGGGTGTCCAGTACGGCGTAGACCTGATCTAGTGGAACACCGTCTGCAATCAGTGCCCATTCAAGATTTACCTGAGGCACCCGCCGCATCCCCCGGCGGCCTGGAAAGGTCACCAGATCGAAAAAATCCGCCATTGTGGCGGGCTTGGGACCAGAGATGCTCTCTTTATTGTATGCATACACGCCAGAGCCGTAGAGCTTACCTATCCCGCATCGGGTGAGGGTTCCGTCCATAAAATCCTCTATTGCAGGGGTTCCATCGGGACCGGGCGGAAGTATACTAATGTCAATTGGCTCCAGAAGCCCCTCATCGCATCCCCGAACTGCGTCCGCGAATTCCAGATCCACTATATCCCAGTGGATCATCCCAATTTCCACTTGTGCACGGATCTGGGCAAGGCCTCCATTGTAGTCTTCCACCTTTACATTAATTCCCGTCTCCCCGGTAAAGGGAATGTTGACCCCTTCATTGACGGCATGTCCGTATGAACCTCCCCATGACACCGCCGTGATGGAGCGGGAAGGTTCTGTATTGCATCCGGCAATCAACAGGATGCCCGTCAGGCAGGTGATACTCTGCTGTATGTGATGATTCATGGTGCAGTTATATTTTGGTGTTTCGTTACCCGTTCTCTGGAATCAAATCAGCCCGGCAGAATGAACTTCACAGTCTGCCGGAAAAATACGGCTTTTTCGGATTGGAGTGTTGTATCATGGCTGCTGCCCAGATCTGATTCAGCATGAGGTCGCGGCGGTTGCAGCCATCAGATACGATTTATCAGTTGCGCCTCAGGGTTTGTGTGGGTATTTGTAAAGAGTAATGTGATTGACCATAGCCGAATTGAAAGGGAATTATATCCATAAGTAACAATGAGGGGAACCTTTTCCATTCAGGTGGATAAAACGGATACAATCTGGAAGGATAGTGCCTCCCCGATTGCCTACACAATATCATCCGCTTGATGCCATGCCCGTTAAAGATTGTAAGCCAAAGCCCTCCGTTGGTTCAGGGGAACGGTAGCATGTAACGATCCGCTTTCGTCTGCGAGGCGACAGGAAGACCTGCCGGTTCCTGAATGAACTGGCGGGAGTCAACCGGTATCTCTGGAATGCGGCGCTGGCAAAAGCCAAAGAGGATTATGAAGAAACCGGACAATCCCAGACCTCTCAGTTTGATTTCTACAAGTGGTATAAAGTACACAAGGATACGGTCGCACCATGGCTAAGAGAGTATCCCGTGAACGCAACTCGCACCGGACTGAAGGATCTGGCGGATGCCTACAAGCAGTTCTTCAAGAAAAAGCGAGGGTTCCCCGGATTCAAGAAAAGGGGCAAGGCGAAAAAAAGCTTCACTGTAGATGTGTCAGGGGGGAAGATGTTTTCAACGAATGGATATGTTCGGCTAAAGCGGGGGATGCATATGAAAATGCTGCGATTTTATCGCGTGAACCGCTACACAAACCCGGTACCCAAG
>JAJECV010000068.1 GCA_022821875.1 Rhodothermales bacterium
ACAACGGTGAAGGCATTCTTAATGGAGTCAATGGCGGTTCCGCCTTTGAGGAGGATCCGGATTCCGTCAATGACGGGCTGGGGGAGTTTGGTGAGATTTGCGAGGGTGATTTTTTTGGATTTTCCGTCGATCCATTTGGACTCACGAATGAGGATGGTCGGGGACCATCGGCGGTTTTTGACGACGTCGACAAACATGGACTAGTATGTAATGGTTAAGGGAATGCCTGAAAGGAGAAATATACGGAATAAAGTACTTTAAGTTGCAATTATGGGTAAAAAATTTTGAGAAAACATCAAAAATCAACATGGACATGAGTATTTATCCACACTGGATCTGGGATTTTGCAGAAAATCGGTCAAAAAGGCCGAAAACAGAGGGGATTCCGGCCAAAAAGTCAGAAATTAGACGGAAATGGGGCCTGATTTTTAGGAAATCAGGGGGGAATCCCCGCTCAAATCCACGAATTTGAAAATTTTAGGGGGTAAGTTCAGATATTTACAGTGCCATCGGCCGCCATTACATCAATGCACAGTTCCAGCACCTCATACCAGAGTTTCTGATCTCCATGGCAACGCAGGCGGTTTAGCAGGTCATCCGTATTGATCTGATGATCTTGCGCCTTCGCCAGTGCACGCTGGACCATTTTTTCATAGGATTTTGTCCGCTGCGCTTCAGTCAGGCCGTCATAATACGACTCGGCCCGCTCAAGCCACTGTTCAATTTTCTGCTGTAAGACCTGGAGTTCATCTGCATCCATGGTGCCATCTGCCATCGCAACGGCGGCGGCCAGTTTAACCATGATCGCTTGAAGTTTTCGACGCTGCTTTTCAAATCCAATATATCCAGGTTTACCCAGGGAGCAGGTGAACTCGGCCTTTCCTGTCCAAAAAATTCCTTGCCTCCCCCCAGTGACGCTCCCGTTCCGAATGATCACATTGGCATGCACATCAACGAGTCTCACCACAGCGGTCAGCTGCCGGTGTCCTCCATGCGGTCCGAGCATTATGTCTGGAATGAAGATCCCGACGGGGGTTCAGATACGAAGCCCCGTTCCCGGTGATATGTCTCCCACCTTTACACGGTCATCATAGGCGATGGTGTACGGTTCCTGAAAGGCTTCTACGGCCGAAAGAACCGGATGTAATTCGTCCCCTGTGCAATCAAAAACGGATACAATCAACCCGGCGGCCTCGCCGTAGGCTTCAAAGGGAAACGGTCCCTTCACCTCGATTTGTTTTGCCACCAAGTCATCCGCCGTGACTTCACGGACGCGAACATCCATACGGGGCATCCATCCGAAAAGCGATTTATTGCTCCAGTCGGAACCAAACAGAATCGTCTGGGGTTCTTGCAAAACGAACAATCCAGACCAAAAAGCGCTCCCGAGTGCACTCAGGTGCATAAAAATCTTTAAGATTAAAGGTTTTGCAAGAGGCTCGTCTGATACTTCGAGAACTTCCCCGATTTCAGATGATGTCGGAAGACAAGAGCATGGTCGTTCATTTTGTCCACAGCAGGCCTCATGCACACCGCGTCCAACAATGCACGAGACGCATACTGAGGTTACCCCGCAACCAGAGCAACGACCGTTGCCAGCACGCCCCCAAGCACGGCAAATACGATTCCAATAAACCAACGTAAATGGCTCATTTCCGCCTTCAGCCTGCTATTCTGTGCATCCATCTTTGCCTCCAGGTTACTGTTCTGCGCATCCAGGCCATCCATCTTTGCCTCCAGGCTACTGTTTTGCGCATCCATCTTTGCTTCTAATTGCATATGACTGGACTTGATTTGCTCAAGAATAGGGGTAGACAACATGTTGAATAAGGATTTGGTGAACGCAACCGCCTCTTTGCCAGAACAACCCATCTTCTCCAAAAGAGTAAAGACATACACATCTTCCTCAGTGGACGATGGGAGATCCGCTTTATTCTGTTTCGGCATAACTGCTTAAATTCATTTCGGGGTAAACGGTTCCCTGAAACTGCATCTGATTAAGTCTCAGAAATAAACCGTGAACCGACTGCAATGGAACGTATTAAGTACCCTTAACCGGCGATATGACCTTGTGTTCCATCTGATTTAAATCCGTTCCCTTTTCTGGAATTTAGACCTGTCCCTGCCTCTTTCCAGATCACATCTTAGTATCCAGACATGAACATTCGCAGTATGGATAGATTTTCGGACAGATACCATACGGGCAATCTGCGGGGTTTCTCCTTCTTATTCAGCACTGCCGCTGAAGTCTCCCCCACGAAAGAGCCAGAAAAGTAAAAAAACAACTGCGATCAGAATCAGGCATACGGTCATGGATTGCGGGGAATTGCCTACAGGCCCTTCATCAGATCCACGGTAATCTCGTTCTTCTCGCCAGATTCAACATCCTCAAAATGGCAGTGCATGATCTGGTTGATGTCATATTCATAGGTCACCCGGATTTCCTGCCCGGCAGGTCTTCCCGGGGGCAGTTTCAGGTTTGTCTGGCCAATGATCCGGACAAACTTTGGATCATAATCCAATTCTGCATGATCACATTCGGTAATGCTGCAGTCCACGGTGGTCTGGTCGTCCGATACCGTCGTATAGGACTCGGTCATGGAGCAGGGAATCCGTGTCCCCTTTCGTATGATGATAGAATTGATTGCGAAGGGTTTTTCCAGTTCAGCGTCCCAGGAGAGTGCCTTGGTGCCAAAATTTTTGTTTGCCACATCTTGAACACTCAACTCTGCCGCCGAGACCTGCTGGAGTTTTGTAAGGACATCCTGATCTGATCGATGGCCGGCATACAGTGCGGCCCCCAATGCAACGACTTCGTCTACATTTGCAATACTCAGGGGCTCACATCCAAAGACATCCTCTACGCACTGTTGAACGGCAGGAATCCGTGTACTGCCCCCGGCAAGGATTACACCATCCAATTGCACTGCCTCCAGTTCTGCACCATCCAGCGCATTTTCGCAGCACAGCTGGATCTGGGTCACAAAGTTGGAAATACTGTCTTCAAACTCTTTCCGTGTCACTTCAATGACCTGGCCCCTCGCAAAAAAACTGACTTTGTCGCGGCGCGACAGGGAGTGTTTCATATCCTGGATCCTGCCCAGATCAAACCCCTCATGATTCATGCTCTGGATGGAGATCTCTTCGCCGGTCAGTGTTTCATATTTCTCTTTCAGTACCATTTGCAGCGCCTCATCGAAGTCTACTCCACCCAGCCTTGCAATGCCGTCACTCCAGATGACATTGACCGACTTCCCGTCAAACCGTGCGATAGTAATATCAAACGTGCCACCGCCCAGATCAAAGACCGCATACGTTCCTGCCTCATTCAGTTTGCCGGAATAGGCATAGTAGAGGGCGGCGGCGGTCGGCTCATTAATGATGTTAGCGACCTCCAGCCCTGCATCCTTGGCGGCATTCATGGTCGCCTGTCGGGCCTCGTTACTGAAATTTGCAGGCACGGTAATGACCACCGGTGCAATGGGGCCGACAGATTTCCGGGTATAGTCGGCCAGATATCGAAGCAGATGGCTGCTGAGCTCCACCGGAGTCAGGCGGTGTTCTGCAATCGGATAGTCTCTGGAGGTACCCATCTCCCGCTTGAAGCGTGCGGCAGAAGACTTCTGCTCCATCCCATGGTCGGCGGCCCACTGTCCGCGGGCATCCGATCCGACCCGCCATTCACCGTGAATGAGCGCAACACAGGAAGGCAACAGATATTTCCCATCCTGATCCGGCACCATTACAGGTCGGCCAAATTCATCAAATTGTGCGACTGCGGAGTATGTAGTCCCCAGGTCAATTCCTACGACTGAACTCATGAAAGTTATTGTTCGGGTTTAAATCTGTATATGGCCACACGTGCCGGAATCAGGACTTCTTTCTCGTTGCCACCTTGCATGAAATAGCCCGGTTCCAGGATTTCAACAATCTGGCAATCATCCTCCGCTACGGTGGTGATTAAAATTTTTGGATGCTCAGCAACCCCAAAGGCGGACCGGTAATCACTGCCAATCTCCGGCTGAAACTGCTGTACATCACACTCCTGCAACGCGTCCATCATCAGAGATTGAATAGACTCCAAATGATCTGCCTGGCCCGTTGTATTCTGCAAAAAATACTGGATCGCCTGATCCACGCGTATGAAGCGGGTAACAAATTTACGGAATACTGCGTTATCATGCCCTCTTTGCAGACGTTTGATTTCCTGATCCCGCTGATCCAGTGCACTGCGCAGAGTTTTAAGTGCGGATGCAAAATCTCTGGTGATATCACTCTGGTGGATCGACTGCTCCGCAAGCGTGGACATGGAAGCTGCCATTTGGATAAACTCTTCCAGCCGCTCCTGGATGGTCATCCATTGATCGATATACGGATCCGGTTCATCTTCATCTTCCTCTGTCTCTTCGGGGATATTATTTTTCCTGAATGCTGCGATCAGCACTGCACCGGTCCCCAGTATTCCCAATACCCCAAGTCCTATGATCATCCAGAGAGGGAGTGTCCTCCATGATCCGGGGGAATGTTCAGCAGAAATGGCTGCTTCGCTGCTGGTGCAATCGTCAAGTCCGAGTACGGTGGGGATTCTCCGCAGCCATAATTGCACGGCAGCCGTGGATGGTGCACACAGTTGTGTTTCTGCGGCAGAGAGGACCTTCAGATTTGCGAGCGAAGAGAGTTCATCGGGGATGGGGCCATAGAGAGGGTTTCCATCAATGCGCAAGAACTCAAGCTTCGTGAAGGATCCAAGTTCAGGGGGCAGAATCCCGTCAAGATGATTCAGTCCAAGTCGCAGTGCCTGGATCGATCCATCCTCAATGGTAATGCCATGCCAATCTTCAACGGTTTCGGCTTTCAGGCGGTTTTCAAAATTCCAGCCGGTATTGGCTATCCAATGGTCACCATCCGTCGCGAGATAGAGTCTCTTGAGTGCCTCCCATTCTTCTTCCAGCAGGCAGGCATAGTCCGGGATTGGGGCATCTGCAACTTCGGTACTTCGCTGATCAATGCAGAGGCCCGTTTGTTCTAAATAGAAGTCAATGGCCGCAGTCCGGCTTGGATCTGTCAGGGAAAGAATTCCTGATAGATCCGGGTTCTCCCCGACCCATAACCAGCCCAAATTCGGAAGATTCAGTACACGTTGCGGGATGGGGCCGGATAGCCGGTTCGCATGTAACCAGATCCCCTGGAGTTTCTGCAAATTTCCCAGACTCTCTGGAATCATGCCTTCCAGACGATTCCCCCGCAGGTTTAGATATTCAAGATGAACCAGGTTCTCAATTTCATTAGGGATCGGGCCCGAGAACTGGTTTTGCTGGAGATGCAGTTTGACTAGCGCAGTAAGCGTCCCGATCCACGAGCCGATGGGACCGGATAAATCATTTTCCTGGAGATCAAGGACACGCAGATGCGACAGATTTCCTATTTCAGCGGAAAGAATCCCCGTTAATCCATTATTTGAAAGATCTAACCCGGTAACGCGCCCGTCTGTAAGTGTGACACCGTGCCATGTGGTTAACTGTTCAGGAGGGGGAGGATCTTCAAGCGTGACATTCCAGTTCGAATTATTTGTCCAGTTTTCTCCGCCGGTTTCGATATAGAGGGCCTTTAGCCCCTCCCAGTCAGATCTGTTTCCTGCCGGTTTACTTTGCTGTGCAGTGCTCTGAGGAATTACAATCAAAGAGGCCAGAAGCACTGCACCGGTGACATGGTACGTCAAATTTTGCACGAACATCATTCCCGTAAGCAACATGACATGGTTGCATGCAATGGACAAGGTATAATCGTCACGTTTGATATTCGGCGCAGGGTTCGGACCAGCAAAATACGCCATGGGGGTATGTTTTTGCAATCATCAACGGTTCCCAAGTTATATGCCAAGTGGCGGGTTGATAGAAAATGTTTCAAAAAAAAGTCCCGTCAGCGGTATTGCTGACGAGACTCAGGAATCATGACATCTCTCAATGAGAATGACATTCCTCAACCCGGACGATTTTATGCTCTGGCTGGTCAAAGGGTTCCATTGCAAAACAAAGGTTCAGATTCCGAGTCCACCGGTGACTTCCAGTGTATGTCCGGTGATATAACCAGCCAGAGGGGATGCCATAAGAATAATTCCCGCCGCAGCTTCCTCCGCGGTGCCGGGTCTTTTCATGGGGATCGCAGCAAAGGAGGCATCTCTCACATTCTGAGGAATCCCCAGGGTAACTTCGGTTCCCTCAACTGCAAGCGTGTGTCCTTCATCCAGCGGGCGTGTCAGCCTTGTATCAATGAACCCAAACGCAACCGCATTGCACCGGATGCCAAAGATGCCCCATTCCCGGGCAATGGTCTTGGTCATGCCGATTACCCCCATCTTGGCCGCAGCATAGTTGATCTGTCCGATATTACCATGCAGCCCTGAGGTGGAGGAGACATTCACAATACATCGGTGAGGATGGGAGTGTCCGAGGCGCATCTCCTCTTTTGCCAGAGGACGCCATATTTGTGCAATTGCACGGATTAAACGGAAGGGAGCCATCGTGTGCACCTCCTGGATTTGGTACCACTGCTCGTCGGTCATCTTATGCACCATCCCGTCCCAGGTAAATCCCGCATTATTGACCAGAATATTGAGATGTCCACATTGATGGAGCACCTGCTGAATCAGTTGTTCAGGAATTTCAGGATCCGTCACATTGCCGGGCACGGGCCACGCGGCGAGCCCCGCTTCCCGGATCGTGCGTGCAGCGGATGTACACGCATCCGCATCCAGATCATTTATGAATACCCGTGCTCCCATCTTGGCAAACTGCTGCGCGGCGGCAAGCCCGATTCCGTTTGCAGCTCCTGTAATTAAGACAGCCTGGTCATCAAACATGTTTCGTGAGATCTGTGGATCTGATGATAAAAGATATATACTTCCGTAACAATACGGCAAAGGCTTCCGTAATGGGGGTAGACGCTCTTGTATGCCTGGGAATGCAAAAGCATAGTTCTAACGATCAAATGTCTGATTATGCTTCGACTGTTATTATGTGCCGTATTCTGCGGCTGTCTTGTCTCCCGGTCCCAGGCCCAGTCCCAAAATGGGGGTTCAGAACATGAAACTACCGATTCCGGGATTGAATTCTCCACAGGATTTCAACCGAATTTCAAACCGGCTCTGACCGTTACCAGAGCAAAGGGAGCAATACGGGTGGACGGACAACTGGATGAAGATGCCTGGAAGGCGGTTGCGGAAGTCCGCAATTTTTCGGAAGTGTTTCCGAATGAACAGCGCCGTCCCCCGGTGGAATTGAGTGGACGGGTTATGTACGATGACGATTACCTCTATGTGGGGATCATGGTCATGGATGATCCAGGTCAGATCCGTGCGAACCTCAGTGACAGGGATGAGATTTGGCAGGATGACTATGCCGGGATTGTGCTGGACCCGAACCGGGACGGGCAGGGCATGTATTTTATCGCCGCCAATCCCCTTGGGATCCAGGCCGATTCGTTTATCTCGCCAAATAACGAGGATGATGGATTTGACATCCTGTTCCGGTCCGGTGGGCAGATCACCGAAAAGGGGTATCAGGTGGAGATGGCCATTCCATTCAAGAGCCTGCGCTTTCCCAATACAGATGTCCAGACCTGGGGGGCGACCCTCTGGATTACCCGCCCCCGGGAAAGCCGGAGTCAATATTCCTGGGCCGCCATTGATCAGGATGATCCGTGCATGAGTTGTCAACTTGGCGAGATCAACGGAATCCGGGGGGTACGAGCCGGACGCAACCTTGAAATTCTGCCTTCCCTGACGGGGGGCGGCGTGGGTGCGCTCCGGGATGCGGATGTACCTGCTTCCGGGTTCAAGAATGATCGGGTCACGCTTGAGCCTTCGCTGAATCTAAAGTACGGCATCACCTCGGAACTCACGGCAGATGTAACCGTCAACCCGGACTTCAGCCAGATTGAATCAGATGAGGCGCAAATTGATGTGAACTCGACGTTTGCACTGTTCTTTCAGGAGCGCCGCCCATTTTTTCAGGAAGGATCGGGGCTGTTTGACACCGATATTCAGACCGTCTATACCCGATCCATTAATGATCCGATTGGGGCCGCAAAGTTGACCGGGCGGTTTGGTTCGGTGGATGTGGCCTATATCGGTGCAAGAGATAACCACTCGCCCCTCCTGCTGCCTTTTGAGGAAGAGAGCCGGGTGCTGGAGGGAGGTCGCAGTGTTTCCAATATCCTGCGGGTGCGGCATAATTTCAATAATGACTCCTTTATTGGCGCACTCATTACGGATCGCAGACTGGATGAAGGGGGATCCGGGTCTACGGTCAGTGTCGATGCGGCAGCGAGATTTCTGCAAAAGTATACCATCAGCGGCCAATTTGTGTACAGCAGCAATGTGGAGCCTGAAGATGAAAAACTGAGCGAAGATGTGGGGGATATCACATTTGGGAAAAAGGGGTATACCGGTGCACTGGATGGAGAGTCGTTCAGCGGGTATGCAGCAAGAGCCGAGTTTGACCGGGGATCGCGGCACTGGTCATTTGAGGGGGGCTATGAAGCGGTGAGCCCGACCTTTCGTGCCGATAACGGCTTCGTTCGCCAGAACAATGAACAGACGGCGTACCTTTGGCAGGGGGTCACCATCTATCCGGAAAAGGTGATCGGGTTTGTAGACCGGATCCGGCCAAATCTGCTGATCGGCAGTAACTGGAATTTTAAGGGGCTGCAAAAAAGCTTTTTCTTCCGCCCTGCGGTCTCTGTTCAACTAAAACGGCAGACAAATATTCAAATTAACTGGTGGTATCGGGAAGAGAATTTTGCAGGAGTCCAGTTTGACGGAATGACTCGGGTGAATGTGAATATTTTCAGCAATTTCAGCAAGCGTGTCAACTTGGGAATAGATGCTGGAATCGGCGAGTCTATCGCGCGCTTTCTTGATGAGCCGGAAATCGGAAACAGCCTGGATATCAGTGCCTGGGGGACACTGCGCCCGACACAGCGGATGTCCATTCGGCCGCAATTTTCCTATTCACGGCTGTCTGACAAGGAAACAGGCGAAGAATTCTTCAGCGGATACATTGTCCGCACCCGCGTGAAGTATCAGTTCAGCCGTTACTTCTTTTTGCGCACCATTGTGCAGTACAGCGAGTTCTCTAAATCTCTGGAGATTGACCCGCTCTTAACCTACAAGATCAATGCATTTACCGCCTTGCACGTAGGGTCAACGCATGATTTTGATCAGTTCAATCGCGCGCAGGGGGCCGAAAAGTACTTTCGGCAGAGCAGTCGGCAGATATTTTTCAAGGTTCAGTACCTTTTTCGCACCTAAAATTTTCATTTGTGTTGGATTGCGTTGTAAATTGTTTTTTCAACAGATCATTTTGACGCATGAACTCACGACCGAACCGCCGAACCTTTATCAAGACTGCTTCCGCCGGTATGGCTGGAGCGACCCTTCTGGGAGCCGCACGCGGCCTGTCTGCCCCTTCAAACCGCTTAAACGCTGCCGTCATGGGAGTGCACAGCCGGGGCGGCGTGCTGGCCACTTCGTTTGCCAGAGCGGAGGGATGTGAAGTCACACACATCTGTGATGTTGATGAGCGGGCAATTGCTAGATCAATCCCGGAGGTGACCGAAGCCAATGGGGGCCGCACCCCGACCGGGGTGGTTGACCTGCGCGAAGTACTGGACAATCCTGAGGTAGACATTCTCGTCATCGCGGCCCCCGATCACTGGCATGCACCTGCTGCGATCATGGCACTCCAGGCGGGCAAGCATGTCTATGTAGAAAAGCCGTGCAGTTATAATCCCGAGGAAGGGGAGATGCTGGTGCAGGCCCAGGAGCGCTATAACCGTGTTGTGCAGATGGGGAATCAACAGCGTGCATCCGTAGAATCCGCTCAGATTATTGATGCGATCCGGCAGGGGATTATTGGCCGCCCCTATTATGCCCGCGCGTGGTATGCCAACAACCGCGGATCCATTGGTCGGGGCCAGCCCGCGGACATTCCCGACTGGCTGAACTATGATTTATGGCAGGGGCCCGCTCCAAGGATGCCGTACAAGGATAACCTGATTCATTATAACTGGCACTGGTTCTGGCATTGGGGGACCGGTGAGATCTGTAATAATGGGACGCATGAGATTGATGTCTGCCGCTGGGCGCTTGGCGTGGATTATCCGATCCGGGTGAGTTCATCGGGCGGACGGTACCACTACGAGGATGACTGGGAATTTTATGATACACAGGTGGCATCCTTTGATTTTGAGGGGGGCAAGACTATAACATGGGATGGCCGAAGTTGCAACCCGTACCCGGTTGAGAATCGCGGACGCGGTGCCTCCATTCATGGAGAGCAGGGGACGGTTGTGATTGATCGTGATGGGTATACGGTCTACGATCAGGATAATGAGGAAGTATGGAAGCGGTCAAAAATGTCCGGTGAAGCCTCATTGGACATCCGGGGAGGAGGCGGACTCACAGACCGGCATATTGCAAATATGCTTCAGACCATTCGGGGGGAGGGAGTTTCACAGTACTCTCCCATTGACGAAGGGCACAAGAGTACCCTGCTGTGCCACCTGGGCAATATTGCCCAGGAAACGGGGCGGACGCTTCACTGCGATCCAGCGAACGGCCGTATTCTGGATGATGAGGAGGCGATGAAGATGTGGGGGCGGGAATACGAGCCGGGCTGGGAAGTCAAGGTGTAGACCTTTCATTCATCAATCAGTCAAAGAAATGAATCGACGTGATTTTATTCGGACGGGTGGCACGGCCGCTGCCGCGGGGATACTGGTTCGGCCTGCCCCCAAGGGGGGGCAGCGCATGAAGGTTGCTTTGGTCGGAACCGGTATTCGTGGAAGTACAACCTGGGGGCGGAACCTGATCCGTGACTACTCGGATGTGGTGGAACATGTGGGGCTGTGCGATATCAATCCCGGCCGTCTGGAGTATGTGAAAGAGTACATGGGGGCTAGTTGTCCGACATTTACGGATTTTGATGAGATGATCCGCGTGACCGGCCCGGATACGGTGATTGTGACGACTGTGGACTCTGCCCATCATCAGTATATTGTCCGGGCGATGGAACTCGGTTGTGATGTCGTCACCGAGAAGCCCATGACGACGGATGCCGAAAAGTGTCAGGCAATTCTGGATACGCAGGCACTCACGCGCAAGAATGTGACGGTTACCTTCAATTACCGGTATTCTCCTCATCGTCGGGCAATGAAAGAGTTCCTGATGAATCATCGCATCGGCAGGGTTACCTCGGTGGATTTTCACTGGTATCTGGATGTCTACCATGGGGCGGCGTATTTTCGGCGCTGGCACGGGAAGGAGCGTTTTGGGGGGACACTGTTTGTGCATAAGGCAACGCATCACTTTGACTTATTAAACTGGTGGCTGGAATCGGAGCCGGAGGAAGTCTTTGCGTATGGGGACCTGGAGTATTATGGGCATAACAATGAATTCCGTCACACCAACTGCCGGGGTTGTCCACACGCCTCAAAGTGCAGGCATTACTGGGATATTACGGAGAGTGAGAGTTCTATGAATCTCTATGTTGCCCATGAGCACCATGATGGCTACCTAAGGGACGGGTGTGTATGGAGTGAAGAAATTGATATCTACGACAAGATGGCTGCACAGATCAAGTATGCCAATGGAGTTCAGGTCAGTTACTCCTGTACGACCTATTCGCCTTACGAAGGATATCGGATTGCCTTTAATGGCACAGAGGGGCGGCTGGAGGCGTGGATCAAGGAGCGTCAGCCCTGGGAGGACGCGCCTTTTGATGAACTTCGGATAACGGATAATTTTGGGCAGACGGAGTTGATTCAGATTCCGCATGGCGGGGGTGGACATGGAGGCGGGGACGTAAGATTGCAGGATCATATCTTTCGGAGTGAGGCAACCTCCGATCCATATCGACAGGCGGCAGGTTCCAGAGACGGTGCGATGTCCGTGCTGATTGGTGTGGCTGCACGGGAGAGTGTAAAGACCGGTGAGCCGGTTCGCATTGAATCGCTGACCACACTCAAACCCCGGGCAGTCCGACCTTAAACAAATACATTAGCTTGTAATACGTAACGATGCAAAGAATATACGCATTCATCGCTCTCGTATCAGTCATTTTTCTTGGCGGATGTTCCGCTCTTGGCGGACTCTTCTCTAAGGAAAGTCCTAGTCCTGTTTCAGGCAACTGGAGTTACAGTATTGATTCTCCCCAGGGGGTTTATACGGGTACATTGCAGATTGTTGAAGCAGATCCAGGTGAACTGGTGATTATCATGTCCCAGGACGGGAACAACTCTGCAGATGTGGTCCGGCCCGAATCCAATGAGTTTGATGAAGAGACACAGACCCTGTCGTTTACCTTTGATAACCCCGAGTTTGGAACAATGAATGTCTCTATGGTGCTTGATGAAGCGGGGTTGAGCGGGACACTGCATGTCGTTCAGTTCGGAATGGATGTGCCGATTCTGGCAACTCGCTCCGACCAGTAAGGTCTGAACGATGTATCACTTCATCGGTAAGCAGGTCCGTGTACATCTGTACACGAAGGAGGGGCTGATGATCGGTACAATTGCCGGTCGTGTAGCCGATGTGGCTTCCAAGGTGGAAGTGGCACCCGGCATGAAAAAGGACTTAGCTCTGGTGGTGGACATTGAGGTTTTGGGAGGCGAGTCGGAAGCGGACACGTATACAAACAGTGGCGGGATTGAGAATGAGGGCTGGTTTGCCATTCAGGATTTACAGGTTATCGATGAAGAGGCGATCCCTGGCTGGTTCAATAATTAACTTATAGTGTGAACGTGAGCACTCTACGCATTTTCATCAGCAGTGTGCAAAGTGAGTTTGCCCAGGAAAGGGCGATGCTGCGGGACTACATCCTTAATCATGCGTATGTACAGGATTTTTTTGATGTATTTCTCTTTGAGGATGTTCCGGCTGTGGATCAGCGCCCCGACGAACTTTATCTGGACGAAGTCGAACGGTCCGATATCTACATTGGTTTATTCGGGAGCAAATATGGTGCGGAAGACCGTGAGGGAATATCCCCAACAGAGCGAGAGTTTGATCAGGCAGCGTCAACCGGCAAGCATCGGCTGATTTTTGTAAAGGATGTGCAGGGGAAGCCTCGGGATCCGAAGATGCAGGCATTGATTAACAAAGCCGAGGCTAGCGTGGTCAGAAAACGGTTCAAGACATCGGAAGAGTTAATATCCGGCGTTGATATCGCACTGGCAAAATACTTGAAAGACTCAAATTTGATCCGTACATGTCCATTTGATGAAGCACCTTGTTTTCGTGCCAAATTAGAGGATCTGGATCCTGAACGAATCGTCCAGTTTATTCGTACAGCACGCTCGGAGAGAGGATTTCCACTTCCAGAGAATACACATCCAGAGAAGCTGTTAAGTCATCTTGACCTGCTGACGGACAAAGGCGAACTTACGAATGCGGCTATATTGCTGTTTGGAAAGGATCCGCAGCGGTTTTTGCTTTCATCCGAAGTTAAATGTGCTCATTTTTATGGCACAAATGTCGCGAAGCCCATCCCGGCACTTCAAGTCTATTACGGAGACGTATTCGAGTTAGTGGATCAGGCAGTTGGATTTGTGCTGAGTAAGATTGATTGTATGGTTGGTACGCGCTCTGAGTCGGGGCGGGCCCCTAGAATTGCGGAGATTCCAAAAAAAGTAATTACCGAGGCCATTGTTAACGCAGTGGTGCACCGAGATTACACAAGCAGTGGAAGTGTGCAGGTGATGTTATTCAGTGACCGTTTGGAGGTATGGAATCCAGGGGGACTCCCGAACTCATTGACACTTGAGCAACTGCGTGTCGCTCATCCGTCAAAACCACATAATCGGTTACTGGCAAATTCTATGTTTTTAGGTAACTATGTTGAGCGGGTGGGAACCGGTACGGTGGACATGATCAGGCGGTGTATAGAAGCGGATCTGCCGGAGCCGCAGTTTAAGGATGACGGGTTTTTTAGTGTAATCATACGTCGTTCGGATCACGATGCTTCGGTCATGGTGCACCAGGGCGGCGAGGCGATTGCAGACGTTAAGGTTGTGGCATTAACCCCTGATGGCACCTTGCGGCAGACCACAACCAATGAACATGGGAAGGCCTACTTTAAACTTGGATATTTTGATGCTCCGACGACTGTTTTTGCTTTTGCTGACGGATTTACCACCTTCAAAAAGCATGACTGGAATCGTGAGTATCGGGACATGCTATCCATAGAACTGATTCCTCAGTCCAGTGGTGCCCCAATTACATTCAATGAAGTTGTTGGAGAATTCATGGGATTAGGGGGAGTTTAATTTTCAGGATAAGGCGGGGATGGGGACTGCTGGATTCCTACTCGCCTGCCATCAGTGGATCCAGATTGCAGGCGATGGATGGGGAGGAATGTCATTTTGCTATGGGTGGAGGAATTGGCAGCCCGTCAGCGAGACATGAAATTCGTTCCGATTCTTCCTTCAATCCTTTTTTAAGCCAGCGCCTGTTCAAAATCCTCAATCAGGTCCTGACTGTCTTCAATTCCTACGGAAATCCTCAGTAGGTGGTCCCGTATTCCTGCAGTTTTGCGCTCCTGGGGGGTTAACCCTGCGTGTGAACTGATGGCCGGGCGGGTCATCAGCGATTCAATGCCTCCAAGACTCGGTGCATAGACGGGGATCTGCAGGCGGTCCATGACCCTTTCCGTGACCTTGAGACCTCCGTCTAGTTCAATACTGAGCATCCCTCCAAAGCCTCCGAATAAGCGGGCAGCCCGTTTGTGTTGGGGATGGGAGTTCAGACCGGGGTAGTAAACCTGGCTGACCTCACTTCTGGATTCAAGAAATTCTGCCAGTGCCTGTGCGGTAGTATTGTGCTGCCGCATTCGAAGGGCCAGTGTCTGAATTCCGCGATGGAGCAGAAAGCAGGCGTGCGGATCCAGTGAGCCTCCGAGATGCTTTAAATTTTTCCCGGCCTTGTGTACCCAGTCGCCTTTTCCAATGATGGCTCCTGCAACAACGTCCGAATGGCCATTGAGGTATTTCGTTGCACTGTGAAGCGAATAGTCAAATCCCGCCGCCGCCGCCTGATAATTGAACGGGGTTGCGAACGTGTTGTCAATCAGGGATACCAGATTATGGGCACGGGAAAAGTCCACGATCCGCTCCAGATCGCATACGCGGACGAGGGGATTCGTAATGGATTCAACATAGATCGCACGTGTATTTGTTTGCAGGAGTGAGTTCCAGGATTCCGGGACATCCGCGTCAAAGAACGAAACCGTCACGCCAAGATCGGTCAGCAGTGTGCGCACGAATGAATGGGTTCCTCCGTAAAGGGAGTTCTGGGCGAGTAGATGATCGCCCGGTTTGAGGGCGGTGATCAGTGCCGCACTGATTGCGGCCATGCCGCTTCCGGTGACCAATGCCTCGTCTGCACCTTCCAGAATCGCAAGTTTTCGATTGAGCACGATTTGGTTTGGTGTGTTGTTGTAACGGACATATCGCAACGGAGATTCGTCATGTTCAAACATTGCCGTTTGAAAAATCGGCATGCGTATTGCCCCCTCAATACGGTCTCCTTCGCCTGCATGAATCAGTTGCGTGTCAATTGCCAGGGGTCTAGGTACTATGGACATTATTCATCTAGGTCAGATCCGAAGTGTGCCGGTAATTACGGTGACGGCCTGCCCTGCAACCTCAACGGCCTTAATGTTATTGCGGGGGCCCATCACCGTCACGAGGGCCTGACCGGGCCGGTGCATCCATTTTCCCTGATTTGCAACAAAGAACGGTTTCTGGATCAGGTTATAGTGCCACAGGTATGCACCCATCCCGCCCGTTGCGCTTCCGGTAAACGGATCCTCGAATACATCAGGTGGACTGGCAAAATGTCTTGCAAATGTTTCCGAACCGTTGACCGTGAACAGGTGAGCACTGAAAAATTTAAACTCATCCCGTAACTGCAAGAGAGATGTTGCATTGACCTGAATTCGCCTGAGGCATGTTTCATCACGTACCGGCACCATCAACTGCGGAGTACCGGTGCTCACGACCTGAACAGGCTTTCCTGGGATCAGATCCTTTGGGGGCAGCCCAAATGCGGATACCGCTCGTTCCGGAGGCAGCAGGGACAGAAATTGTGGCTTCAGTTGTGTCATAGCAATACGATTCTGCTTTTCAGACGAAGTCACAATCGTGACAGAGATGATCCCTGCCTCCAGTTCCAGGGTGATTGCAGTCACGGGGCTGGTCAAAGGGATCCGTTTAGTTTCGGCCAACAGATGTATCGCGGCAATCGTGGGATGGCCAGCCAGTGGAATCTCTTCGGCCGGCGTGAAGTAGCGGGCACGCACATCCGCCTTCTCCGAATGCAGGATGAATGCGGTTTCCGAGAGATTCTGCTCACGGGCAATGGTCTGCATCTGTTCACGGGTGAGTGAATCTGCATCCAGAACAATCGCACAGGGATTCCCGTTCAGCGGGGTATCCGTAAATGCATCAACCTGGAAGAAGGGAAAGGATGCCATGAGGCAGGTCTACTGGAGTTCGTTACCCGACGGTCACAGGAATTTGCATATTTGTATACAAAAGCGTTTATTGCAGAATAAAATCTCGCATACCTATGAATCGAAAGCAACGCAGGAACATCGTCATTGCGCTCACGATCCTTTTAGGAGTTGTGGCTGCCTTTACGATCCTGATCCAGTTCAGCAGCTGATCCGCTGTCTGAATATCCGGTTTACGCGTATTCGGGAAGCTGTTGCTGCTGCTGCTCCTCCTCCTCTTCGTCTTCCATTTCGTCCAGAAAGGGATAGATGCCATGCAGGAGTTCCTGCAGTTTCGTGCGTCCCCGGTTAATCCGGCTCTTTACCGTGCCCATGGGCAGGCCGGTGATGATTGCAATCTCCTCATAACTGAGTTGCTGGATATCCCGGAGGATGACCACTTCTCGAAAATGATCCGGCATGGCAAGAAGTCCCGTCTGGATATAGTGATCCTGGATGGCACTCTCTGCGTGCTTATCCGGGGAGAAGGTTTCATCCGGCAGCGGCATCTCAAACTCCTCTCCGTCACGGTTAAATGACTGGATGGAGTCCATACGCCGCCGACTGCGCTTACGGTATTCCGTTTTTGCCAGGTTCCCCGCAATGGTGTACAGCCAAGTGGAAAACTTCGCGATACGTTTGTAGGAATGGCGATTACGATAAACCCGAAGGAAGGTCTCCTGGATGAGATCCTCGCAGGCTTTTTTATCTCCCGTGAATCGGTAGAGAAAATTGACCAGAGGCCCGGTCCAGCGTTCCCAGAGGATATTGTATGCCTCAACGACACCTGCCTGAAAATGCTCCATCAGGTCTTCATCGCACATGTCCTGAAGTGCGTCAAAGCGACTCAGGGCCGTCATTCGCCGTGAGTCTTTTCGAATAATTCGTGTTATGTGTTTCACGTTACTATGAATCAATTAAAGATTGGGGTACAGATCCGCCGCCCCCTTACGTATAAACTGAACGTCTTGTTACAGTACACATCAAACGTACGGTACCTGCACATCATTGTGATGCGATTTGTCCAATCTTCTTCAAATCTTCACAAAATCCAGCAATAAATTGTGGGGCGGTACGCAAAAATATGATTTCTGTGCGGGCTCAAATATACGAAATACTGTAGACATGGTCATGATCGGGGGCTCCGGTCCCCTTGCAGAACGACCATTTCAGTACAGAATGGTTGATTTTTTCTCTGGATGCCCGCTAATTCCCGCTGTAATCAGGATGGACAGGTTGCCTCACATGGGCACATTGCACGCAGGCGTTCCCAGGTAAAAATACCGCTGTTATGTCCATCGTCCCAGGTGAGACGTACGCCTACGCTGCCGGCGATTTCGGCTCTTACGTTCTCCCATCGCATTAAAGCTGGGAGACGAAAAATCTCGGGATCCGGGAGTTCATGCATTTTTTCGTGTCCCTGACAGGCGGCACAGGGGCAGGCACGCCGCAAGCCATCCAGCGGGAAGGTGCAATGGCAGCCATCCGACCACTGAACCGTCAGCGTCTGCGCCTCTTTATCTATCATCAGACGCTGGCAGGCGACCCCAATTGGAAGCGGACTCATTCGACCGTTTCCAGTTGGGGTGTATTGTCAGAAAGATCAGCGGGATCGGGAGAGTCTTTTTTCTCGAAGGGATAGATTCCTCCGAGCATACTCTGCAGTTTGCTGCGTCCGCGGTTAATACGGCTTTTGACCGTTCCCATCGGGAGCCCGGTAATTTGTGCAATCTCACTGTAGGCCAGCTGCTGAATATCCCGAAGGATCAGAACCTCTCTGAAATCGGATGAGATCGCTCCCAGTGCTTCCTGGATGTACTCGTCCTGAAGTGCACTTTCTGTGTGTTTATCGGGCAGAAAGGTCTCGTCCGGCAACGGCATCTCGTACTCTTCATTATCCCG
Organism: Rhodothermales bacterium; assembly: GCA_022821875.1. Taxonomy (GTDB): domain Bacteria; phylum Bacteroidota; class Rhodothermia; order Rhodothermales; family Bin80; genus Bin80. The sequence goes on from JAJECV010000068.1 coordinate 18,453, forward strand.
GCTCACGGACTGAATGGATTGCATATGCCGGCGTTTCTGTTTCCGGTATTCACTTCGGGCCAGATTCCCTGCAATGGTATAGAGCCAGGTAGAGAATTTTGCAATTCGCTGATATGAATGGCGGTTGCGGTGAACGCGAAGGAATGTTTCCTGGAGGAGATCCTCACAGCGTTTTCTGTCCTGCAAAAATCCATACAGATAGTGCATAAGGCGCTCGCTGTAGCGATCCACCAGGAGGTTGTAGGCTTCCACCGTTCCTGCCTGAAAAAGCTCCATGAGATCCTCATCGGTCATCGTACCCAGTGCGTCAAAGCGGCTGATGGCCGCGGAGCGACCGGGTTGGTTCCTGCGTACTATGTGGGGTTTCTTAGCCAAATTTTCTGCTGTTTAGTTTGAACGCAGGACGCATCTGTTCACAAGACCTGACTTTAGTCGTGTTACGAGATGTACCATCCTGCAAAAAAGCACCTTCAGCGAAGGGCTTATTGAATAATTCGTTCAGTATTCGTGTAAGATACCGAATTAGAACTGAACGAGTGTCGTGTGTTGCCGACGAAGCAGGGATCTTCCCGATGGACGGCCTGTGCAGGGGGGATTCATATCCGGAACCTGCAATCCTATACCACGGGGAAATTTCAGACTTAAAAACAAAGACATCGTCTGCAAACAGCATGGTGACCAACTTCTGGCACAGGTAAATTTTGCAGAGTAGGTCCGTGCATACAGAAGGCACGCGAAACTCTCCGTTTTTGGGTCCGGCAATGATCGGTCTCTTGTCTTTGTCTGACCGCATGTGTGAGGCAGTCCGTCTATGACATTAGACAATCATCAATTCTGACAATCGTCTAGGGACAACTAAGTCAGAGGGCGGTGACAACTAAGGGGGGTGCCCGATCTGTGTCTAGTTGGGGCACAAGGAGGGGAATTCTTGGAGATTCAGGCAGGGGAAATACCCCAGGCAGCATCAGAAATCACATCAAATCAGGTTCCCGTGATGGGCTGGGCGTACTCGAAAAACCTGAATCCCATCAAAAAGGCTCAGAAGCAGGACCAGAGAAACTCTGCAGTCCATGGCACTGCCAATTGGAGAATTCGGGTGTGAATTGATCTGGTAAACCGGCAGGAATGGATGCAGAGGGATGCCCCTGAGATTGAGCAAAGAATTCAAAGTTTTGGATGTGGGGGGCTTACGACAGTCCGGGGCCTGGAAAAATCAAGACAATGTGTTTCCAATTCGGATTTGACGATCAGGTGATTTGCAGGATCCATCAAGAGGAGGTCTTTCGATCCTGAACGAGTCCGACAGGGTTGAGAATAAATGCTTGCTGATTGCGGGACGCGCAGTTGCCTTGTTTCATTCGGGAATCGTATTTTACCCGCGGGTTGCTGACGTTAAGCGGGATGGAGTGGATACATTGTACGCACGCAGCAGAACAGAAGCACATGATGGACAAGATTCACCCTTATCCCGTCAATGGGATTCTGGATTTGCATGAATTTCATCCCCGGGATGCCGCAGATGTGACCCGGGAGTATCTCCGTGCTTGTCACCGTAAGGGTATTTACCGTGTACGTGTGATTCACGGAAAGGGCAAAGGAGTACTGCGGCGTACTGTCCATAAAGTTCTGGCAGATTTCCCGCTTGTGGAGCACTGGAAAACTGCCACAGACGCAAGCAGCTGGGGGGCGACCCTGGTGGACCTTAAGCCTCCGCCTGACTCAAAACGCGCCTGAGTGCTTCAAAATTGCTACGGATGTGCTCCGCCGAAATGTCCAGCAGCGCCTGTTCGGATTCATTCAGATCTACGGTAATGATTTCTTCAATTCCGCAACGGCCGAGGCGGACGGGCAGGCCGATAAATAAATCAGAGAGACCGTATTCCCCCGACGGGCATACCGCGCACGGGAGCACTCTGCCGGAGTCCTTCACAATGGCTTCCGCCATTTCGGCGGCTGCGGCCCCGGGTGCATACCAGGCAGAAGTCCCCATCAACTGTACAATTTCGCCGCCCCCGCTCTTGGTACGCGCAACAATGGATTCAATTCGATCTTCAGGGAGCAGTTCGGTGATCGGGATCCCGCCTACACTGGTATAGCGGGGCAGGGGAACCATCGTATCACCATGCCCCCCCATCAGGAGTGCCTGAATATCCTTGACCGATGCGCCAAGCTCCATGGACAGAAAAGCCCGATATCGTGCAGTATCCAGAACACCTGCCATTCCAAAGACCCGGCTGGACGGGAACCCGCTGGACTGATGGGCGACATAGGTCATCACATCAAGAGGGTTGGAGATCACGATAATGATTGCATTTGGACTCTTCGCTATAAAAGACTCCGTCACACTGCGGACAATATCGGCATTGATTCCCAGCAGGTCATCCCGGCTCATGCCCGGCCTGCGGGGTACGCCGCTGGTGATGACGCAAATGTCAGAATCTGCGGTGGCATTATAGTCGTTCGTTACCCCCTTAACTTGGGTGTCAAATAAATGAATGGGCGCAGATTCGGCGATATCAAGTGCTTTTCCTTCGGACAGCCCCTCCTTGATATCAATCAAAACTACTTCTTTAACCATATCTTTGCGGGCGACGCATTCGGCCACGGTGGCTCCGACATTGCCTGCTCCAATCACGGTGAGTTTGTTCATGAACGGTGTTTAATCTGATGGTGTAGAATTCGGAATGCCCTAGTACGCACAAGTCGATGAGTTTGCTCATAAAACGGAAATCCCATGCGAATTGAAGACGCAGAATTTGTAGTTGTCGATGTGGAAACGACGGGACTGCGTGCAGATCATGATCGAATTATTGAAATTGGAGCAGTCCGGGTGAAAGGACATGAACCGGACGCTGTCTTTGCGCATCTGGTTGATCCTGGGTGCATGGTTCCAGGCCGTATCACACAAATCACCGGAATCACGACGAACGATGTATTGGGGCAACCGAAGATGTCAGAAGTGTTACCCGATTTTGTTGAATTTCTGGGAGATGCCGTCTTTGTAGCGCATTATGCAAAATTTGACTGGGGCTTTATCCAGGCCGCACTGCACCGTGCAGAACTTCCTCCACTCCAAAACCGAACCCTCTGCACGGTACGCTTAGCACGCCGGCTCCTTCGGGGGCTGCCATCAAGGAGTTTGGGGAGTCTGATCAAGCATTTCGGGCTTCCTGCAGATAGACTTCACCGTGCCCGCAGCGACGCGTTTGCCACACAGGGGGTACTGGTCCGGCTGCTCCGCATGCTGGAAAGGCAGCACGAGATCACCGATCTGGAAGAGGTACTGCACTTTCAAAATGCCCCGTACAAGAAAAGTACAGCCGGTCAGGAGCGTCTGGAAGAGATTCGCAAAAATTATCTGAGCAAGCTTCCGGACTTGCCCGGTGTGTACCGGATGCGGAGGAAGGATGGAAAATTGCTCTATATTGGGAAAGCCCGGTTACTGAGTGAGCGGGTGCGCAGTTATTTTGCAGGTACAGAGAGCCATCCCAAGCACATTCGTGCAATGATTCGGCAGATCCATGATATCAAGTGGACCGAGACCGGGACCGAACTGGAAGCGCTGCTCCTGGAGTCGAGTCTGATCAAAGAACATGTTCCGCCCTACAATAAAGCAGCAAAGGAATACCGGAATCAGCCTTTTTTGCGGCTTGGCAAAATTTCCAGTGCAAACTGGGTGACGCTTATTGAGCATGTCCGCGCAGATGGTGCCAAACACTATGGTCCGATGGCAGATCGAGACGAAGCCATTCATCTGGCACAGCTGCTGGTCTCTCTTTACGGGGCATCTCCTGAATCATTCCGGTCCCCCAAGCGACTTGGGATCGGACTGGAAACCGCCCGGATTGGCGGCCCTCTGACGGAGGATGGATTTTTACGTGCGTTGGAGATTCTGGAAGGGCACAGCCCACAGGTGCTGTCTGCACTGGAAACCAGAATGCAGGAAGCCTCCAGAGCGAAGGAGTATGAACTTGCCGCAAAATTTCGTGATTGGCTGGAAATAGTGAAACGGATCCATTCGCGTCCACAGTTTCTACGGACTCCCCTGTTGGAACGGACCGGGGCGGCGATCCATACGTTCAAGGGAAAATTTGAGGTTCATTTTATGGCTTGCGGGTTCCCGGTTGCACATTCGATGTGGCCGTGTGATCAAAATGCCTTCAATCAAGTGAAAGCCACCTTCCATGAACGGGTGCTTGATGCACCAGATCGGCTGAGCAGGCAGCAGATGGATGCCGTTCGTGTGTTAGGGGCCTGGATGTTTCGGGAGCGGGCGGGCATTACAGTGCTGCCGCTGGCAACCGGAGGATCCCCTCCAGAGTTTGATGCGGCTCTGGAAGCGGTGCTGGATCAAATGCATACAAAGCAGTAAAACACAAATCACGAAAATTTCAGACTCTGAATAGTGAACGGCTACGAAAATTTGCCTAAATTTGGGGGTCAGAGTCCACGGGTCATGTATGTTTGCTGAAATCTTTTTTATTGCGGCCAGTCTCGTTGCAGTGTTTTCGGCACTGGCCATGCTGATTGCACGCAGTCCGGTGCAGAGCGCATTATGGCTGATCCTTGTGATGCTGTGCGTTGCAGGACTGTATGTAACCTTAAATGCCGCGTTCATTGCAGTGGTACAGGTTCTGGTTTATGCGGGGGCAATCATGGTGCTGTTTCTGTTTGTTATTATGCTGCTCAATTTGAGTGCCGTCCCTGAAATAGACCGGATTGATGGCAAGAAAGTGACCGGATTTATTCTGTTTACGGTGATCCTTGCCCAGTTGGTTTATGTTACGGCAACGACTTCGGAATCCCTGTCATCGGCAGTCGTAAGTGCAGAAAGTGGATCCGCATTAAACATCGCAGAAGCACTGTTTACCCGTTATGTACTCCCGTTTGAAATCATCGGAATTCTCCTTCTGGTCGCAACAGTGGGTGCGGTAATCCTTGCAAAACGTACGTTTGAATAGATATTGATGGGAATCCCTCTTACATGGTATCTGACGCTCAGCGCAGTGCTCTTCTCCATCGGAGTGATGGGGGTCCTGTATCGGAGTAATCTGATCGTAATCCTGATGTCCATTGAACTCATGCTGAATGCAGTGAACCTTACTCTGGTCGCATTTGCACAGTTTATGGGGAATGTATCCGGTCAGATTCTGGTGTTTTTCGTAATTTCGGTTGCCGCCGCCGAAGCGGCAATCGGTCTCGCCATAGTGATTGCAATCTTCCGTAATAAGCTTACAGTTGATGTTAACGATATCAAATTGTTTAGGCACTGAGCCCTTCAATGTCCACTGATCTGACGGTTCAGCTTATTATTCTGCTGCCGCTCATCGGGGCAGCATTATTGGGAATACTTCCTTTATTTGCCCATGGATTACGTTCCTATAAGGGGCTGCTGGGGGTGTTCGGCACCCTGATGGTTGCCATTCCATTCGGGCTTGCGGTAACACTTTTTGCGCAGGGTGTGGATACGGCACCGGTTACGTCCGTCTATACCTGGATGGGCGTGGGGGATTTCTCTATTGATATTGCGTACCGGATTGATCAACTCTCCCTGATCATGACGCTGGTGGTTACCGGGGTTGGCGCACTGATCCATGTTTATGCAACCGGTTACATGGCCGAAGACCGTTCCTTCTGGAAGTTCTTTGCGTACCTGAACCTGTTCATCTTCATGATGCTCAATCTGGTTCTGGCAGACAACCTGCTGCTGATGTTTCTGGGCTGGGAAGGCGTGGGACTCTGTTCCTATCTCCTCATTGGATTCTGGTATGAAGAGCGCAAGAACAGTGCGGCAGCAAGTAAGGCGTTTATTGTAAACAGGGTAGGGGATTTTTGCTTCCTCATTGCCATGTTTATTCTGGTTCGGGAAGTCGGGGGGCTGGATTTTGACCGTATATTATCGGGGGCGCAATTGATGTCCGAGGGCACCATTGCGATGGTGGTCTTCCTTCTGTTCCTGGGAGCAACGGGGAAGAGCGCCCAAATTCCTCTCTTTGTCTGGCTTCCCGATGCGATGGCAGGCCCGACTCCGGTCTCTGCGCTGATCCATGCCGCAACGATGGTCACCAGCGGACTCTATCTGCTGGCAAGGCTGTCTCCGCTGGTTCTGATGACACCGGAGGTGATGACCGTGATTGCAGTGGTGGGGGCACTGACGGCGATTGTGGCCGCAACGATTGCCTTGACGCAGCGTGATATTAAACGTGTTCTGGCCTACTCAACAGTATCCCAGTTGGGGTATATGTTTATGGCGGCGGGGGTCGGTGCATTCTTTGTCGCCATTTTTCATGTCATTACCCACGCTTTCTTCAAAGCATGCCTCTTTCTGGGGTCGGGGAGTGTGATTCATGGGATGCATCATGTTGAACATGATCTTCGGCACAAAGGGTATGATGGTGATTTTGATGCCCAGGATATGCACTGCATGGGGGGACTGAAACAGTATATGCCCGTTACCCGGTGGACCTATCTTCTGGCGACGCTGGCAATTGCGGGAATCCCGTTGACGGCGGGATTCTTTTCAAAAGACGAAATCCTGTTCAAGGCATTTGAATACGGATATGACGGGCACGGGTATGCGTGGTTGGTCTGGGGAATTGGACTGATCACGGCGCTCTTGACGGCATTCTACATGACACGCTCCTATATGCTGACATTTGAGGGGGCACCAAGGTGGCCCATGAAGGAGGATGTGCATCCTCACGAGTCCCCGCGGTCCATGACGCTTCCGCTCATCATCTTGGCGGGCCTGTCGATGGTCGGAGGTGCCATCGGCTTCCCGAAAGTTGCCGAAAAGATTGGCCTGTCCAACTGGATCCATGATTATCTTGTCGGGCACGGGGATCATTCAGGCCCGGTTGCCGAGCCGGAAGTTCATGCTCATGTAAGTGTTGCCGCGGAGATCGTTCTTATCCTGCTGGGCGCATTCATTGCCGTTGCAGGGGTTTGGTGGGCATGGAGATTCTTTGCAAGGTATGAACTGGGAGGGGATCAGTTGATACGGGATCGATTTGGCGCTTTATATCGGTGGTGGCAGTCCAGTTATTACTGGGACAGGTTTTATGAACGTACCATTGTGCGGCCGGTAATCGGTGGTGCCCACAAAGCGTTTGCACCGTTCGATCAATATGTAGTCGATGGGCTGGTCAATGCAGCGGCCCGTGTATCCATGGCGTTCAGCTGGCTGTTCGGGCGCCTGCAGACCGGAGTTGTACAGAATTACGCATTGGCCATCCTGCTTGGATCTGTTTTAATGATTGCACTCTTTCTGATATAGGCGGCGATGGAACCTGGAAATCTCTTGAACGCAGTCATCTTTCTACCCTTGGTGGGAGCGATCCTGATGCTGGCGGCACCGAGTGACCGCTCAGTTCGATGGTTTGCGCTTCTGGTAACTCTGGGCACCTTTCTGCTTTCGATCCCGTTATGGTTTGGGTTTGATGTGGCAAGTGCAGCAAACTTGCAGTTTCGCGGGATGGAATTCCCGCTCATCTCAAAGAGCCTGGATATACGCTATCTCGTCGGAATTGACGGGTTCAGTCTGCTGCTTGTACTTCTGACGACCTTTCTGGGGCCAATTGTTGTTCTGTGTTCGTGGGCCTACATTAAAGAGAGCACGAAGGGCTACTATGTACTGCTGCTGATTTTGCAGACCGGTATGACGGGGGTATTCTGTGCTTTTGATGTCCTTCTCTTCTATATTTTCTTTGAACTCACGCTGATTCCGATGTATTTTCTCATTGGGATCTGGGGCGGAGAGCGCCGGATCTATGCGGCCATCAAATTTGTAATCTACACGATGGTCGGTTCCCTTCTGATGCTGGTTGCGATTCTGTACCTTGGATATGCGGCGGGGAATGCGGTCAACGATGGAGTATTTACGACGAATTATTTCAAGCTGCTGTCTTTTAATGTTCCGCTGGGGATGCAGACATGGCTGTTTGTTCTGTTTGCATTTGCGTTTGCGATTAAGGTGCCGGTGTTCCCATTTCATACCTGGCTGCCTGATGCACATGTGCAGGCACCGACCGGCGGATCGGTGATTCTGGCCGGCGTACTGCTGAAGATGGGGACCTATGGTCTGATTCGTTTCTGCCTGCCGTTTTTTCCGAGCGCTTCGGTGGCGCATACGCTCTTGATTGGGATTCTTGCTGTGATTGGAATTGTGTACGGTGCGCTGGTGTCCCGTGCGCAGACGGATGCCAAGAAACTGGTGGCCTATTCAAGTGTGAGTCATCTAGGTTTTGTAGTACTGGGAATCTTTGCACTGACGCTTGAAAGCATTCAGGGGGCCATGATTCAAATGATCAATCACGGGATTTCCACGGGTGCATTATTTTTAATTGTCGGGATGTTGTACGAGCGGCGGCACACGCGTCTGATGTCGGATTATGGCGGTATTGCCAGATCTGTACCGATTTTGACGTTCTTTATGGTACTGACGGCACTGGCGAGTGCGGGACTGCCCGGGTTGAATGGTTTTGTTGGCGAGTTTCTGATTCTGGTTGGAGCATTTGGCAGTGAGGCCCCGGGGATGCCCGCCCTGACGATCATTGCCACGACAGGGGTGATCCTCGCCGCCGTGTATTTACTCTGGATGCTGAGCCGGATGTTTTTTGGTCCCTTAACGGTGGAAGCCAATCGGAATATGCCGGATCTGAATCGCCGGGAACTGGTGATCCTTGTTCCCATGGCACTGCTCATGATTGTGATGGGGCTCATGCCGCAGCCCTTCTTAAAGGTGAGTGAACCGGCAGCAACGCGGCTGATCGAAGTCATTGAAGAGAAGCGTGCCTATGCAGAGATTGATGATCCGGGTCTGCAGCGCACCTTTGAAATGAAACGAAGGGCCGTCCAGTCTACACCATCATCATCAGATCCAACAACGTATCAACCCTAATCAATCCTGAGTCCAATGACGATTCCACGTACATCTTATTTGTGGCTTGTCCTACTCCTTCTTTTCGGCAGTTCTACGGTTCTGGCCCAAGAGAATGAAGCCGCGCCAGAAGCAGTCCATGAAGTTGAGGGAAGTGCGGAAGGAGTGATGGAAAGCGCCGAGGGCGCGGATCATAGCGAACAGGAGGCACACGCGGATGAAGGGGAGTACGGGGATGGTCACGGTGGCGGACATGCCAAGGTGCTCCCTCCGTTATGGCTGGTGGCTCCTTTTGTACTTCTTCTTTTAATGATTGCAACCGGGCCGCTCTTTTACGGGCATCACTGGCACCATCATTATCCGAAGTATGCCGTTGGACTCGGGGCCTTTGTAACGGTATATTATCTGTTTGTGTTAGGGGATGGAATTTCAATGCTTCATGCATTGCAGGAATATCTCTCGTTCATTGCGCTGGTGGCTTCGCTATTTATTGCGGCGAGCGGGATTTTCCTGAAGGTCAATGCAAGGGGAACTCCGCTTGCGAATATTTCAATCCTTTCAGTGGGGGCTGTCATCGCAAACCTGATTGCCACCACCGGTGCAGCCATGTTGTTTATCCGTCCGTATATGCGCCTCAATCGGGGACGCTTGAAGGCGTATCACATTGTTTTCTTCATCTTTATTGTCGCGAATGTCGGTGGAGCGATGACCCCGATTGGGGATCCGCCGCTGTTTCTTGGATTTTTGCGCGGTGTACCATTTTTCTGGACCGCCGCCCATGTCTGGTACATCTGGATCCCGACTCTGATTGTATTACTTGGCATTTTCTATGTGATTGACAGTCGCAACAAGGCGCAGTCAACCACAGATATTTCTTCGGGCAAGACGATTGAATTACAGGGGAACCGCAGTTTCATTTTTGTCGTGATCATTGTGATCTCTGTCTTTATTGATCCCAATGTGATCACTGCATTAAAGGGCACCCCGTTTGACCTCGTTGGCACCTACCATCTTCCTTTTGGAATTCGGGAGATTATTATGTTCTCTATGTGTGTACTTGCTTTTAAGTACTGTGATCAGGAGGCGTTGAAAAAGAACGAGTTTACGTTTGAGCCGATTCGGGAGGTTGGCTGGCTGTTTCTTGGTATCTTTGCCTGCATGGTGCCGGCGCTGGCCTTGATCTCGAACTATGCCGCGGAGAATGCATCCGGTCTCAATGCGACAACCTTTTACTGGGGCACCGGTACGCTGTCGGGAGTGCTGGACAATGCGCCCACCTATCTGAATTTCCTGGCAGCTGCCATGGGTAAGTTTGGGATGGATGTAAATAATGCAATGGATGTGCGGGAATTTGCGAATGCGGACGCGTCCATGCTCTACCTCTCCGCAATCTCAATTGCGGCGGTGTTCTTTGGTGCGATGACCTATATCGGCAATGCACCGAACTTTATGGTCAAGGCCATTGCTGAATCTAATGGTGCGGATGTCCCTTCCTTTGTTGGCTACTTAGTCAAGTACGGACTGACGATCCTGCTGCCGGTTTATGCAGTGGTATGGCTGGTTTTCTATAGTGGATGGATCTTTTAATCAGTACAGTAAGCTCATGAATCGTGACCCGCTGGATCAAAAGACACGTCAAGACGCGCTTGCGTCCCTGCCGAGTTGGACGTTTCGCGACAACCGACTTGTCCGAACCTTCGAGTTTGAAAATTTTCGCCAGGCCGTTGCCTTCATTGTGCATATCGGCTTCCATGCAGATCATTTGGACCATCATCCTATTTTGTACAATGTATACAATAAGGTCACCATTGAACTGACGACTCACAGTGCAGGGAATCAGGTTACTCAGATGGATGTGCTTTTAGCACAGGCTATAGATAAGGTGTTTGACAAGTAAATTTTTTCTATGGAGATCGCATCTGCATTTGATACTATCCTGACGGATCTGGCCGGAGGGGCCTCCATTCTCTGGCTTTCGCTTGTGGGGGTGATCGTCATTGTGTGGGATATTTTCCGTAACAATGCGCGTGAATTGCCCTGGGTGGCAGGGGTGTCGCTCGGCATTGCGCTGGTGTATGAACTCTTCAAGGTTGCCGATCCTGCTTCAACGGTATTTTTTTCGCTCATTCAGACGGGGGGGGAGGCCTCGTTTATCAGTGTGACCATTTTATTGAGTGCACTGTTTTCCATGATCCTCTCGGTTCCCTATCTGAAAGGGATCGGGCGCAGTTACGGGGAGATCTATGCGCTCATGCTGTTTGCGACGAGCGGGATGGTTCTATTGGGGACGGCCAACAACATGGTGACGGTGTTTGTAGGACTGGAAACCATGTCCATCGCACTCTACATCCTCACGGGCATTGTTCGCAGTGACGAGGGGGCACTGGAGAGTGCACTCAAGTATTTTTTACTGGGCGCGTTCTCAACCGGCTTCTTTCTGTATGGCATTGCGCTCATTTACGGTGCAACGGGGACCATGTATTTTACGGAGATGGCGATCGGGTATTCGGTGAGTGAATTACAGCTGCTCTTTTGGGTCGGGGTGGCATTATTTCTGGTTGGATTCCTGTTTAAGGTGGGTGCAGTTCCATTCCACATGTGGACACCGGATGTCTATCAGGGGGCACCCACCCCGCTGACGGGTTTTATGGCAACCGCCTCCAAGGCGGCCGCCTTTGCTGCACTGGTGCTGGTACTCCACCATGGAATCGGCACATTGGATATCGGGGGTGCCGACTGGCAGTTGGCGCTGGCGCTCGTTGCACTGGTAACGGTCGTATTTGGAAATCTTCTTGCCCTGACGCAGGATAATGTGAAGCGGATGCTTGCCTACTCGTCTATTGCGCATGCGGGCTACGTACTCATTGCATTGGCCGCGGGCACTAGTGAAGCGTATGCAGGTGCAGTGTACTATCTCCTGATTTATGCACTGATGAATATTGGGGCATTCGGTGCGATTGCGTTATTGGAGTGGGATGGCAAAGAGGGGCGTTTGCAGACGCTGGATTCGCTTGCGGGTATTGGCTTCAAGAAGCCTCTGATCGGGGTCACGATGGGAGTGTTCATGTTCAGTTTGACGGGCTTTCCACCTCTGGGAGGTTTCTTTGGAAAGCTTGCCGTTTTCGCACCGGCGGTGGACGCGGGTCTGACCTGGCTGGCGATTGTGGGGGTGCTGGCCAGTGTATTTTCGGGGTATTACTATTTGCGCGTACTGTATGTATTCTGGATGAAGCCTGCCGGGGATGGGGATCCGGCCGTTCAGTCCGGCACATTCCCGGTTCCCCGTTCGTCTTCCATTATTCTTGTGACCTGTGCGGTCCTGTTATTGGGGATCGGTTTCATTCCGGGAATCCGGGATCTGACGCTGTCCTTTTTTGTACCGGGTTCATTTGTGACCCTTCCGTAGTTGTTCAAAATGAGAACGCTGATTGAGGATCTCCTGCCGCATGCTCCGAAGATCGGGTTGTATGTTGCCCCCGAAATTCCCTCAAAAAAGCTAAGAGGGGCAACCCGTGATTATGCGAAAGGGACGCATTCCGAAGATGTCCTTGCGCTATATGATGGCACCTTCCTGGGCAACGGACGGGACGGTGCAGTTTTCTTGGAAGACCGTCTGATTTTTCAGAACTCAGACCTAGAGCCGTCTCAGACTGTATGCTACCGGGATATTGTATTTGTTGAGTCTAAGCGGTCAAAGCTTCGCGGAGCGCATATTACAATGGAGGTAAACCGGGGGAGGGCGACCTTTTCGGTCAAACTTGATCTTTCGAAAAACCCGGGAAGTCTTACCTATATTGAACAACTGCTTCGTAAGGTTATGTTGCTCCCGGATCCTTCAACAAATTCCGAGGAGACGGACTGGGAGGCAGTTGTGCAGGCGCTGGAGTGCCTGCGTTCTGAGGGGCGCTTAACCCGGACGGACTTCAGGCGTCTGATGGAGATCCGCCCTTAATGAACCCACAAGATATTCGTAGAATGATGGAACCATCTGTGTTCTTCAGAGTATTCACTCACACACCAAATCAATCCAATTAAATGGCTTTTGAACTTCCTAGTCTTCCGTATGCGCATGACGCTCTGGAACCTTACATTGACCGGCGAACCATGGAGATTCACCATGGGAAGCACCACAATGCGTACACCACGAACCTGAACAACGCCTTGGATGGGCATGCAAGTCTTCAGGGCAAATCCATTGAAGATCTCTTGCGTGGAATTTCGGGTTTACCGGAGGGGATCCAGGGGGCGGTCCGTAACAATGGCGGCGGCTTTGCCAATCACAATCTTTTCTGGACAATCCTCAGCCCTATTGGCGGAGGCGCTCCGGGCGGTGCTTTGGCAGGGGCCATTGACAATGCATTCGGCTCATTGGAGGATTTTAAGACAAAATTCTCGGCGGCGGCGGGAACGCGGTTTGGCAGTGGGTGGGCATGGCTTGTTGTTGATGCGGAGGGTGCGCTTCATGTGTACTCTACCGCGAATCAGGACAGTCCATATATGCAGGGTCATACGCCCATTCTTGGGCTGGATGTATGGGAGCATGCCTATTACCTGAATTACCAGAATCGCCGTCCCGATTATGTGGCTGCATTCTGGAATGTCGTGAACTGGAGTCAGGTTGCTGCCAACTTTGCTGCTGCAACGGGGTAGTCCTTCAGGTTACATATGATTTGAAGCCAAGTGCTTCAAATGTAGCAGGGTTGTTGTTGACATCCTCTGTCGTGGTGTGCTGTTTTCGAATTTCTTCCGTCTGTATGATATGCGGGGAGGGGGCACGAGGGCCTGTCGGTTCTGAATACGGTAGAGCGGATGCATGGACACCGGACATGGAGGACATGCAGGCGGGAAGATCTTAATAAGACGTTCCTTCACACGAACCTTTTTTGTTTCTCAATCGCCAACATCTATCCAGAAACAATCTGGGCGGTGGATAAGGATAAAATTTGAGCGATTTTAGCATGCTTGGATGTGTCCAAGCGTTCTAAAACAAACTGGATGTGTCCTGTACGGGGAAATTCTCATTCGGTGGCATTGCATCATTTAATGATGCAATGAATGGACGGTTGGATCCGGCATAGATGTCCACCGCTCTATTTTAGGATCAGGATTATGGGTGATGTCAGGTCGGGATTTGTCGGCGGGAGCCCCAAGTGTAGGCGTGGAACTCAGGCGAAAAGCGGTTTGTCAGGCGGATCCTGCTCAATGAAATAATTATCGAGAAACCAGTCCCGCATGGAGGGGATCGGGATGCAGAAACGTCCTGCACGGTTGTCCAGCACCCCCTTATCGAGTGCACGCTTGAAGATAGACGCTGCGTTACTCTTGCCGAAGTCCTGCATCAGTGACCCCATAATCACGGAGTATGTCTGTGTGGAATCCTCCCGTACATCCACAAAAGCCCTGGCGATGGCTACGCGGTGCTCCTCAATGAGCCCGTCTGCACGGGCTTCATAGAATTTTGTCCGTTTCAATCTCCCCGCTTCGAGCACCGTATTCAACTTCTCCGGTGTCATCTTCTGCCCCGTTGCCCGCAGGTGAACCGCCGCTACCTGTGCATAGGCAGAGACATGCTGGGGCCAGCCGTATGTCTCTGCCGCAATCGCATCAATCCATGCCATGGGATTTCCTTTCGCTTTTCCATCTTCCTTAAGCCAGTCCTGAATGACGGCCCGCTCCGCCTCTGGCTTCAGCGGGCCCAATTCAACATAGCAGTTATCCTTGAATCTTGAGATTTTCAAATCATTGAATGCTTGCTTCGTTGCACTCAGCCCGGCGGCGATCAGCATCACGGGGCGTCCAGTCCGCCCGTTGTGGATTGCGGTCAGCAGGGTCTTCGCACCGATAAACGGAATCCCGGTCCCCATCGCAAGGTCATCCATTAGCTGCGCTTCATCCAACAGTAGAACTAGCCCTCCTTTCCCCTTTTCGATGACACCCAAAGGAGTTTTTGCCGCCCCGCCAAGGTCAACTTCCGCCTTGAATACACCAACATCTACGCTAGCGGATCCATGTGTGAGCCATCTACGCCAGCGCTTCCATGAAGTATCAATAGACTCGTGAAGCACCTCTGGATCTAGAAGTTTATGCGGATGCACCTCTGCCACTGCATATCCCTCAATTGCGGCTAGGCGTGCGCATTCATGGAGCAACGCGGTCTTACCCGCGCCAGGTGCCGCCTGGATCAGGAATGTAGTTCCCTCCTCGGGATCGTCCCTCGCAAACTCCAGACGTTCCTTGAAGTCGGCCAGTATCTGTTTCCGTCCGTGGAAGTACTTGGCTCTCCCCCGGTCTTTTATGTTGGGAGATCTGCGATCTGAATCACTCATGAGGCATAGTGGCAACTATGGATAGTATGGAAAATGATTCAGGGAACGGTTTGTTCCAGTGTCTAGGGACAGGTCAGTTCGCCAGGTCCTTGATGGTTACACGGCCAATACGATTAGAGCTGCTCTGATGGATCAGCAGTTCGTTTTCGCGGGTCACCCAGATATGTCGGATGATTCCCACGCCGCTTGGGATTGCCCAGCTCTGAAAGGATTCGGTCTCAGGATCAAATCGGACCAGTGCATCCGGGCGCATTGCAGATTCATTGTACCAGATTTTGTCGTTAATCACGGCCAGAGAGTAGGGATGAGATCGTGAACCGCTCGGGGATTCCCACTCTTTGAATTCACCGGTTGCCGGATCAAGGCGGCCGATTCGCCCCATGGTGGAATTCACGTACCAGATAATTCCTCTGGAATCAATGCCCAGGCGACGGATTCGGGTTTCCTCTTCTGCAACTGGATAATAGCGCAATTCCATGGACTCGGGGTCCATCACCGCCAGCTTATTTGTCCCGTTATAGGCAATCCATACCATACCGTCCTGAGCTACGATAATGCCATAGGGTCTTGGCTCGGTTGGGATTTCAGTGAGTTCTCCCGTCTCAGGGTCAAGTCGGCCAAGCATTGCGGCCCGCTGTGAGGTGAAGTAGAGTTTTCCATTTGGATGAAAAACTGCTGTATGAGGATCCCCGGCCTCGGTCGGGTACTCGGTAATTTCACCTGTATCGGGGTCAAGTTTACCGATGGTGCCATTGCTGTTGCCCGTGTACCAGATAAAGCCGTCATGATCAGGAACGATGCTGTGCGGCCTTGCTTCGGGGGGCAGGGGGTATTCTTGCATTTCTCCTGTCACGGGATCCAGGTGTCCGACCAGACTGGCCCACATTCCTGTCCACCAGATGGAGCCGTCCGGAGCTTCAATCGGATCACGGGAGCGTTGTCCAAGTGTGGGAACGAGCCATTCCTGAAAGTCTATTTCAACCGGTCCGTCCACGAGTGTTGGCTTCCGGTTTTCACGGGCAGGAAAGTGCTCCGCCAGATACTCCGCAATATTGGCGGCTTCTGATTCGGGTAGTTCCATCATGGATTCCTGGACTGCACGCCACATCTCTACGCCGTCAAACCCCGACCTCGTAATTGTAGAAGTTGCATGACAGGAGGTGCACAACTGCTCCACCAGTTCTTTTCCTTGTCCTTCTGGAAGAGGTGCACTGCGCCGGCTCTGGCCCAGTGCGGATTGCGCACTCAGGAGTACGAGTACAAGAGAGATCAACACAGCACGAAAATTGTGCTGCAAGAGAAATAGGTTATCAGTAATCATGGATTAGGTTGCAGTTCAGAACTGTAGTCTACTTAAAATACCATATAGTGGCCAAAATTGTAGAGATAGGAGTTTGATGGCAGGATCCCTATATCTGTCGCCATGCATTATTTTGACACGGATCGCATCATATGCTGCCGCGGGGATACACCATCTCCCATGTTCTCACGAATAAATTCATGTCGGAATTTACTTTGGACAACTGCGACTGCAGTTTCATGTTCTGGGCATTCGTTCAGAGGCAGCATCCCCGTCCCTTTTTTGTCCCTTGCCGAGGTTGATGCGATTTCTTTCTCCGATTGACATTGCGGGCTTGATATGTTTACTGGCGTATGGCCTGCTCTCCTGGATTACACAAACTTCGGGGGATCCATCACTTCAACTCTTCCTTGGGCTATCCGGCTGTATTGCGACAGCAATCTTCCTTCTTTATGCCTATTACCGCCGCCATCCTGATCAAAAATTCTCAGTGAGTCGGCTTATCGGCTGGGCAATCCTGTTTCGGATCTGCGGGATCATTGGCGGTCCCTTCTACGAGGATGATTTCTACAGATATTTATGGGATGCTTTTCGCTTCATTCAGGACGGAACTCCTTATGGACTGGCCCCTGAAGCTTTCTTTGGTGATGCAGGTGTACCGGATCGGTTCCAGCGTATTCTGGATGGCATCAACTATCCTGAGTTGCCGACGATCTATGGGCCGGTAACCCAGCTTGTCTTTCTGGGGGGATATGGGCTTGCTCCAGGCAGTGTCACAGCATTGCAGGTGCTCATGATCCTTTTTGATTTGATGACTGTCGGTTTATTACTTCGGTTGGCTCCTGCACCGGCAGTACTGCTTTATGCGTGGAGCCCTTTGGTGATCAAGGAAATTGCCTTCACCGCCCACCCGGATGGTATTGCTGTTTTTCTTGTGCTTGCGGCAGTCGTGCTGGTAAAAAGAGACCGGACTTACAGTGCGGCCATCTTTCTGGCGTTGGCTGTGGGGGCCAAAATCCTGGCATTGCTCGTCGTGCCGTTTATTCTAGTGCGAAGGGGATTGCATGTTTGGGGGATCTTTATTGGAGCATTGGTGCTGATCTATCTTCCTTTCATTTTGCAGGGGAGTACAGACCTGGAGACGCTTCTTGTGTTTACCCGCGAATGGGAGTTCAATGCTGCTCTGTTCAGTCTATTAAAACCCTGGATGACGAATGCAACCGCCCGGATCCTGTGCGGACTTGTGCTTGCTGTTATGATAGGGGGGTACTATCTAGTCTATCGCCGGGATGCTTCGGGTGCAATTGTGCGGGGGGACTGGATCTATGGCGGGCTGTTTGCGCTCTGGCCCGTCGTTAATTCCTGGTATCTGTTATGGTTACTGCCTTTTGCGGCGATTCGTCCAAGTGTCTGGGCATGGACAGCGTCTGTAGCGGTGCTGTTATCGTATATCACCGGGCTGAATCTGAACAATATGGAGATGCATCCATTTGCACATCCAGACTGGGTGCGGCCTTTAGAGTATGGTCTGATTCTTTTGGCCCTCCTCTATGACCTGTTCAGGCGAAGATATAGAGGCAGTAATCTCGCGGCAAACCGGTTCAGCATGCCCCCAGATTCCTGAATAGGAGGGTGTGGGGTTGGATGGCCAAAGGAGAAGCTATTGGGCAACTACCCCGTTAAGTCGCCAGTCATATTCGTGATCCAGCGATCCATCAAAACTTTTGAGTTGCTCGGCTAAGTCACGGTCTGCGTACTTTTGCAGATGCGCCAGCACACCTGCCTCCGAGCCGCCAAAGTCATCCATATACCAGAAATACAAACTTGACGTAACCCCGAACGCTTCATCCAGGAGTTCCACTGCACGCAGATGATTCACGAAATCTTTCGCGCATTGATCCATCAACGTATCCAGGTTCGCAGATGTGAATACTTCAGGTGCCAAATTTGGACAGCCTAAACTGGCACAATTGACCGCGTAATGAATCCGATTATCCTGCCAGATCGGACGCAGGATGTCGTGCTCAATATTGTCAAGCGTCAGAGGGACTCCGGCCACGTTTGCACGGATATCTTTCCACGGGCCCGTACCGGGATTCTCTCCGTCATGGATTTCCATGATAGATTCAACGGGATAGGCATCCACCACTGTGTTCACGGTCAATGCATTATAGAGGTTGATCCAATATGCCATCTGAACATCCTTTGCGTACTGGCGGGGATCTAGCCCTTGAATATTTTCAAGATATTGATTCAGGCGCTGCCGGTCTGTTGCATTGTCCTGGAGTGCCTGATAGTCAAAAAGATGTATACCGGATGGATCATCACTGATTAGATAGGTGTCCAGAATTGTCTGCCAGACGGAGTGGTCAATTGTAGCGGTATTCAAGGGATCCGCCTTGTCCCAATTGGTTGCCTGACCATAAGAAAGCGAAGTCGTGAAGATCAAAACCCCTAAGACACCAATTCCAAATTGCCAGAGGGAGGAGTCATTCCAGCGCCGCTTAGATCTTATCGTTTGTGCATCCATTCGGATCTACCTTTTTTCCCGTTCGTGGATCAACATTAATGTCACATAACTTGGACAGTAATAGTGTCCATTTCCTCAGGAACGATACTCGGTTTTCTGCAATTACAGTCCACCACCAAAGCCGCCACCGAGTCCTACGCTGATCCCAAGACCAAATACGGTAGACTTTGCCGTGTTACGGCCACCAACAATACTCCCGAAAAAGACATTTGCGCTTGCACTGCCAAACAGGTCGGCAAATAATTGGCCGCCAAGAATCTGGCTGTCTTCTTCCAGGCCGGGGAATCGGCTTGGCGAAAAACCTTCTCCGCCAATATCAATTCCCGATGTGGCATCGACCATTCGGTAGTTACCGCCTACCCGGATCCGGTTCCCAACCGGAACAAAGACCCACAGGTTCATGAATATTTCCGATGGAACATCAACATCACCGCCGTTCCCGGCACCGACTGCATTGGAGTTCACCGAAGTGGATCCTCTGTGCCGGTAGCCAATCTCCCCTGATGCCCCGAGTACACGCCAGAATTTACCAACAATCAGGGATCCCTCAAATCCACTGGCACCATCACCGAGTGAGTTGATATAGCCAGTATCGTACCCGCCAGGAATGGTTATTCCCACGCGTGCCGCAATACTGGGGGCATTATTGCTGACCAGCTCGTCTACAAAGCGCCAAGTCACAGAAAGATGGGTATCAAATAGCCCGCTGTAACTCTCCTCTCCACCGGACGGGCCGACGGCACCATCCACGTTACTTTGTGCCCAGGCCGTCTGCAGATCTACGGCAACTGCATCATTGATTGCATAGTTGGCATGAATCCACACTGTACTCTGCCCTAGGCTTGCCCCGGTAGCTTCCAGAGGTCCTTTCACGGTTTCGGTACCTCGGTAGAATTCCTCAGCACTCTGATTAAAGTATGAAACACTGACACTGCCGGTGCGGGGCTCTGCAATCCACGGGGTACCCTGAGCAAGGGCGGTCTGCGACGGCCCCCACAGAACTATGCTCAAGAGGGCAGACAATGCCAGCCCTTTTAAGGCACAGATGATTTTACTGACGATGCTATCCTTCATCAATCACCTCGTCTTGAATTCCCCGGATGGGAGTTTGCAACTTGTATCGGCGGGTTAGGAAATAATGGACGACCTCCATACGGATGCCGCAATCTTTTTCTTCTGTATCCGGTCCGCACAGCCCTCTTACTATATCGTCATCCGGCGATCCGGTTTCTTCATCCGCGTACACCGCTTCCAGGCTGGCCGCCAGGCTGACTGCCCGGTCCTTGTCCAATTCAGATTTCTGGATTGGACATCCCTTGCAGGCCAGCACCTTAAAGGTGAGGGACTTGCCCTGTGCGTATGCTTTACGCGGGCTGATCTGACCAGGCCCGGTACCGATGGAGCCTGATGGGGCAATAACCGGAGCCGTGAATCCAAAAAGGACCGCAACAGCGGCAAACGAGCAAATAGAACGAATCATGAGTTTTCAAGAATAGTTGCCAATAACTGAACAACCCCAATATACGCAATTGATATGTTTAAATTGAAAGGGGGCAGTCGGTGATTTGTGGATTCAATGGACATGTATCCATTATCCCCCTAACAGTCAGGGCATTTTGGGATTTCCTCCCGATATTGCCGAATATTTTTTGAGAATGGTGAGGATCCAACCCTAAAAGTATTCATCTCCCGGTGCCAAACATTTAGGCCTGGAATCTGCCGGTGTGTTGATTTTCCTGGAATCTCGGATACTTAAAGGAGGCAGCCGAATGTATCCTTATGACGGGTATCCAACCAGAATCACCTACCAGCGAAGTCGTTGTCCCCCGACAGTGGTCAATCGCCGCGATATTCATGGGGCAGATTGTTCCAGACACTATCTGCAGTATGGCCGCGGGGGAGATGGCTGTGAGGAACTGTCAAAAACAACTGCGAATGGATAGAACGCAGATGATTCCATGACCGTTATGCACGAGTTGGCTCAGGCAGGGGGCGGCGATTGTCAGAGATAAAGCGCAGGGCCTCGTCTCATATGATTACATGCCGCCGCGGAATCTGCCACCGAAATTCATGTTCAATCCTACGCCAGACACCGTTAATTTTAGTGTGTTACGACCGTCAATAACGTTTCCGAAAAAGGCATTTGCACTGATGCCCCACAACAAATCGGCAAATACCTGGCCACCGATAAATTGAATATCCTCTTGCAGATTGGGGAATTGGCTGGGCGGAAAATCAGAATCCTTGAGTCCGCTCCCCGAAATGGCATTGATCATGCGGTAATTGCCTCCTATTCGGATACGGCTACCAATCGGAACAAAGACCCAAAGGTTCAGGAATATTTCTGAAGGAACATCAACATCCGTACCTGCATCGGGGCCGAGAGCACCGGCACTTATTGAAGAAGATCCTCTGTGTCGGTAGCCAATTTCACCTGATGCACCTACCATATCCCAGAACTTACCAACAATCAGGGATCCCTCAACTCCACTGGCACCATCTCCAAGCGAACTAACGTAACCGTTTTTGTATTTACCGGGAATGGTTACCCCCACACGTGCTGCAATGCTGGGTGCATGATTACGGACTAATTCGTCCACAAAGCGCCAAGTTACAGAAACGTTGCTGTCATAAAGTGCTCCATAGTGTTTCTCATAAGATGGATTGATGGGATCATCGAAGGTGTTCCGAGCCCAGGCCGTCTGTAGATCAACTGCAATTGCATCTGTAATTGCGTAGTTGGCATGAAGCCAAACCGTAATCTGCTCTGCTTCAGCATCTTCCAGTGATGGCCCATCCACGAGATCTGTGCCGAAATAGAATTGGTTAGAATTCTGACTATAGTACGAAAGGCTGATACTGCCGGTACGGGGCTCTGCAATCCACGGTGTTCCCTGGGCGAAAATCGTTTGCGACGGCCCCCACAGGGGTATACTGAAAAGGGCATACAGTATCAGTCCTTTCAGGGTATACGCGGCTTGATTGAATAAATTATCTTTCATTGATCACCTCGTTCTGGATCCCCCGGATGGGGGTTTTCAACTTATAGCGGCGGGTTAGAAAATAATGGACGACCTCCATGCGGATGCCGCAGTCCTTTTCCTTTGTATCCGGCCCGCATAACTCCCTCACCACATTGTCATCCGGCGATCCGGTTTTTTCATCCGCATAGACTGCTTCTAGACTGGCAGCAAGACTGATTGCCCGATCCCTATCCAGTTCAGACTTCTGGATTGGGCATCCTTTGCAGGCCAATACCTTAAAGGTAAGAGACTTGCCCTGTGCATAGGCCTTCCGCGGGCTGATCTGACCAGGCCCGGTACCGATGGAGCCTGAGGAGATAATCGCTGGAGCCGTGAATCCAAAAAAGACCGTAACCACGGCGAGCAGGCTAATAGAACGAATCATGGGGCTTCAGAATGGTTAGCAGTATCCAGACAATTCCAGCGTACGCTATCGAAGCCTGTGGGTTCATAAAGATCACAGTTGATGATCAATGAATTCAACTGGACAGGTATATTCCACTGCATGCTCCGTTGAATGGATTGCAAGTCACTAAAAGTCATCTCTTAATGAACTTTTAATTGTACCTGATGTCAGCGGTGATCTGGATTTAAAACCAACCCGCTTAACTGTTTTTGACCTTCGACGGATTCGGCAAACGAGATGTAGTTAGACGGTGGGTCATCTGGCCGATCATGATCGGCAAGTTCAAGCCAACGTCTTAGCCTGTATTCAGGGGCACAACTCTCTCCCCAGTACTCGACAAAGAGGGCATCATCAAGGTGCTGTGCAGTGTATAGCGGCCAGCCAACCGCTCGGCCTCCCCTGTCTTGATTCTTAACATTTGCTGTACTCTACCACCCAATATGCTATATCACGCTCCAGCGATTAGTACGGTTTCAGTTATAACGGACTCTATCATAATTCCCCAAATTAAGATCAATTCACAGACCATTGCAAAGATGTATGTGAATGCAAATACACGATTGCATGGTCAACAACTTCTCTCTCCCTGCTCCTGACCGGAGCCAATACAGGATTGCTTCGCCTTCTGCTGCTTTTAAGAAAGCGTGTTGCTGATCTAAGTTTTCCGCTCTCAGATAGCCGCGCACATCGTGCAGTTGCAGCCCGCCGCATGTATACGCCAAGTGCGGAAGGTGATGCGCCACACAAGGGAACAAATTATCTGGAAAATCATTCCTTGTTCTACCGATAGTCACCACTATACCTTATGAGTCATTTCACAGACCCAAACCCGGATCTAGAAGACCGGGGCGAAGCCAAGTATTTCCACGGACGGAAGGGAATATTGGGTAGGTTTCATCGCCGCCTGAAGTGGACGGAGCAGGATCCCAAAAAAGGAACCACGTTTCTGATCCAGGCCGCGCCTGGTGCGGGCAAGACCGCGTTGCTCCATGAGTGCACGAAACTGGCAGAGAATACAGGCTGGGAGGCGGTGCGGGTGAACACACGGGCAATCTGGGATACGGACACCATGTGTCAGAAGCTGGGGGATGGATGGACACATCTGCTTGACGAGATTGCCGTGCAGGGTGGATTTGATAAATGGATTCAAATCCAGGGGGCTGCGAAGTTTAAACTCCCCGGTCATACCCCTCAGAGTATCATCGAACGGGGGAAGGACCCGCTCCTGCTATTTCTGGACGAGGCGCAAACGCTGGGGCAGCAATCTGGTCAGCCACAGGAAAACCGTGAACTCGTGCAGACATTCCTTAACAGCGTCCATAACGGCGAAATGGGCAGACCTGTGATGCTGATCAGCGCCGGGTTGAGTGCAACGAAGCGAGCCTTCAAAGGCTTGGGCGTGTCCAGATTCAAGGCGAACTGCTACGTAGAGCTGGGCCCGTTAAAACCGGAAGCGGAACGGAAGGTCATTGAGGACTGGATCAAGAAAGATGGGCGAGCCAAGGGGGATCCCACGCCCTGGATTGATGAGATTATGCAGCAGACCCATGGCTGGCCGCAGCATGTGTCTGCCTATGCGCAGGCGGCTGCCCTCCAGGTACGGGCGGATAAAAGAGCGATGACTTCGCAGGGGCTGCAGGCGGTGCTCGAAGCGGGGCGGAAGCAACGAATAAAATTTTATAAATCCCGCGCGGACGGGCTTGACGAGGATCACCGTGCGGCCATTGCCAGAGCCTTTGCAAGTGCACATAAGGATCAAACACAGACCAGAAAAGCAATTATGGAATCTCTATTGCAGGATGCAGAGAGGCAGGAAGCGTCTGACATCTTTAAACTAGCACTTGATAATGGGGTACTTGATAACCGGAACGGGCGCTATACGATCCCGATCCCGTCCATGTTCGACTGGTTCATAGACAATTACTTGATCAAGCAGGATCCACCCATCCCACGCACTACTGGTTAGAATTTTCCGCCGGATAGTCCCTTAGCCTCACACTCGGGGGATGTCCCCCTTGGCCATGGCCATCTCCCCGATTCTGACCGTAACATAGAGCGATGAGAAATTACCATTCCCGCGCATCCATATGTGGATGGCGTGTTGAGGCAGGCGCAGAAAGCGGGAAGTAGGAGTTCCGTTTCCCCCTTCGCATCCTTTGCATCACCGTGAAGTCAGAATCCATTCAGGCACTATTTCTGTCCTTCGACGGATTCGGCAAACGAAATGTAGTCAGACGGTGGGTTATCTGGCCGATAATGATCGGCAAGTTCAAGCCAACGTCTTAGCCTGTATTCAGGGGCACAACTCTCTCCCCAGTACTCAACAAAGAGGGCATCATCAAGGCGCTGCGCAGCCGCTACGATCTGCACAGTATTACTCTGGATCCCCTTTATCAGATAATCACCTCCACGTTCAGTACCTGCAACGCTGCCTGCCGTAAACAGGTCACGGGTATGTGGTGCAAGTACCCCATGCTGCGTAAGGATGTACATAGCGGCATCGTCGTACTTTCCTTTTTGACGTGAACTTTTGAATATTTGGGGGCACATAAGTGATGCTTCAGCTCGTATTGCGGCTTTAGTTTCACGGTCTAAAAGACGATACAGGCGTACACTTGCTGGCAGTGTATGCTCTTGATCTTCGTCAAGCCACCATAAGCGCTCCCCTGGATTAATTCGTTTTTGAACATGATCTTTCACAATTTTCATTTGACTACGTAAATCAGTCTGCCTAAACTGATCAAGACTTAGGCCTATTTCAGAAAAGAAGTGATTTTCATTATCCATATCGATCATGTACCTTGGAGAGTGGGATACGCGTACTCCCTTGATTGAATCTTCGTACCATCGCCACCGAATTTCTGGCAGGTCATAGCGACAGAAGACCAACGCTATCTTGTCGACTGACTGATCTTTCGTACTTTCAAAAATGGAGTTTCCAGTCCCGTGCCAGGAGCCCCTCTTTGAGTGTTTCACTTCAATACCAAAACCATTGACTAGAATGTCAGGAAAAGCGTGATCTCTAAAAGTTGGCGAAGCGTTTGTACGGTTGGCACATAGCATGCCAAGATGCTTCAATACGGTTTTTTTAAATACTTTTGAATTAGAATAACCGTCCATACCGGTTGCAACTTCAGTATTCATAACGGCTACCGTATGATCCATAAGTTGTACTGTGCCGTCCGGGAAATTGGTGCGGCGATAGCTGGAGCGCACCTTTCTTTTTCCCCATCCAGAAAGCAGACAAGCACTGATTCAAGTCCCCCGCTCGCCGCCCGTGTTTACGCCAGGCGAGGAAGGGAGTGCAGGCGTACTGCGGAACAAATTGTCAGCGCAGTCATTTGCTGTACTATTACTGATAGCCTCCACTACGCCTCATGAGTGATTCTGATCGCAGATCCCCCAATATAAAAGATCGGGGCGAAGCCAAGTATTTCCACGGACGGAAGGGAATTCTGGCCGACTTCAAGGAACGTCTGGAGTTCGCGGAGCAGAATCCCAAAGAAGGCACCACCTTTCTGATCCAGGCTGCGCCTGGCGCGGGGAAGAGTGCGTTGCTCCACGAGTGCACGAAACTGGCGGAGAATATGGGCTGGGAGGCGGTGCGGGTGAACATACGGGCACTCTGGGACACCGACACTATGTGCCAGAAGCTAGGGGATGGATGGATGCCTCTGCTTGACGAGATTGCTGTAAATGCCGGGTTTGATAAATGGATTCAAATTGAGGGGGCTACGAAGTTTAGGCTCCCCGGTCACACCCCTCAGAGTATCATTGAGCGGGGGAAAGCCCCCCTCCTACTATTTCTGGACGAGGCGCAAAAGCTTGCGCTCGCTCAGTCTGGACATGCTGAGACGATATGCGACTTCCTTGATGCCATCCATAACGGGGAAATGGGACGCCCCATGATGCTGGTCGCCGCCGGGTTGAGTGCAACGAAGCGAGCCTTTAAAGATCTGGGCGTGTCCAGATTCAAGGACAACTGCTATGTAGAGTTGGGCCCGTTAAAACCGGAAGCGGAACGGGAGGTGATCAAGGACTGGCTCAAGAAGGAGGGACGGGCGAAGGGGGATCCCACGCCCTGGATTGATGCGATGATGCAGAAGACCCATGGCTGGCCGCAGCATGTGGCCGCCTATGCGCAGGCTGCCGCCAGCCACCTGCGGGTAACGGGACGGCAGATGACTCCGGAGAAGTTGAAGACGGCGCTGGAAGTGGGGGAGATGAAACGGATAAAATTCTATGAATCCAGAGCGGACGGAATTATGAGGAAAGAGCGTCAGTGCCTTGCCAGAGCAATGGCTAATGCTGAGGCGGACGGGACCATTGATAAGGACATGGTCATCACCACCCTGCGGGAAGTATGCAGCGCGGAGAAAGCCGAGGAGGTATTCTCCTTAGCCCTGAGCAATGGAGTATTTGATCTGCAGGGCGACAGCTATGTCATCCCGATCCCGTCCATGCGCCGCTGGTTCATCGACAACTACTATACCAAGCGGGATCCACCCGACCAATCTCCTCCCGGTCTGGATTTCCCGCCGGATCGCCCCTTAGACGTACCCCCGGGGTAATTCCCTATCGGCCATGGCCATTTTCCCGATGCTGACCGTGACCTAGAGCGATAAAACGCTACCACCTGAAATGCAAACCTTCGCTCCACATACGAATGCCCTATACTACGGGGATTGTCTGGACTGGATGAAAAAATGGAGGGGGACTCTCTACCATTTATGCAAGCAAAAACGGGGGAAAATCACCGATTCCCTCAAATTTCAAAAAATAATTGATGCAGGGTTACATTTTCGTGGTCAGGAAGTGACAATGGAACGAAGTTTCGGCTACTGGAGCACCGGTACAGCAGGAGATTTTGAAACTGGATCCCCTGGTGTTTCCACGTTGGATGCGCGGATAACTTTCCTGCGATCCGGATCAAAGAGAGTTCGATCCCGGAGCATGGCACAGGCAACGGCGAGTAGCCGATCTGCAACGGTTCGTAAAGCGCGGCCGTGGCTGTGGCCTTGATCTCGCAGGGCTTTGTACTTGGCTCGGCTGACGGGATCGTGTGAATTGCCACTCTGCTCCAGTGGTAGACCGCATTGACCAGATGCGGCTGGGCAGTTTTTCGCTGGATCACTTGGGTTTTTTTCCCAGATCGTTTTGTGACGGGAGCGACTCCGGATAAACACCGGATGGCCTGATAATCATGTCTCTGGAGCAAATCGCTTGCCTCTGAGATGAGAATGGCCAAAACGGTATTTCCCTCGCCGGGCAACGACTGGAGAATCTCGACATTTGAAAACTTGGGGGTTGTGTCTAGCGACATTCCCCTGCGTCGCAATCTCCGATTGCTCCAGAGCGGATTTCTCAGTTGAATGAATTCTGCTTGATTCATGAGAAAACCTGTCTGTGGATAGCCCGCGCAATATGCCATGCCATAACCGGCGGGACGGCGTTGCCGCTCTGTTTCTCGCATACCGCAGGGAAATACAAACTTGTCAGGAAACGATTGAAATCTTGCCTGCTCTCTTAGGGATATCCGGCGAGGCAAAGAATAATGCCATTGAACATTTCCGTGATGTTCAGCCCGCATTGTCGTGGCCGGTCGATCCGCTTTAAGGGTGCGTGATCCCTGTTCGGGAGAGCGTTTGGCCTTACTCCAGATATGTTTGATCGCTTGATCTTCCGTCATCGTCTCTAAGTCGCCAATTGCCTCTTTTGCCGTTACACTTTCACAGGATAACGGGAATCTAAATTCAGTTCCGCCCCTGATTCCGATAATAATGGGACGTTCCCGCTTTTGTGGAACGCCGAGTCTGGAAGCCACGCAGACCTTCCAGGTGACTGCATAATCTGATAAGTTTTCAAAATCCATGAGGGCCTGTCGGCCAAGTGTGCAGGACAAAAGCCCTTTAACGTTTTCGGCGACGAAGACTTTCGGACGTAATTGATGGATCACGCTGATCATGCGCTTGTAGAGGATGGTGCGTTGACCGTTTGCGGCCTGGCGTTTGCCGTTGATCGATACATCCTGACATGGAAAACCACCAGTCAGAATGTCGCAATGCTAGGCAGACGATCCATGACAAAATCCATATCCCCCTGTTCTATGTGGGTTTCAAAATTCTGGCGATAGGTTTTGCAGGCCGCGGCCGAAAAGATCATTCGCAAAAACAATTCGGTTTGGAAGTTGGTTATATACACGCCCAAGAAATTCAAACCCACCGATAAATCTAAGATCCATTCCTCCACACCCTGAAAACAGACTGATCATCGTGTTCCCGTCAGGGATGGAAATACCCGAATCAGATACCGTCAACGGTTCAAAATTGGCAGGATTCAGCCGTTCATGTTGAGTTCTGTAAGATTCCATCATTGAGCAATCTATATGTTTTGTGCATTCATAAAAACCTCACGCTGCCGTGGATATCCAACTGGTCACTCCCCAAAATCATTCTGGTGTGCAAAAATGGGATTTTGCAGTAACTGAACGAAAATCGGATCGTAAGTCTGCCTTCTCATCAATGCCGGCAGGATCATTTTGGTTTCTGCGCTCAGGAGTTGGAGCATTCTGGATCTTGTGCCTGTGGGGTTGATTTCCAGAGACGAACCGTAAAGCGGTCATTCGCATCAATGAGTTCCGGCTCTGTCCCATTATGCTCTCGCATTGATTTTATAATTCGGTTTCGGACTCCCATCCCAAAATGATCAACATAGAGGTAATCTCGGAGGATATCCCTAAGGAGTCCATTTCGAGTTTCCCTAACAATACCCTGCTTCATTTTTTCAACTGTCACTCCGTTGTGGAGCCCGCCAGGGGAGATGATCTCCAATCGGTCACTGTACAAAGATATTTCGATGTCTGTGCTGTCTTTCGTGTAATCACGGTGGACTACTGCGTTCACAATTGCTTCCCTGACAGCATCTAAAGGGTATGATCTTTCAATATGTCGTCGTGCACCTTCAAGGCGTGCCACTCCGCCCATATTTCGCTTAACAAAATCTACGGAACGATCAATGACTCCACCTTCGATTGTGACATGGTCATCCGAAAAAAGCGAGACCAGTGGTCCACGAATTCGCTCCTCGTCAATGGTATTATAGTCTTTTTCAGTATCATGGAATGCTACTGCCAGCACACCAGCCTGATGCAATCTTCGGTTTGGATTCTTGCCGAAAAGCAATAGTCCAGCAACAGATGTAAGGAATTCATCATTCCCCATCTCAACTAGTAAGTCGGAATTAACAAGAATCTTCCTCCACTTGAGAGTCTCTCCAAGTTCTGGAGGCTGCCTTTTTAGAATACCTTTGAAATAATTCAAGACCCGTTTCCAGTCCAAACTTTCCATATCCATATCTGGAACAGGACCTTTTTCATATTTGACCATTTCAGAGTAATCGTAAAGCCTCACCTCTTGCTGGGGTAATGCTTTACGAGATGTACTACCAACACGTACATATGCCACCCAGAATTTTTGTATCCGTGCTCTGTAAGGCTTTTCAAACCGTTTTGCGCGAAGTTCAATAACTCCCACTTGTTTGTCATCATCCATAGTGATGAAACTGAATTTGGGTGCTACAATTGGGGAGATACAATCTTGAGAAATATGCGTAAGCCATTCTTCGGCAGATTTACGATCCCGAGACATTCCAGAGATTTCGCCGTTGTCTTCTACACCTAACAAGATGATGCCTCCCTCAGTGTTTAGTAATGCTGACATTTCTTTCGCAAGAGATTCTCGTTGTATATCATCACGTTTGAACTCAACCTCCGAGTTCTCTCCCTGTGCGATAATTTCCAGTAATTCAGTTTTAGTCATTGGTCAAAACCCATATTTTCGGCGGCGAATTTCAAATGCTTCACGACCACCCTCCAGTATCTCTTCCACAAGTTCTCGAACTGGCCGAAAATCAATTGATCCCATATGTTCATGATTGATGCGAGCAGATCCGACATGATCTCCGTGTGCAGATAGTCCAACGATCATCTCTGCATCACCGAGTACAGGAATGTTCGCATTATGCGTTGAGAATGTAAATTGCCTCCGCTGTTTTTGTTCCCTTATACGGGGAATGATTTCTTCGGTAATGAAGCGGTTATCCAAGTCATCTTCGGGTTGATCTATGATTAGAGGTGCATCTGAATCAAGAAGTAGAAGCAAGAGCACGGCAGTTGCTTTTTGCCCAGTTGACAGTTGCTCTAATTTTTGCCATATTGGATCTTCCCCTTTTGATGCTGTGTTAAGTTGGATTGTTGTAACTGGAGCAAGTTCCAGTTCTTCAATCTTCATGAAAATCTCAGGGGCAGCTCTAACAATATGTTCGGCCTGTGCAAGGGGTATACCATACGCAGACATTAGTTCATCGGCTCCAGAACGGCAAGCTTTCACGAATTCAGGTAAAGACAATTCCTGCACATTTTCCAGGCTGGTTATTGTTTCACTCAGACGTCCACCGATTTCCTTACGTAATAACTCAGATAAGGAGGTTCGATTTCCTCCAAAAGTTACACTGACCCTGACACGATTACTCAGCTTAGTACTCACTCTTTGTGCCGCCTGATCAAGAATACGAAAATTTTCCGCCTTCAGATCTTCCCATCTGGCTATCAGTGCTCTTCTCCCTTCGAGACATTCTATTACTAAATTTTCTAAGATCTTTAGTCGTTCTTGGAACGGACGTAGTTTTTCAATTGATTTGCGGAGTTGAATGAATTCCTCCCCGTCTACACGGGATTTTTGGAGATCACGAAGAATTTCTTCATAACTAAGTGTGACCTGTTGCTTACGAATTTCCCATTGCGATTGTATAACACCAATTCGGTGTTCAGCTTTGGCCAACGATTGTCTCAATTCATTACACGCTTTCCTCATGAACGCTTCCAATTCAATAAGCACTTTGTTTATGGTGGAAAGGATTTCTTTGCCTGGTAAATCCTTGAGAGCACGCTCCGACAGAAATGTACGGTCAATAGGTAATTCACGCTCTATATTTTCAACTGTATCAAAGAAGGGTTGTAGGCGTTCTGGAATAGAACTCAATACCCGTTCCTCTCTAACTAACAGACTCTGTTCTCTCAATTTTTCTTCAAGTCCAGCTTCCTGAAATCGTTTCAATGTCTCCTCCAGACCGGGAAGTGCAGCAAGTTTTTCTTCAATGGATTTAATCTCTCTAGATGTATCGCATAGTATACGACGATTTGTATGGAGTTTTCCTCTTAGATTCGCTTTGAGACTTGAGAGCGCTTCATCATGTTCAACAAAACGATCAAGTAACCGGGTAAGTTTCTCAGGACTTTTTGTTAGTTCTGAGATCTCATGTTGACCAAAAACTTCAACTTTAGGAAGAATATCGGTAGGCACTAGATCAGTTATTTCACCAGTTTTCTTTCGAACTAATGGTGGATTAGGCAGTGTTCGTTCAATGATATAGTCATGGACGACTGGCCGATGCAGACGTACATGTATTGATATTTTTGTGCCACTTCGAAGCACTTGGCGGACAATCCCCTCATGTGCAATCTGTGCATCGTCACCAACTGGATCCAAACCGAGTACTGCACGAATACTCTCAATAACCGTTGACTTACCGGTGCCGCGTCCCCCGATAAGTACGTTCAGATTGGGATTTAGCTTTATCTGTACACCATCAAGGAAACCACCTTGCCAATTCAATTCGAGAATCTCCGAATAAAGTTGCTGATCTAAGTCTTCAACCTTAGGATTTAAGCGAATTCGGGATCCAGGATCAAGAAATGCTTGACGCAATCCATCTATGCTGACATCTGACATTTTGATTTGGCATGTCGCAGAATGTTTTTCCAGATCGTCGGGATTAACAATGTCTACAGCATTAATTACAGCTATGGCATTATCCAGAGTATTTGAGCGGTGGTAGTCACGATTTTTGTTCTTTATTATTTCACGAATGCCAGGTTGTAGATCATCAATTTCCCCCGGAATTTGAACAGCGAGGAGGTTTTCGTCCTTCCAGGCCTGAATTCTAGGCTGACCATCAAGCACCTTAAAGAGGCCTTTATTATTTGTCACATGTGCAGCGATAGCAATCCCGCCTTGGTCGTGAACAATTCTTAGAACATCAGCAAAAGATTTGTCGGAAAGTTCAGCCGATGACTGAGTATTGCGAATCCCCAACTCTCCTAAGTAGCGTTCCAGTTTGTCATTGTTTATCTCCGGTGGATACAGGCACAGGAGATGGATTCCCTCATTTGAGGATAATTCAAAGCCGGGAAAGATATAAATATCATGGCCTTGTGCCGCATTTCGGAAATCAGCAATCCCATCCACATTATTATGGTCGGTGATTGCCAGCACCTTAATTCCTAGTTCCACTGCCTTCTTGATGATTGCCTGTGCATGCTCTTTTGCATTTCCGTCAGACGGTTGACCACGAAATTTCTGTTTATAGTGATGTGGATTCACCTGAAGTGCACATTTATAGAATACCGCTCCCTCCTGAGGCGAATGTGACTTTTCATGCAGATTTGAACGTGTAAGCATATTATCAGGGCATTGGAGGGACACTTACATCTTCCCTTATGCAGAACTTCGGTAAACTCAGGATAATGGCGTTTGTTCCATACCGCAGGGAACTTCCCTGTCTACATAAACGGCAAAAATACAGTTCTTCAATGAAGATACAAAGATGAATTAATAAATTTCCACGGGCCAGAGAGATTCCGTATAGCGAGCAAGTAACGGAGTCATTGCCAGACAATCATGGCATGTAACACAAGAGATGGAGTTTCCAGATAGAAGGTCTCAAAATTCATGCAAGTTGATTTGATATGGCATAAAAGGTCATCAAAGCGAACTGGATCACGGAGAATTCAAGATTAGGTCAACTACCTTCCCAAGTCAAGCACTCACTTAGTACTGGTGGAACACCTGCGAGACAAAGTGAAGGACGACCGGCAGACTCTCACGCCAGTAGGTCCATGTATGCCCACCGTCACGAATACGGAACTCATGTGGAATTTCACGTTTTCGCATCTCAATGTGGGCGAGCGAATTTCCTTCATACAGGAAATCATCATCGCCGCAGTCGATAAACCATCGAACAGAACGCATCCCGTCTTCCGGCAGCGAACGGATCAGTTCAACAGCATTGTGCCGTTTAACGTAGTCTTCAATTTCCTCATCAGAAATGTCCGGCAGATCGTTCCCCCAGCGCTCCATCACGCTTTTGTAATCTTCGGCAGAACTCGGCCCGACCCATGCGCTCAGCGGGGCCGCAGACGAAAAGAGTTCCGGGCGGCGGAGTGCATAGATGAATGAGCCTCCTCCGCCCATGGAGAGGCCTGCAACGGCCCGATAGCGTTTCTCGGACTTGATCCGAAATCGCTCCTCTACATGGGGAATCAATTCCTCAAAAAAGAAATCCTCATAGCGCCATGAGTTGGTGACATCATTGAAGTATCCCCGAACCCCTGTGTTGGCATCCGGCATGATGATGACCATCGGAGTTGCCTGTCCCTGTCTGATCGCCTTGTCTGCAATATGACGGACTTCGCCAAACTGAACCCATCCGGTCTGATCATCACCTGCGCCATGCAGCAGGTAAAGTACGGGATAGCTACGTTCGCTTGTATGATAATCGGGCGGGAGGTAGACGGCAAACTTCCGCTCCGAATCCAGGATTTGGCTTTGCATGGTCAACTGGTCATGGACCGTGCTGTGCTGCGCAAAGGATGTGCCGGGGATTGCGATAAAAAGCAGCGCCAGTACTGCAGCGCTCCCTACCGGTTTTTTAGCAAACATGTAATCCAGGCTATACTTTCCGGGGCCAATCAGGAACTTACCCCCGCAGACAAAGAAGTTTTTGAAGGCGTGGGAGGGATCCCCGTTTCCAGTGATGGCCAGGGTGAGCGTTGCGACAAGCATGGTAAATCCCAGCATCGCAACAGCGGGGCGATAGAGGAGTCCGAGGATGATTAAAATCGCTCCGATTGACTCGGCAAAAGCGGCGAGAAAGCCAAAGAAGGTGTGGCCAAAGCCGATTCCGAAGATCTCCATGGCTCCTCCAACGTTTGCCCAGGTTTCCGGGCCCCCGGTTAATTTTTCCCATCCGTGGAAGATCAGCATACCAAGGCCGAATCCTATACGCAGGATGAGTAGTCCCAGATCGGTGTGTCTGCTCAGTTTCGTCCAGATCATGTTTTCAATGAGAATTAGTTACAGAACATACAAGTTAAGCATGAAGCAGATAGCAAGTCCGTTTGACATGAATCATCCGAAGTTCGGAACGGGTTGCAATTTTCTGGTGCAGCAGGCAAGATGGGAAGATTGGCGGTTAGGCAGTACACGAAAGATTGCTGATATACTTACTCATGGCTAAAATTTATTGCCGGCCATACAATTTGGCAGACGGCTTCCGTTTCAGACAAATTATCCTTCAGTGAGCGGTCCAATATCTTGCGTAGCATTGAGATGGTGAGCGATGACAGGTCGTGTCACTGTGTGGCGCAGGTCCCCGAACAACCTTGAAATTCAGCGAAATTCGTTAATTTAGCCTCGCCTTTGATCATTTTATCCATCATGCCTGTACCTGACTCCTCACTGGACCACATCCTTGACACCTGGCGCAAAGAAGCCGCGGCCTCCGGCCACAATCAGGAACGCATCAAAGGAACCGCGTTTGAGAATCTTTGCATTGCATTCCTGACGCACGACCCGGTCCAGAAAGCGCAGTATGCGCCGCCCGTGACGTATGCCGCATGGGCATCCGGCCGGGGAATGTCGGAGCAGGACATTGGCGTAGATCTGGTGGCAAAGATTCGGGATACGGGAGGCTGGTGTGCGATCCAGTGCAAGTTCTTTGCAAAAGGGAAGACGCTGCGGAAGGAGGATCTGGACTCCTTTCTGGCGATGTCGGGCAAGAAGCATTTTGAGCGCCGCGTCATCATTGATACGACGGGGAAGAATTGGAGTAAGCAGGCCGAGGACACGATTCGTGACCAGACTGTTCCCGTCCTCCGTATTGGTCTTCATGACCTCAAACAGAGCCCGATTGACTGGGCCGCGTATGCTGGCGCGGGGAAGGTGGAGGAGAAAGCGCCGCAGAAGACCCCGCGCCCGCATCA
>JAJECV010000132.1:0-40000 GCA_022821875.1 Rhodothermales bacterium
GCGGGACGAATTCCTGGAGGTTGAGCCGGATGCGGCCCCCTTGATGCGTCCTTTCATGGGGGCGCGTGAATTTTTGCAGGGGACGAAGCGCTGGATACTGGTATTGCAGGATGTGCCGCCGAATGTGCTGGCACAACTCCCACAGGTGCGAAAGCGGATGGCGGCGGTTCGTGCCTACCGGGAAGCCAGTAATCGAGTTTCGACAAAGAAACTCTCCACAACCCCCACCCTTTACCAGGTGAATGTGATTCCTGAGACACCGTTTCTGGTAATTCCTCGAGTTAGTTCTGAGCGAAGAGAATACATGCCGATTGGGTGGATTGCACCTCCAACGGTTCCCAGTGATGCCGTACTTGTATTGGAGAAGGCAACGCTGATTGAGTTTGCCCTGCTGACTTCAGCGATGCACATGGCATGGATGCGGGCCGTGGCCGGGCGGTTAAAAAGTGATTACAGATACTCTGCCGGGGTTGTGTACAACACGTTCCCGTTGCCGTCTGCAGATCCAGATCTGACACTGCTTGCGCCTTTTGCACAGGCAATCCTGGAAATTCGTGCTGCCTATCCGGAGGCAGCGCTGTCGGATCTGTATGATCCAGATCTGATGCCGCCGGATCTGCGTCGGGCACACCGGAAGCTTGACCGGGCCGTGGATAAACTGTATCGCCGTCCGCGTTTTGATTCGGAACGGGACCGGGTTGACCACCTGTTTGTCCTCTACGAAAAAATGAAACATCCGTTGCTGGAGCAGTAGATCGGAGTTGACAGAGAATCTCTTAAACCGCATACATCATCAATTAGTCGGGGCGAACCTTCGTTTTTCTCATACCACTTCATCAGATCACGCTTTATTTCACTTTTATGCACACTCAATTCCATG
Source organism: Rhodothermales bacterium (assembly GCA_022821875.1). Taxonomy (GTDB): domain Bacteria; phylum Bacteroidota; class Rhodothermia; order Rhodothermales; family Bin80; genus Bin80. The sequence goes on from JAJECV010000132.1 coordinate 881, forward strand.
TAACTTGTTTGCTCTTTTTGAGCATTATGACTGCACGTTGTATTCAAGCGCAAAATAATCTAAGCCCGGAAGAACGATTGGATTCATTGGGAATCCAACTCACCCAGCCACCATCCCCGGTTGCCAATTATGTGCGTGCAGTGCAAACCGGTAATCTGGTGTTTCTGGCGGGCCACGGCCCTTATTTGCCAGACGGCACCTATATCACAGGAAAACTTGGACAGGATCTCTCGCTAGAAGAAGGCTACGCGGCAGCGCGGCAAACTGCAATTGCCCTGCTGTCTTCCCTAAAACAGGAAATCGGCGACCTAAGCCGTGTTACACGGATTGTAAAAGTCAATGGCATGGTGAATGCAACCCCTGATTACACAGATCATCCGAATGTCATCAACGGATGTTCCGATCTCCTGGTGAGTGTGTTTGGCCCTGAGGTCGGCAAACACGCACGGGCGGCTGTCGGAATGAATTCCCTTCCCATCGGTATCGCCGTGGAGATTGAGATGATTGTAGAGATCAAGTTATAGCTCTGCCGTCCTGCTTATCGCCGCTGCTGCATTTACTAAACGGCCGGTAATCGGAGTATCCGAGAGTTCCGTTCCCGTCTCATAGAGGATGACGTACGCCTCTTGAAAAGTTAACGCGGGGTTCATGGATCGCATTACACCGAGCAACCCCGCAATGACAGGAGTTGCCATTGAGGTGCCACTCATTGGTTTGTATTGTCCGTCAAGAAACGAGGAGTACAAGTCTACCCCTGGAGCGGCAAGTGGACGGGAAAGATTCCCGACCATATTGGAGAACTCAGCCTTGCTAAGATCCTGATCCACCGCGGCAACCGCAATCACGCCATCAATATTTGACGGAAAATGGTTTTCTGCATCTTCGTTGGAATTCCCTGCTGAAGCAACCACAATCACTCCCCGATCCAGTGCGTACTCCACAGCATTGACCAACACGCGCGGCTGCACTTCTGACTTGCTTCCCAATGACATTGAAATAACATCTGCCTGGGCGCGTGCTGCATCAATAATTGCCTGCGCAATCTGCTCTAACGAGCCCTGACCGTTCCCCGATAGCGCCCGAAATCCCATTAACTCAATAAATCGCCCCTCCCAGTTCAGTGAAGCAATCCCCAAACCATTATTAGTCATCGCACCGGCGAGCCCTGCACAGTGCGTCCCGTGACCATGTACATCATCCATGATCCCCTCCGCATAAACGGCCTGTAAATCTTCGTGTGTTGATTCCACTCCCGTGTCCAGAATTGCGACACGGGCTTTACGTACAGGATTTGCACTTTCCAGTATTGCATGCGCCTCGTGTGCCTGAACCGCATTCAATCCCCATTGCATTCCCACATATGGATCATCCCCCAGAACCGCAGAGGAAGATTGAATCGGGGCTTGACTAGGCGGAGGAAGTGAAAGGCTTACATCCGTATTCATCTCTACATGGTCGACATTCTCGGCATCTGCCCAAAGTGCGTCCATCACCGAATTCAGATTGCGTAAAGACACCTGAATGAGATATACCTGCGCTAAATCAACATCCTCGGAAAGAGAAACCGCAGGGAATGCACGCTCCCAGGACTGGGCATACCGGTTTAGGATTCCTTCTATTTCAACGATTGAATCATCGGGCCCCAGTTCTACAAGAATGGACTGCGTATCCCGAAGCCAAATAGATTGCCACAGATATTTTGCACCAAAAAGCAGCCCCGATAAAATCAACGAGGCCATCCCCAGAATGACAAAAGGTCGAGCACTGTCCGCCAACTTTCTGACTCCCATATACGCCGCCGCCAGAAGTAAACTGATTCCCGTATCACGCAGCAACTCAATCCCGATCTGCATGACCCCGCCTCCCGACCAAAGTCTTGCAATCACCGCCCCGGCTGCTAGAGCAAAACCGGCTAAAATTGCCCAGGAACCGTTCCCTTTATAGCCAATCCCAATAGCAATCAACAGCAGTGCAATTGCAGTGATCACGGTGAAAGTATCCATAAAACACGAAAATGGCCTGTGTTGATTACGCTTCGTTGTGCATTGGGTTGCATTGAGTAGTATATTTGCAGTTCAAACCTTCTTCATCTATGTCTTACATCCTTGCACTGGATCAGGGAACCACAAGCTCCCGCGCAATTATTTTTGATCCAGAGGGGACCATTGTTGGGATGGCCCAACAGGAATTTCCCCAGATCTATCCGCAACCTGGGTGGGTTGAGCACAATCCAAATGACATCTGGCAATCGCAATTATCGGTAGCAAACCAAGCCCTGCAACAATGTGGGCTGCTCTGTCAGGACATCAAGGCAGTCGGGATCACTAACCAGCGTGAAACTACGGTGATGTGGGACCGCACGACCGGCCAGCCCGTCTATAATGCCATCGTCTGGCAGGATCGGCGTACAGCCGGAGAGTGTGACCGGTTGCGCTCAGCAGGATACACACATTTATTCCAGACACGCACCGGTCTAGTCCTGGATGCCTATTTCTCTGGAACAAAAATTAAATGGCTGCTGGATCATGTTCCTCATGCCCGGAATATGGCGGCCGCCGGACAATTGTGTGTCGGTACAATAGATACCTGGCTGGTCTGGAATCTGACGAACGGCAGACAATACTGCACCGATCTATCGAATGCAAGCCGAACACTTCTCTGTAATATTCACCGACATGAATGGGATGAAGAACTCTGCGCACTCCTGGGTATCCCAATTGAGATTCTGCCATCCATCGTCCCCTCAAGTGGCATCGTTGGAGAGACGGATCTTCTCGGGACTTCAATCCCTGTTTCGGGGCTTGCCGGTGACCAGCAGGCAGCACTCTTCGGACAGGTATGTACAGAACCCGGCATGGTCAAAAATACCTATGGTACCGGTTGTTTCCTGCTGATGAATACAGGGAAAGATGCGATTCCCTCCACAAATCGGCTCCTCACTACGGTAGGATGGCAATTGAAACATGATTGCCAATACGCACTTGAGGGAAGTGTTTTTGTCGGCGGCGCAGTCGTACAATGGCTTCGGGATGAATTAGGGATCATTCAGTCATCCTCCGACATTGAGGCGCTCGCCGAACAGGTGAGCGACAACGGGGGGGTTACGGTTGTCCCTGCGTTCACAGGACTGGGGGCCCCGCACTGGGATCCGTACGCACGCGGAACCATTACAGGATTAACCCGCGGCAGCAATGCCGCTCATATCGCCCGGGCCGCCCTCGAAAGCATTGCCTATCAAAGTGCAGATGTGATTCATGCCATGGAAAGAGACGCGGGGATGGACCTGAAAGAGGTGCGTGTAGATGGAGGCGCAACGGCAAATAATCTGCTGATGCAGTTTCAGGCAGACCTCCTTGGTGTCCCCGTAATTCGGCCCGTCGTACATGAAACCACTGCCCTGGGTGCCGCCTATCTCGCCGGGATCGCCATAGGCCATTGGTCCGACCCAAGCGTGATCAGTGAGCTATGGCAGATTGACAAAACCTTTGAACCCCGTATGCCCCGCTCCACTGCACTGGAACTGATGGAAATCTGGACTGCAGCAGTTGAGCGTTCAAAAGGCCGCAGACAAAAATCATAATTTATATCTGACAATCTCAACTATGAGCCCTTTTATTGGAGAACTGATTGGAACGACCATCCTGCTCCTTCTTGGAAACGCCGTCGTTGCAAATGTGATATTGAAAAAGACCAAAGGTCACGATGCAGGCTGGATCGCAATCAATTTGGGCTGGGGAGTCTCCGTCTTCATTGCGGTGTTTATTGTCGCCAAATATAGCGGGGCACACATCAATCCCGCGGTAACAGTTGGACTTGCAATCGCAGGTGAGTTCCCTCTGGCCTCCGTTCCCTTATACCTTGCGGCACAGTTTCTGGGAGGTGCATTGGGAGCATTTCTGGTATGGCTGCACTATCGGGATCATTTTGAAATCACCGAGAACGCAGATGTGAAGCGGGCGGTTTTCTGCACGGCTCCAGCAATCCGTAATCCGGTCTCCAACCTCTTGAGCGAAATCATTGCCACCTTTGTACTGGTATTTGCCGTGCTTTACCTTGTGGAGCCGGATGTGGGCCTTGGCGCATTGGACGCAATTCCGGTTGGCATCATTGTTCTGGCCATCGGACTGACGCTGGGCGGAACCACTGGCTACGCAATTAACCCCGCACGTGACCTCAGTCCCCGGATTGTCCATGCGCTCCTCCCCATCAAGAACAAGCAGGGAAGCGACTGGAGTTATGCATGGATTCCCGTTGTCGGACCAATCACCGGCGGCCTGCTGGCAGGTGCGGCCTTTCTTCTGATTGGAAGCTAACCGAATCTCTTCGGTTAAGATTGGTTGATCTTCACGTTAGCGCGTGCGAATCACTTTCTGGGCAATACGCTGATGGCTTGTACTTAGAACAATCCAATAGACCCCGCTTGGAAGGGAGTGTTCACTGGAAGAAAGAGAAAGTGTATACTGGCCAGGTTGCCTGAATTGCCCCTCAAGCAGGGTGGCAACATTACGCCCAATCACATCAAACACCTGCAAGGTGACGGGGCTGGCTGCATGCAGCGAGTAATCAATCTGCACATATTTCTCGAACACCGTAGGATAGGCCGCAATGCTGAGCGGCTCCTGAACCGGGTCTGCCTGTCGGGCTACTCTTATGGGGGATGCGACAACGTTCATGGTTTCACTTTCTACCGAGTTATTACTCACCGACTGCACGAAATACCATTGACTTCCTTCGTTCAGGTTCGGAATATTAATATCTTTGAACCGGGTCTCTCCGGTCAGCGCAATCAAGTTTCTTGGATCCTGCGCAGCAAGGACCGCATTTGGCTTTGAATCACTGCTGACCCGGTAGACGGCGTAGCGCTCAGATGCATCACTGGGTGCCTCCCAGGTCAACAGCACCGCCCCTCCATCCTGTTTGGCAGTTAAATTTAAGGGAGCGGGCGGTTTTTGTCCATCTTTCCAATCCATGATTGGCGGAAGGGCGGGATACTTGTAGAGTCCTTTCCGCATCCTTTCCGCAAAGCCTGCCGAACGGTGTGGATACAAATGGGATGCCCGGAAAAACACGCTCCCTGAGATGTCGGCTTGACTTCGATTGAATACGACCTGATTGAATACCTCTGTTGCACTGAATGGATTCCCCGTCCTGTAAAGTGCGTGCCCGATATACAGATGCCGATCATTTATCTGGGCAGACCACCACCTTGCTAACCTTGCATAATCCTGATTTCCACCGAAGGGCCAATATAGTTGTGGAACCAGGTAGTCAATCGTCTTCGCCTTGATCCAGGCAGTTGCATCTGCAAAAATTACATTGTGGGCATCCAGACCAATGATTCCGCGGGGAACTCCATTTTTCCAGATTCCAAAGGGGCTGATTCCAAACTTCAAATCCGAATTGAAGGTGCGCAAACTGTCTGCGATTTGTTCTATCAGCAGATTAACATTATCCCGCCGCCAATCAAGAATATTCGTGAACCCGCGACTTTCCTGCTGGAAGGTTTCACGATCTGGAGAATTGTTGGATGCGGTAACATGATCCGGCGGATAGGGATAGAAATAATCATCAAAATGGATTCCATCCACATCATAGCGACGGACAATATCCATCACGATTGCAGACACATAATCACGTACATCCTCTTTCCCTGGGTCCAGATAAGTATGTTCCCCTGCCTTATAGGTCCACTCTGGATGGGTCACCGTAACATGATTACCCGCCACATTGGTTAATCTGGTGTGACGCACCCGGTAAGGGTTGATCCATGCGTGCAATTCCATTCCTCTGCGATGTGCCTCTTCAATCGTAAACTGGAGCGGATCGTAATTTGGTGCCCTTCCCTGTGCGCCGGTGAGAAGATTCGACCATGGCTCATAGCTGGATTCGTACATGGCATCTCCGAAAGAGCGTACTTGAAAAAATACCGCATTGATTCCTGCATTCTGGAGATAGTCCAGAAGCCGAATCATCCCGTCTTTCTGTGCTGACTCAAGGACCGGAGGCCAATCCAGTCTGTAGACCGTCGCAATCCATGCAGCACGAAATTCGTACTTCGGAACATCTGCATCCTGCGCATACATATCTTGTACCGGAAGTATTATAGACAGGACGGCAAGAAAGGAAGCATATCTCCAAAGTCTTCCACTAGAGACTGCCTTTGCATGATTGACTCGGTGCGTGCAGGACTGGAACATATCCCGCCTCAGCCTACGTTTAGTTGCGTTCTGCATTTAGGAAAAAATTTATTCATGTCCAAGATCGAATGAGATTCTTCAATTCAACATCTCGCCTCTCAACATGCAATCTCTGGCACGCTGATTTGAAAAGGCGATACAGGTGCATGTAACCGTGCAGTTGATCATTATGTCTCAAATGCATCTTCCTGTAACTTGAATCGTCTCCTGTTTATAGCCCATTTGAGTTGAATGTTCACGAATACTTTTCTCCTGCGCCTGTATGCTTCTCAAAATAGAGGAATGGAAATCCACTTGTCTGACTCAGACAAGTCCAAATTAAAAATTTCAAGTAACATCTGTGGCAAAGTCACCGACACCAGACAACCATGTCCGAAAACCCCGACCTCGTAGCACAACCCCCTCCACAATGATCGCCGATCTGATCAACTCCAGGCGGAACAATCCCCGCTATGTTTCATTCAGGCAGATAGGACAAATCGTGTCGGGAAACAACTGGAGAACCAGAAGTGGACGGGAATACACAAACCGCCCCAAATGAACCCATCAGATCCTGTAACACATGCGTCCCCGGCCCCTCAAAAAATACCCTAACATGGGATCAAGAGAAATCTCTATCTCTTTACCGTGCACGAATGACCGTCTGGGTAACACGTTGATCGTTTGCACTCAGAACAACCCAGTAGATCCCGCTGGGAAGGACATGTTCACTGGAAGACAGCAGAAATGTGTGTTGCCCGGACTGTCTGAATTTGCCCTCAATCAGGGTCGTCACTCTGCGCCCAATCGTGTCAAATACCTGTAAGGTGACCGGACTGCCTTCCTGCAAGGAATAATCAATCCGTATCTGTTCGTCAAATATGGTGGGATACGCCGTGATACTCACCGGATCTGGAATGATGGCAATCTCACGGGTAACGGCTACCGGAGATGCTACAATATTACTCGGCCCACTTTCTATTGAGTTAGCACTGACCGACTGCACAAAATACCATTGCTGCGACCTATCCATATTCGGAGTATCTCTGAACCGGGGCTCCCCGATCAGAGCAATCAGGTTTCCTGGATCCTGCGCGGCAAGGGAGGCATCCGGCCTTGAATCGCTGTTTACCCGATAAACCGTATAGCGTCGGGGAGTATCGCCAGATACATCCCAGGTCAACTGAATCGAATCTCCATCTTTTTGGGCTACTAAATTCAGAGGGGCCGGAGGTGCTGTCTTATCTTTCCAATCCATCGGAGGCGGGAGGGCTGGATATTTGTAGAGTCCGTCCCGCATCCTCTGCGCAAAGCGGTCGGCCAGAAGTGGATGCAGTTGGGATGCACGGAAAAATACACTCCCTAAGATGTCGGGATGATTCCGGTTGAATGCGGCTTGATCGGGAACCTCTGTTGCGCTGAACAAAGGGCCGACTTTATCAAGAGCATGACCGACATACAGATGCCGGTCTTCTGACTGGTCTTGCCACCACTCTGCTAATTTAGCATAATCCTGATCTCCACCGAACGCCCAATATAGTTTTGGAACCAGATAGTCAATTGTCTTTTGTTCAATCCATGCGGTTGCATCTGCATAGAGCACATTGTAAGCATCCAGACCGACGATCTCATCGGGCACCCCATTTTTCCAGATCCCATAGGGGCTGACTCCAAATTTTAAGTCTGCGTTGAATGTGCGAAGGCTGTCTGCGATCTGGGAAATTTGTAGATTGATGTTATCCCGACGCCAATCAAGAATATCCGTGAAGCCACGGTTTTCCTGCTCGAACGTCTCCATATCTGGACGATGATCAAGGGTGAGGGGAGCGTCGGGATAGGGATAGAAATGATCATAAAGATGGATCCCGTCCACATCATAACGACGTGCAATATCCATTACAATCCTTGATGTGTAGTTACGTACATCCCGTATACCCGGATCCAGATAGATGTAGTCTCCGGCCTCATAGGTCCATTCTGGGTGAGTCACCGTGACATGATTATTCGCTATGTGAGGCGTTCCGCGATCATGTACCCGGTAAGGGTTGATCCACGCGTGTAATTCCATCCCGCGGCGGTGAGTCTCTTCAACCGCAAATAAAAGGGGATCATAAGTTGGAGGATTCCCCTGTGCATCCAGAAGAAGTTGTGACCATGGCTCATGACTAGACTCATACATAGCATCTCCGAGAGGACGCACCTGAAAAAATACTGCATTGATCCCTGCATCCTGTAGATAATCCAGAAGCTGGATCATCCAGCCCTTCTGGGCGGACTCACCAAAAGTGTGAAGCGGCCAATCCTGACCGTAGTCCGTTGCAATCCAGGCACCACGCATTTCATACTTCGGAGGCTCTGCCTCCTGCGCAGATGTACTTTGCACCGGAAATATTCCAGGCAGAATCATCAGCAAAGACGCATATCTCCAGAACTTTGAACAAAAAACTGCCATCTTACCTGCCTTGACATGTGAAGGACATAAACCTATTCCACCCCATCTTGCGGAAATGGACTTGGTTTTTCGATTTATATTCATGAGCCTTCTGAAAGAACCATACTCTAAGATAACCATCCCGCTACATATGCGCAACCCACACCGCACGACTGTCTAGGGGCAGCAAAATAGCGGCATGGTTCATGCTGCTACTGAAGCGCAACCATCTGCATCCTTGCAAATTTGATTGTACCCGCCCCCATCATAGCGAATCCAGTTACGCCTGCATCTGGCGCAGGACCATGCCCATGTACGACAAGATCGCCATCAAAATACCCGCGGAAGTGGGTCCCATCTCCAACGACTCTAAATACACCGACATCCGGAGGCTGGGACAGATCGAATTCTTCTTCTATTTCCTCTTCTCCATCCACAGAAACGCCAAGACGTATCCCTCCTTCTTCCATTTCCATAAAGTGATAGGACAAGTGGCTGCTCACATGATGAATCAGGCGCACCGAACCACTAAACTCAGACAGATCCATCTCCGCTAATAATTCAACGTTTGCCACCGGGACCCCGTAGGTGACAATGGCGGGGGATTCTGTGACCGTCAATGCTAACCAGTAATTCCCGTCCGAATCCCGAACTGTATCGGCAACCACCTGCCCCATCACGGTCTCAAATGCCGTATTGAACGTATTCACCGCATTACCGGCTGCCCGCCATTGCCATGAACCATCCTCCTGGACCCCCGAAAACTCTGCGGCGATCCCCATTCTCATAAGTTCTTTTTCCTTCTCCTCCAATTGTAATGCCATTGAGTCTACCATCGCAACGCCCACTCCCTGCTCATATACCAGACGGCCTCCGAACGAGGATGCCTGAAATAACGGAATCAATCCAACCGCACCAATGACTGCAAGTGGGATCCAGAATACCAATCGAAACGACAGCCACCAGAGCGCAAGTCTGAGGGCCGCATAGATCAGAAAATAATACATCACAATTTCGCCTACATCTTCATGATCGGCCAGAATGGAACTGGCCTGGCCTGCTACTTCTACTGTTTCTGCCGCGGACTCCCCTGAAATCACACTCCCCAAAGCCCCCAGTGCTCCCAGCACATAAAGGATAGTTGACATCCGTGGGAGCATCGGAATACGACGCAAAAACAAGCCGACCACATCCACAGCAAAGGCGACGATGATCAGCGCAATGGGAAAATGCACCACCATGGGGTGCATATTGGGCATCCATTCGGGAAGCATAGAATCACAGATTAGATTTTGAGTTTGTTACGCAGATACAGACTATTGAGCACAACCGACAAACTGGACAGGGTCATGGCCAGCGAAGCCAACATTGGATTGAGGAGTACTCCGAACAGCCCATAAAATGCACCGGCAGCTACGGGAATACTTAATGTGTTGTAAATGAACGCAAAAAACAGGTTCTGCCGGATTGTGCCCATAGCTCTGCGACCGATATTGATCGCATCCACAACGGATTCCAGATCTTCACGCAGAAGTGTAACATCTGCCGTTTCAACGGCAACCTGCGTACCGGATCCGATTGCGATCCCCACATCTGCTTCGGCGAGTGCGGGGGCATCATTGATCCCATCCCCAACCATTGCTACGCCGGTATCTGCTGCTCGCAGAGACGAAATAAATTCAAGTTTGCCTTCTGGAGTTGCTCCGGCTTGCAGGTGACCTATACCCGCCTCCTGTGCGGTGATCGTTGCATTTTTTTCTGTGTCTCCGGTCAGCATAGTCACCGTCAGTCCCTGAGACAGCAACTGTGCAACTGCATCCCTGGATGTACTCCGCAGTGTGTCTGTGATTACGAATTGTGCGCACCACTGCCCCTCAACGGCCATATGGATCCTTGCATCTTTTGAAGCAGTTGATGGAATATCAATACCTCTCTGCTCCAGAAAACCATCGCTGCCGATCCATACTTCACGATCCGCTACGACCCCGGAAATTCCCTGACCGGGAACGAATTCAGCCTCTTTGACATCCATGAAATCAATTCCCGTCTCTCTAGCCTTCCTGACAATGGCTTCTGCCAAAGGATGCTGTGAGTGCACCTCCAGCGAGGCGGCCATCTGGAGGACTTCCGATTCGGAGTATCCGGAGGAAACTCCAATGGATTGAACGACTGGATGACCGGTGGTGAGCGTCCCCGTTTTATCTAGAACAACATGTGTGATCCGGGTAATTCGCTCCAATGCATCCCCCCCCTTGAACAGGACTCCCCTACCGGCACCTATACCGGTTGCTGCGACCACGGCAGCAGGGGTTGCCAATCCCAGCGCACATGGGCAGGCAATAATGAGTACTGAGACGAATGTAATCAGCCCATGCTCTAGGCCCCAGCCTGCCAAGAGCCATCCTGCGAGCGTACCCGTCGCAATCACTAAAACAACCGGCACAAAAATTCCAGAGACCCGGTCGGCCAATTTCTGGATTGGCGCCTTGCGCCCCTGTGCCTCTCTGGTGATACGCACAATTTGCTGCAGGACGGTCTCACGGCCCGTATGGGTTACCCGCACCGTCAGAGATCCGTCTATATTCAAGGTGCCTGCCACTACGGGATCGCCTTGTGATTTTGTAACCGGCAGAGGCTCGCCCGTCAACATACTCTCGTCAACTGCGCTCATTCCCTGGATGATCTCGCCATCAACGGGCACCTGATCGCCCGGCCGAACGATCACATGATCTTCAATTTTAACCGCATCAACCGGCAGATCCAGAATATGGGGTCCCCGCACGACACGGGCGACGGGCACCTGCAATTTCAGCAGTGATTCAATGGCAGATCCTGTCTGCGCCACTGCTCGTGATTCAAGGAATTGCCCCACAAGAACCAGTGCCACGATCACCGCCGAGGCTTCAAAATAGACCGCTGGAGTTGAACGAAATAAAACCGGAAAAAACGTAACGACTGTACTGTAAACCCAGGCAGTTCCGACCCCGATTCCAATGAGTGTATACATGTTTGCGGTGCCTCGTCTGAGTGCAGCCCATGCCCTCTTGAAGAATTCTCCGCCGCAGTAAAAGACAATCGGTGTCGCAATCACAAACAGCACCACATGAGATACCGCTGTAAACATCGTTAATGCCATTAAGACGGCCGCACCGGCTACTGCGGCCACTAGGCGGACATCCTTGAATGCCGACATTTTTTTAGAGCGGGCCCATGTGCGTGTATATTCGGGGAAGGCGGACAAAACGTCTTCCATGTCCGTAATTCCTGGAACCCATGAGAGCTTCAGCGCTTCGCCCGTGACCTCTGCTTCAACTAGCGGCCCAATACTGCGACAGCGTTCATTAACGCTTTCTTGATTTAGGCTCGCATCTTGGCTTGGCGCGTGCAGGAGGATTTCGGAGCGTGCGACCTCATACCCTGCTTCCTGCACCACCTCTATTGCAGCATCTGGAGATAATCCTTCAACATGTGCTTCGTGCGTGGCGATATTCACATTTACATGGCGCGTCTCTGGATGCCGCTGAAACTGGCGTTCCAATCCGGCCGCACAGGAAGCACAATGCATCCCTGTGACGGGAATCGTAAGCGAAGATGTATTCGGATTCATGAATGCATGCCTCAATCCGGTGACGCACATTATACGCTGAAGTGCTGTATTTGAAGCAACCGGGGGATTTCGGTGTATTGCTCAAACGATGTCAAGATACTGCGGAAGCCCGTGATTTGCTCCCCACTCTGCGTGCCCCGAATCCTAACCGGGATGATCCCCGCCAGCGATGCTCCGGCCAAGTGTGTGGAATTTCGACCTTTAATCAGAAGGTGATTTTTACCCAAATTTGACTGCTTGCATCCAAAGTGTCAGATTTTCCATATATTGCCTTCATGTAGAATTCAAAATATGCTCTTCCACGAAGGGAATTATTCGCTTCCCCTGTTAGTGTGGAGTGGCTTCAAACTTAGGTACACATCATGGATCTAAAACCAGGATTGAAAAATTTGACTGAGAGGTATCAGGCGCAGTCCGAGAAAAAAATATCGGAGCAGCAGACCATTATTTCATATGTCCTTCCTTTTCTCAGATATCTAGGGTATGACACTAGTGATCAGAATCAGTTCCGTGCTGAATATTCAGTCAAAATCGGTGCAAAAAACTTCTGGGTTGACCTTGCCGTTCTTGACCAGACCCCTCCCCAACCGATTATTTTCATTGAATGTAAAAGCCTTGACAGCAAACTCCAAGATGGGGATCGTGAACAATTATCCTCATATTGTAACATGAGGAAATCCGTCAAATTTGGCATCCTCACCAATGGCTATGAATATCAGTTCTATACAGATCTGGACCATAAAAATGTGCTAGATGAACAGCCCTTTTTATTATTCAACCTTGAAACCGACACCAATGAATACATTGAGCACCTCTCAACATTCACGAGGCAAAATTTCGATGCTGCGGAGGCCCATCTGTTAGCAGAAAGATTGTCATATCGTCCAAAAGTGCTGGATTATTTTGAACGCGAACGTAAAAACCCCAGCGACGAACTGGCAAGACTCATTGCTAAACACGCCATTGGAGAACTAGGGAAAGCAAAAAAGAAGGATATCTGGAGTAAAATAAAGTCCATCCTTCCCGAAATCTTAAGCGAACTGCTCGGATCCGGAGATGTCAACGGTGATAAAGTAATAGATTCGAGCAAGCCCATGGTCCCAGTCACAGAGACTGATCCTGTTGAATCTGAATCTGAAGTTGAAACTGAAGCTGTCAGCATTTTTGACAGTGAGAGTCCAGAACGTAAGTATATTGAGTACTTCATATTTGAGGACGAATGCCTTGATCAATACAACAAGATTGTTGACATGTATGTCTACGTATTTGAAAAACTTTTCGAGCGCGACAAAAATTGTGTGTTAAATTTTAAGAATAGCCCGGTTCACACGTCTAAGCCTTCATATGGAAGCTATGAAACACTTAAAGAAGATTGTTATTTGTGGAAGAATTACAGCAATGAAAGAAAATTCACCCATCTGAAAAATCTACTTGCAGCATTTCAGATGGATAAGAATGCTCTCCGTGTTAAGCTGAGGGACAAGTGATAATTTGATCTAACTGTGTCATCTGTACTCCGAAAAAAACTGCATCTTCAAACAGTTCCAGCAATTGAATGCTCCATCAGCCATATTCCATTTATGGTAGATGATGCTGGCCGTAAATGCATAATTGAGGCAATTAGCGAGATTGAAGAGAGTCGCCAATCCTTCCGTACACTACTCGCTACAGATACCCGGTCACCCTCAAGTGGCAGGTTATCTAGGCGGATGATTTCCTTCCACCCATACCCTCAGCCCATCGGTGAGCCGTTCCTGTTTCCAGATCGGAACCTGAACTTTTAACTGTTCAATCAGAAAGCGGCAGACTGTAAATGCTTCGGCCCGGTGTACTGTCGCGACTCCGACCAATACACTTGCTTCGGCCAGACGTACTTCTCCAAGTTTATGGAGCAGGCATGTGCGCTGGATCGGCCACTCGTGCTCGGCAGCATCTATCAGCCGGTGCATCTCTTTGAGCGCCATCGGTTCATAACTCTCATAGGACAGAGACAGTGTTTCTCTTTCGCCGGTCCATTGCCGTGCGGTTCCGATAAACACGGCAACCCCGCCTGCACCGGGAGTCTGCAGGAACCGGTATGCCGCCGGAATATCAATCCGCTCGTATGAAAGTTGCACCAGACGTTTGCGTGATTCGTCAGCCACCACTTACCGGGGTTATGATGGCGACTTCGTCACCATCCTGAAGAATATATGCGTCTTCGGAGTAGGTCTGATTGACGGCCAGACGCATCACACGCCGATAGGGTTCCATCGTCGGATACTGCGCACATGCCAGATCCAGGAACTCGCTCACACTAATTCCTTCGGGGGTTTCCAGATCAACGGAATCGGTTTGCAGTTTTGATTTCAGAACACTGAAAAGTTGAACTTTAAACGACAGCATGACCAATGCCAAGTTTGTTCTTGGAATTTGAGATTTTATGAAAATTCAATTTCACGGAGCGTATCCACGATCTTGACGGTCTCCAGGCTGACCGTAATCACTTTTGCAAGCAGTCGGAGCGGATAGGCCGGATCCTGCATGGTTTCTATTGCAAACCGGTTGGCATCATTGACAATCTGGCTCTTCTTGTCCGTTTTGACGCGCTGCCGTTCCATGACCCATGCAATGGCTGATTTCCCGTTGACCATGTACTCATAGGCTTCTTCGGGAATTCCCTGCATGGTGAATCTGCCCGTTCATTCCCCGGCCGGATGCCCAAGCGGCATACGTCACAGGCGGCGCATACTGCGCTTTCTGAACCGGGTCATACGTCAGAAATGCGATGCAAAGGTTCTCAAACGCGGTTCCTTTGATGCGTTCTTGATTGTGGCCGGAGGCCGCGGCTTCTTTGCGCCAGATGTCAAGGATGTGCTCCAAAGAGGAGTCAGGTAAAGGCATGATGGATGATTTTGTCTCGTTGAGTTCTTCAAAATGAGTGAATGAAGGTAATACAGAAAACGCTAATGTCGTGAATTCTGAATCCATAACCAAAATTTCCCGTATATTGCCCCTAAAGAGCCTTGGGGATCTCTCAATTTTGAGTTGATGCTGGATCTTTGGGTTGGATTCTGTTGGATTGCATGAGAATTATTTTGCCGCTACTGGAGGCCCGCTGAGATGATCACCCCGGCATTATTCGGCTTTTTTCGTGAACTCCGTGCGAATAATAATCGAGACTGGTTCAAAGAAAACCGCGATCGCTATGAACAGGAGGTTAAAGAGCCGCTGATCCGGTTTATCACCGAATTTGCCGGGCCGCTCCAAACGATCAGTCCTCACTTTACTGCAATCCCGAAAGTGGGCGGCTCCCTGTTTCGTATCTATCGGGATGTCCGCTTCTCAAAGGATAAACGGCCCTATAAAGAAGCCGCCGGCGTACACTTCAGGCACGCCGCAGGAAAAGATGTGCACGCGCCGGGATTCTATCTTCACCTAGCCCCCGATGAGGTGTTCGCCGCACTTGGGATCTGGGGGCCCGGCAGTAAAGAACTCCTTGCAATCCGGCAGGCTATTGTCGATGACCCGGATACATGGACCGCCATCACACAAAATCCAGACTTTCTGGATGTATTCTCTGCAAGATACGAGCATCAAAAATTAAAACGGGCCCCAAAAGGATTCGATCCCGATCATCCACTCATTGAGGACCTGAAATGCAAACACTTTGTGGCTTCGTGCCCCCTGTCTGAAACGGTTGCATGCGCACCGGATTTTGCGGAAAAACTGGCACAAACCTATCGCCATGGCGCAAAATACATAGAGCATCTGACACGTATACTTGACCTTTCCTGATAACCAAAACGATTTTCCTGATGAACCCATTCCAGACCCACGGTGCCTTCAGTTGGCACGAACACCTAGCCGCCGACGTACCCTCGGCCGTGCAATTTTATACACAACTGCTAGGACTGACCACCAGCGAAATGCCCATGCCTGATGGCAATGAGTATACGATCCTGCAGAGCAATGGCAAGCATCTCGCCGGATTAATGGCATGCCCACCTGATACCCCGCCCTGCTGGACCTACTATGTCACGGTTCAGGATATTCAAAAACTTCTGGCAGACAATGAACTGAACATGATCGTTCCGCTCATGGAAAATTCAACGGTCGGCACCTTTGGCGGATTTCTGGATCCACAGGGCGCATATCTGGCAATCATCCAATACCATGATGCCCATGAAGCTGACGAACACGCAATCGCAAGCACCCACGAAGCATTAACCACACATGGTGCCTTTTCATGGTTTGAACTCCAAACTCCAGATCCAAAAGCGGCCGCAGACTGGTACAGCAGTCTCTTTGGCTGGTCTATTACGAAGATTGAAACCCCATCCACATACTATATCGCTTCGGTGAACGGCACGGAATTTGGCGGAATCATGGAACCCGTTGCTCCTGGGATTCCACCACATTGGAACTGCTACATCACGGTGGATGATGTGGATACCGTGCAGGCAGAAGCCGCTGAATTAGGTGCGACGATTACTGCACCGGCCTTTGACCTGCCAAATGTTGGCCGCTTACTGCATATCTGTGACCCTGCAGGTGTTGCAATTGCATTCGCCACCTGGGCACCCCAAACCCCCGAATAGCAACAGAGCAGGTGAGGGACTTCCTCCATCATGCCCTCAATATAATTGTTGGATTGATACCTGGGAAGGAACTGTGGCATTGCCTGAGGTCATTTGGCCATTCATGCAGCAGGAAGATCACCTAAATCGATGTGTGGGATCTACCACGATGTAGTGCTGGACACTGCACCGGACAAAGCCTTTGCCGCCTTCAGTACCGAGGCTGGACTGAATAGTTGGTGGACAGATCAATGCAGCGCAGACTGCCGAATCGGAGGAACCTGCGATTTTCTCTTTGACCCGGATTACCACTGGTCAGCGGAGGTGATTGAACTCAACGAGTCCAAACACATTACATGGCATTTCACGCACGCGAATCAGGACTGGACAGGAACCAGACTGAGT
The DNA here is from genome assembly GCA_022821875.1 of Rhodothermales bacterium. GTDB lineage: Bacteria > Bacteroidota > Rhodothermia > Rhodothermales > Bin80 > Bin80. The sequence continues at coordinate 18,059 of JAJECV010000132.1, forward strand.
TTCCGTCTGATTCACTCCGATGGCAAACTGCTGCTGCGCATGGACCATACAGGGTGAAAAACCCGCAATCACCACTTCCGGCACTGCGGTTACTGCTGGGCGCTGTACCTTAAGAAAAAACTGAAGGACAGCCTAGTTGCCGGGCAAGGCTAAACCTCGTGATCTAAATGTCGGAACGGGGAATAATGTCGCGTTGAGATCCGGTATGTCTCAGGTGCCTTTCGAACTCCCAACTTATTCACATGCCCGATATATCGCCCTAAGATCTTTACCTCCTCAAAGATGTCCGGTTCGATGTGAACATTGTCGAATTCGGGATTGGCAGGTTCAAGGCGAAGCCCCTGATGGTCCATGAAAATCCGCTTGAGCGAAGTCTCACCGTTGTAAAGAATCGCACCGATCCCTCCATCAGGAATATCATCATCCACCAGAAGTACATAATCTCCATCGTGGATTTCCGCTCCAATCATGGACTGACCACGAACACGTACTGCAAAAATACGCTCAAGGTTAGGGAAAAGAGTTTCTATGGTGATATGTCCCAGATTCGCTTCCACGGCTTCCTGAAGTGTGCCTGCAGTAATCTCACCAAGGATGGGAATCCCGCGGTGCATACCTGTCTGCTCCGGCTTTAACTGGAAACCGCCCTCCTCATTGACCAAGTATCCTTTCTTCTGGAGCGCCTTCAAGTTCTGGGTAATACTGTTCGAAGATTTATAGCCGAACTCAATCATAAAACTCTCGTAACTGGGCCATCCTAGATTTTCTCTGTCACATTTTATGATGAAATCCAGAACAGCCCTCTGTTTTGGCGTTAAGGGACGTGGCATGTTGTTGTATGGTTGTTAGTTATGTGATCAATATAGTACTTCGAACGCACTTATACGTTCTCAGATACGTGATATTTCTAAAAAAAAACAATCTTGTTCAAATCGTACCAACCAGCCCCTACTTGGCAGAGGCCTTCGGCCGGTCAAAAAACTGATCTATCTGAATCAGGTTCCCGTCTGGATCCTCCAGAATTATACTTCCAGGTCCGCTGGAATTTTCCTCTTCGTCAAGTTCAGCCACAATAGCCTCCTCAAGCCCCCTGTCCTGCAGCTGCGCCTGAATCTCCCGGACATCCATGAACTCATCCAGACGCCAGGATTCCAGCAGATTCTCACCGCTTCCATGCTTAGCACGCAAACCGGGATTAAATGTCAGTATTATGTCCTGAAACATGTCCTTGAAAAGTCCAATCACGGTAATGCCGTTTACCATAATCACATACCCCTCCCCCCGATGCGTAACATCAAACCCCAGCCTCTCATAAAAATCAATGGACAGATTCAGGTCAGAGACAGGGATACTGACCGAAAATGCACCCAATTCAGGTTTACTCATAGTTTTCTGTATAAATGGTTCTGATCAAGAATGCTGAAATGACATCCAACGCCGGAAATACACGCCGAACCCCATTTGGTTCAACGGATCCCTGGAAATCTTTGCAAGTTGGTTCAGGATCATCCTGAAAATTAACCGTATCTCCGCATAACCGCACCCGTAGCAGGCCAATGACACAACTGAAAACGAAACCCACAGACGCAAGCATTCAGGAATTTCTCAACGCTCTGGAGCGCCCTGACCAACAGTCGGACAGTGCAATTCTGCTGCGTATCATGGAAACAGCCACCGGAGATTCACCCAAGATGTGGGGCCCCAGTATTATTGGCTTCGGCCAATTTTGCTATCGCTATGCATCGGGACGGACAGGCCAATGGTTTCAGGTCGGATTTTCACCACGAAAACGAGCCTTCAGCATCTACCTTTCCGGCGGATTGAGTCACCATGAAACCGCCCTGAACAAGCTCGGCAGGTATACACGCGGCAAAAGCTGCCTCTACATCAGGCGGCTGCGTGATGTGGATCTGAGTATTCTGGAATCCATGATCCAGAAAGCATGCGCACTCACTCAAAACGATACTCCATAAACCGGGCATCCGAGGCGAAAACGTTGATCCGCAGATCATTTCAAAACTTTGGTTCACCGGTCAATCTAAATCAAGGCACCCCTGGAGCATAACACAGTTAATCCCGATCTTCTCTCCGCTGAGGCATGGCTGCACATGTTCCTATCGAGACATGGGTACACGAAACATTTTATGGCCACTGTAAACCGGCACAGCAGGGTACTTGAATCATCCCGGCTATGTTATCCCCAACTGATCCTCCTCAAACAGACTGAGTTGGTTGCTCGGATGCCGGATAAATAAATCCGTTCGCAGTGGCTGCCTGGATTGATTGAGATTGTATCGTCTACAGGTCATCTCAAACAGGTTTTTCAGAAAATTTGCCCACTCCCCCTCCCCGCGCATCCGGTGCCGAAACCGCGGATCATTGAGCCGTCCGGAACGAACTTCCCGGATTCGACCGATAATTTTATCCTTGCGCTCCGGCATCACCCGCTCCAGCCAGTCTTCAAAAAGCGGGGCGACCGGCCCCGGCAATCGGAGTACGATGTATCCCGCCCGCGTTGCTCCCCGCTTGGCAGCCGCTTCAATAATCGCAGGAAGTTCTTCATCGGTCAAGCCGGGAACAACAGGAGCAACCATGACACCGGTGGGGATTCCCGCTTCAGTAAGTGCCTCAATTGCATCTAAACGACGTGCAGGAATACTGGTGCGAGGCTCCATGACACTGGCGATTTCGCGGCGCAGTGTGGTCACCGAAACCCATACACTGACCAAGTTCATCCGTGCCATCGGAGCCAGAATATCAATATCTCGTGTGACAAGATGATTCTTCGTTATTACACCGACTGGATTCCGATGGTCTAACAGTGTTTGCAGGCATCCACGGGTTAACTTGAGCCGACGCTCTACCGGCTGATACGCATCAGTATTCCCCGACAGTGAAACAACGGCCGGCTTCCAGGAACGCTTGCTTAATTCCTTGCTCAAAAGCTCCGGAGCATTGCGTTTGATTAAAATTTTTGTTTCAAAATCAAGCCCCGCACTCCAACCCAGATATTCATGGCTCGGACGTGCATAACAGTAAATGCAACCATGTTCGCAGCCCCGATAGGGATTGATCCCCCAGGTATATCCCACATCCGGCGAGTCATTGCTCACAAGAATAGACCTTGAAGTATCTTCAAAGAACTGGGTCGGTGCCTGTCTCAGTTCACCTGGCTCAAAAGCATCCAGATCCAGTTCTATCTTGATCGGATCAAATCTGGTTGGAGGATTCGTTGCAGTTGCACGTCCTCTTGGGGCCGGTATGGATGCCTGTTCATTCATCATCGTACAAGATATTATTGATTGCGTACAATCTTGTTCTGAATATGATCTTCCTGTTCACTGCTTTGAACTTGCCATGAAGCAATTTCTATATACCGTTTCGGTGCTGCTCGCCGCAGCCTTTCTTGCACTCATTATTATGGGCCTATTCGTTGACGAGGTCCGCTATACGGCCACTGCACGCGTGAAGGCACCGGTCGCCGATTCATGGGCCACTTTTCTGGATCCAGACCGGCAAAAGCTCTGGCAGCGAGACCTGGAGCATGTCGAAGCCATCGACGGCCAACCGTTTGATTCCGGCGCATCTTTCCGTATGGAATTTGCAGACGGTAATTCTCGACGTGAGACGGTTATCCTGCTCACCCCAATGGAAGAATACCGCGCAGAGATCGAAACTGAACATTATAAAGGTTACCGTTCTGTTACGTTTCAGATATTGGGAGATGGATCCCGCGTACAGCAAACCGTTGTTATGTACGGATCCTCCTTTCTCAGCCGGGCAATTCTACCTGTGATCCGCCCGCTGATGCAGCGTGATCAAATGGCCGCCTTTGATAATCTGGCGGATCTGGTCGAGGCATCCCCTTCCGTGAACCCGCAACAGGACAATGAATAACGAAGGGGATATCGTGAAGTTGGATTACGGCACCGAAGGCCTACCATTAAATCTTGGAGGAATCAATGCCACCATCCTGCGTCCGCGCTATCTAGAGGGGCTGCCGGATGAACGGGCAGCGTTCATTGAATCCGTTCGACATCCCTACAGCACGCTCCCCCTGCGCGAACTTATCGCCAGTGACGAATCCCTTGCAATTGCAATCCCGGATATCACCCGTGCACTCCCCAGTGATCGCCTCTTGCCGTGGCTTTTTGAGGAACTCAAAGGACTCAAACCGGAAAAGGTCACCATCATCGTTGGCACAGGCACACACCGAGGCAATACACCGGACGAACTGCTTCAAATGGTTGGCCCGGAGATCGCAGCCAAATACCGTATCGTAAATCACGATTGCCGCGATTCCAGTACCCTGACCCATGCAGGCCGCAGCCCCTATGGTTACGATGTTTCCTATACGGCGGATTATGTGAAGGCCGACCGGCGAATCCTTATGGGATTCATCGAGCCGCATTTTATGGCCGGATTTAGCGGAGGCTACAAGGCCGTCTTTCCTGGAATTGCGGATTTGAATGCCATCCAGACCTATCACGGGTTTACCAATATTGCCCATCCAGAGAGCACATGGGGAATTCTGGAGGGGAACCCGACCCAAAGCCATGTCCGTGCTGCGGGCAGTTTACTGTCTGTGGATTTCCTGATAAATGTAACCCTCAATACCGACCGGCAGATCACCGGATATTTCTGTGGAGAGGTTACCGCAGCCCACGAAGCAGGATGCATCTTTTCCAGGGAGACGGCAATGGCCCGTGTGGAGGAAGCCTTCCCGATTGTCGTTACAACTAACAGCGGCTATCCCCTTGACCTGAACCTGTACCAGACCGTCAAAGGAATGTCCGCCGCCCATCCCATTACGAAAGAAAACGGACTGATTATCACCGCCTCCCGCTGCAATAATGGATTCCCTGAGCATGGCGCATTTAAGGAACAACTCCTTCGCTGGGCAACAGTGGAGGAGACCTGGGCGGCAATCCAGAGCCCTGATTTCCGTGAACCCGACCAGTGGCAGACACAGAAACTATTGCAGATCCTGCGAACCTGTCGGGTCAGTCTGCGAAGTGCATTGGATCCGAATCTCGTTCAAAGGGCACATTTAACCCCGATTGGAGATGTGCGCACTGCGATTGATGCAGAATTAATGCATCTCGGCAGACCTGATGCACCGGTCGCCGTGATCCCTGAAGGGCCGCTGACCATTCCGTATGTCGGCTAAAGCCCAAGTACGCTCTGGATCTCCCTGAGCATAAAGTCTGCGACAAAACGATTTCCTGCCGCATTCAGATGAACGCCGTCGGTCGTCAGTATTCCATGGTAAGCCTTATCTGGATTCCCGGCAACCAGATAGGCTTCAAAAGACGCACGCAGATCGCAGAGATGCACCTCCTTTTCCTGTGCGACACGGCGAATGAGTTGCGCGTATTCTACCAGCCGCAGGTTCACTTCTGCGTCGCTTTCTGTGTTCTCTCCGATTACACTGGGCGTACACAATAAAACACTCGCCCCACTCTCTTCAATCCGATCTGTTAATTCCCCTATTCCTGCCTCAAAAGTATCAGGATCCGTTCCAGTGACATGATCAAACTCAAAATGATGCCAGACATCATTAATCCCGATATAGACGACTACATGCGTTGGATTGTGCACCAGCACATCCTCATCCAGCCGGGCTAGGAGGTCGGGGACTTTGTTCCCGCTGATTCCTGCACCTGTCACCTCAATATCTGCCTCAAACTTCTGCAGCGAATCTGCAACCAGTGTGACGTAACCGTCTGGATTTACCCCCGCCTCCGTAATGGAATCACCAAGAAAAATGATGTGTGGCTGGGCCTGGCTGGGCAAAATACTCATCAGAGAAAGCAACACTATAAGAAATATGCTACGCATGGTAAGGGGGATAAATTGTGGTTCATGCATTGAATTTACAAACCAAATTTGTATCCTGCAGCGGCCAACTGCGATTTTCCATGCGGGGCAGCTCAATAAAATCAGCTCAATTCTCACAGCGGCACTGATCCCCGGATGATATTTTTTCTGGCGAATCTTTCCTGCATCGGACTTATTTTGCCGTCTGTCGTATATTTCATCGGCTTGCGGAGTTCCGCTGAGTCAGAAACCATTCTGCAACGATAACATCGTTCACTTCACCCTAAACAATCTGTCTCCGATCCCCTACTGAATTGCCATCCAGTAATATACATTTCGGCGGTACGCCCCGGCGGGTTTTATTTGATGTTGGAGATCAGGTGAGTTTCCGGGACAGATCTCGTGTATACCACCGCGGTACGATCATCAAGCTCAATCCAAAGCGTGCCAAAATGGACTGCGGCAGCACGATCTGGAATGTGCCCTACGAATATCTGTTTCACACATGCAATGTGATCAGTAGCGAGCGTAGTGAGCGATTAGATCGCCTCACAGAAGTCGCTGCCGAGGCCCGGGGCCTGATGGATCAACATGGCCTCCAGAACTGGCTGCTTGGATTTAATCATTCATTCAAACAGTTGGGGTTGTGCAATTATGAAAAGAAAGAAATCCTTTTGAGCGCAATGCAGGCGATACGTCGAACGCCTGCGGAGACAACTGATGTTATTCTGCATGAGATCGCACACGCATTGGCGGGCTGGAAGGCAGGGCATGGGCCCAAGTGGAAAAAGATTGCAACACGGATTGGCGCGAAACCAAGTGCCTGCGCCGAAGCCCCTACAGAGATCATGGAAAGGCATCAGACCATCAAAAATGATGTTCAGGTTGGAGATACCGTGACCTTTAAGAACAAGCAACAGCAAACAATCAGGGGCGTGGTGATACGAAAAAATCCAAAAACAGTCACAGTGAAAGTCCCAGGCGGTACTTGGCGGGTATCCTATTTTGCGCTGGAGACTTCGTAGCATTTCCGGCTGGAAGGAACTGAATCGGAGGTGGAACTCCTGTAATTCCGGTTTGTCGCAACCATTCATCTCCCATGAAAAGGGGAGTTGTATTCATGAGTAACCATGTGAGGTGGAAAGGAAAACCCTCCACACCATACAGCGTTACCTCCTACCTAACATCTGCCCATTGTGCCATGAGTAAGTCAACTGACCACCCAGACAGGAACCTGAGAAAGTACCTCACATGTCTGGGATCTCGATAGGAGGCACTCCACAGGACGATCAGACAGCCCGCTGTTACCTATAGAAGAATCCCCCGCAAAATATATTCCGCCGACATCTATCGCCTCCCAAACTGCTATTTCGGAGTCGACGAAACCATACAGAATCTAAAAAGTACTTATCCGAGTAAATTTATTCAAATAAAAATTTGACGGCCTTGTTATGTATGAACGTAACCACGTACAGGAGCTCATTGATCTGATCTCAGTGAATCCTCATATGCATATGATTGCCCTGACCGGGCCCCGTCAGGCAGGTAAAACAACGATTGCCCTGCAGGCCTGTACCCGCTTCGCAAAATCTGGAATTCCATCCTGGTACTTTGCCTCTGATGATCCAGGACCTGCACAATCTCATCCAGGAAAATGGTCGACTCATGATCATATACGGATGGGCGGTTTATCGGATGGGCAGTCTCTTGTTGACCTATGGGAAAATGCCCGGAAGGTGTCCCTGCAGTCAGACCGGGGACTCGTACTCTTTTTAGACGAAATTCATATGATCCCAAACTGGTCCCGTCTCGTGAAAGGGCTGTGGGATCGAGACCGCCGTGAAGGTCATCTGATCCATGCCGTGATTCTGGGCTCCGCTGCCTGGAAGATGCTGACCGGAACCGGTGAAAGCCTGACCGGCCGATTTAGAACGCTACCCGTCACACACTGGTCATTTCCTGAAATGGCCCAGATATTTGGATTAACACTTGACGAGTATATTTTCTTTGGCGGATATCCCGGGGCACTCACAGAAGAAAGGGATCCCGCAAGATTGCAAAATTGGCATAACTATGTGAAAAATGCGATCTTGAGGCCTGTCGTAGACAAGGATATCACGGGGCTTGAGCGTGTCAGAAAACCGGAACTGATGCGACAGCTGATTGAACTGGCTCCCCACTATTCCAGTCAGTTGATTTCCTACAATAAACTGCTTGGCCAGCTTCAGGATGCGGGTAATATAACCACCATAGCACGGTATCTTGACCTGCTTTCCGATGCGTATATCATGACCGCGCTATCCAGATATACGCCATCTCCACATGTGGGGAAAGCTTCGCCTCCCAAACTCAATGTGCTAAATACGGCATTCATGACCGTCTCGTCCAGATACACGTTTGAGGGTGCAAAGGCCGACCGATCCTTCTGGGGCCGTGTTGTTGAGAGTTCAGTGGGGGCACACCTTCTCAATACCCGTGGATCAATGACGGAAATTTATTTTTGGCGGAATCCTCCTTATGAAGTTGATTATGTGATCTCTCACGACCGCAATTTGGTGGGTGTAGAGGTAAAGAGCGGGAAAACACGCACCCGCAAAGGACTAGTCGCATTCAAAGAACGTTTTCCCCATGCAAAAACTCTGATGCTTGGGCCAAACGATATTCCACTGAACGAATTCTTTTCCTTTACCACCGACGAATGGCTTGAGCAATTATGAGATTGATCGTAAATCGTACTGTCACTCTGATTGCCCCGGAAAGCGATGGACGTTTCGGGAAGGATGGCCTATTGCTGACCGATTTTGAATCTGACCGGGGCTATGTACTTCTGGGAGAGCCAGGAATGGGTAAGAGCACGGAATTCCATGAAGAGGCCGGACGACTGAATCTCACGCCTCCGGTTCCGGCACGACGATTTATCAGAGGAAAACCCGAAAATCATCCGGAATGGCGAAATGGACCGCTCTTTATTGACGGGCTAGACGAAGTACGTGCTGCAGGAGGGGATCCACGAGAGGTGATTGACAAGATTATCGGGCAACTTGAAGATCTTGGAACTCCGCAATTTCGCCTTTCATGCAGGTCTGGCCACTGGTTTGGGGCCGGGGATCAGGAAGAACTTGCTTCACTTTTAAATTCCGAAACGATCCCTGTACTGCAGCTGAACCCGCTGAACTCTCGTGATATCGTACAGATCATCTCCGCGAAACATGAGGATGCAGATGCCTTCATCCTGCAGGCCCACGAGCACGGTCTGGAATCTTTTCTTTCAAACCCGCAATTACTCAATGTACTCCTGGAGTCCGTGGACGCAGATAACTGGCCCGGCAGCCCAGGTGAGACGTTCGAAAATGCATGCAAAGCACTGATTCGAGAACAGAACCGCGAACATCAATACGCGCATTCAAGCCCCCCACCACTTTCCAGGAAAGCAGTCCTGAACGCAGCCGGACAGCTTTTTGCACTCCTGCTGATTACCGGAAAAGTTGGCTGGACAGTGGACAATACAGAGAATCCCGACATTCTTGCCATCCACGACATTGAGGATCAGGAACGCCCCCCGCTCTATGCAGCCCTGAATTCCCGGTTATTCGAAGGGGAGCATTTCTGTCGAGTTCCAATCCATCGACTTCTCGCAGAGTATTTAGGTGCACAATACCTTGACCGAAAAATTGCGGACGGTCTGAGTATCCGCCGTGCATTTGCCCTTCTCACGGGGTATGACGGGGGCCCGTTTCCTGACCTGCGAGGGCTGGCCGGTTGGCTGGCTTCTGCAAACTCACAAGCAAGAACAATCCTGATTCAATCAGACCCGATTACGGTTGCATTCAACGGGGACGCAAGTAACTTCAATGCCGAAGAGCGGGGGCAACTACTTGAGAATCTTGAAGACAGGATTGATCTCATACGTTTCTGGCCATCCGCAGCCACTCTTGGTGCCTTGGCAGGCAATCAGGACACGCCATTAGTCTGGGAATTGACGGGTTCACCTGCTCGTTCGGAAAACAGACAAAGGCTCGTTTATATGCTCCTGCGTGGCGTTTCGCAAATAGGTGTCAATACTGATGGCAGAAATCTTTCCACAGCGCATATAGAGCATGGATGTAAAAACCTGCTCGAAGTCATCTACGACTCAAGTTGGCGGTCAAATGTGCGCTGTGAGGCGCTTCGCGCCTTGAGTATCCTGCTCAAGGGTAACCCAGACCGTCAGACTACCCTGCGGGGGCTCATCAAAGATTTGAATAAGAACCGTCTGTCTGATCATTGCAATGATTTGAGAGGAATCCTGCTACAGTTCCTATATCCCGGAGAATTACACCCCAGAGAGGTGTGGGATTACCTTGCAACCCAACCTGTTCGGCACCACTACGATCATTATCTGCAATTCTGGAGCACCCTTGTTGAACGATCACAGAAAGGTCAGATCCGAGAACTGCTTGACTCGCTCTGCAATCACGCCTCCGAAATCCTGCCCAAATTAGCCAGAGAAAATCTAGCAGATAATGTGCTGTCACTTCTTGCACGGGGATTGGAACTGTCTGGAGATAATCTGAATGTTCAGGAACTGTATCGGTGGTTTGAACTGGTTGAATTCGATATTTTTTCCTATCAGTTAATCCCTGCAATCAGTTTAAATTATTCGTACAGCCATAACCGTGACGCAAGTACTGCAATCCATAACTGGCTGCATGAGCATAGAGAAGTACAAAATGCACTTATTGAATATGGCCTGCTGGCCAACAAGTTCAAGATCGGAACTGAGCTTCTTAATAAAACGGTGGGGTTAAAATTCATCGGTGAGAATGCCCCCGCCGGATTTCGTATATGGTGCCTTGAGCGTGCAATTGAACTGTGGAACTCGCAGCAGCGGCTGGCAGAAGAACTCGCAGATTGGTCAATCCGCCAAGAAGAGGGCTGGGGGTTGCCCTTGTCCGATGACACGATAGCACAACTGGTATCTGATATACCCATACCCGGCCTGTGCGAATGGAATGATCGGCGCCTTCAGGACAAGATTCAGGCCGAACTGAAACAAACCGAACAGAAAAAAAAACAGGCAGATACCTCCCCATTCCATTTTGATCACCAAAGGCAAAGAGATCTGGAATATCTCCACCTGCATATAGACGAACTTGCGGAAGGACAGTGCAGTCCTCCAATACTCCGCGACCTTGCCCGCGTCTATGTTCATGCCCTCAATGAACCTGAGGGGAATCCACTGGATGCCCTGCAATCTTATCTCAATGGAGATCAGGGCCTGACGCAGGCAGCACTTGCAGGATTCCGAAACTTACTGGGGCGTAATGATCTGCCAGACCTTGAAGAGATTGCCACGTTCCTTGAGGAGAAACAGGAATCTTATTTTGCACTCCCCTTCTTCGTGGGGATGGAAGAACAGGAACGCGAAACAGGAGATGCATTGCACCAACTTTCTGAAACAGGAAAGCGGCGAGCGCTGGGATTTTATCTGACCACAAATTCAGTTCACCATCGGCCCGTTCCTTTAACTTATCCGCCCAGCAAAGCGGAACTTCCCGTATGGTATGAAAAGGCATTGGAATCTTGTCCCAGTGCAGTGTCTGACGCGTTGGTCGCAATACACAACGCCTGTGTCCGCTCCAAAAGTCATCCGAATGAGCATCTGTTTAAGATGGCCTACGAGCCGAAATACATCTCCATAGCACGGCTCTCTGTAAAGAGAATGTTCACGGTATTCCCTACCCGATGCACCCGCCCTCAATTAGAATCTTTGCGTGTCACACTCTGGGCTGCAATTTTAGCTAAGGGACTATCCGATGAGGAATTGAGAGAGCTTACATTGAGGCGACTGAAGCGCAGGAACATGGATCTGGGTCAGCGAGCCCAGTGGCTCTGTGCAGGGTTAATTGTAGCTCACGATATCTGCCTGCCGCTTCTGGCGGAGTTCCTGACTGACCGGAATGGATCTCATGTGCATCGTATCATTACTTTCCTTGTTCCATCCGGTCATGCATCCGGACTGCTGACGGTTAACAACTGGGACTCTACGGAGATCGCTCACCTCATTCAAATCCTGGGAGAGCAGATCGAACCACCTATTGCAATGAATCAGGCAGGCGTGATGAGTAATCAGCAGATCCATGGCAGAGATTTTGAAGGCCTCTTTACTTCCTGGATTCAAGGACTTTCCAGACGCACTGATGCCAGTTCTGCCCGAGAACTGGACTCACTGGTATTGAATCCAAATCTGTCCGAATGGACCCCCATTCTACTGCGGGCACAGGAGGATCAATCCCTGCTGCGCCGCGCGGAATTCCGGCCGGAACTCACCTTAACACAGATTCAGAAAGCGCTCCAGAATGATCCCCCTGTCAGTGCTGCAGATCTGGTCTCAATCACCGTAGATGCCCTTGAGCAGCTCGCAAATGATATACGCAATGAGGATACCAGTGACTGGAAACAGTACTGGCATTGGGATCAGAAGACTGGAATACATACAAATCCTCAAGACGAAAATTACTGTCGGAACGCCTTGCTTTCAGATTTGAAAAGAATGTTGAAGCCCTATCAGATTGATGCGCAGCCCGAGGGGCAGTATGCCGATGATAAAAGGGCCGATATTCGCGTATGCTACGGTTCCAATCTCGCAATTCCGATTGAGATCAAAAAAAATTCGAGTCGTGACCTATGGCGTGGAATTACCGAACAACTTGTACCAAAATATACCCGAGATCCGAAAGCCGACGGAAATGGTATCTATCTGGTATTCTGGTTTGGAGCCGAACAGAAGTATATGCGAATTGCGCCATCTGAAGGAGGCGTTCCGGCTAAACCGGAAGACCTCAAAAGACTACTCGAACGGGGATTGCGTCCAACACTTAAGAATAAAATTCATGTTGTTGTCGTTGACGTGAGTCCGGGTACATGAGATGCAGAGGCCACAAACCCTCCGCTTGCGGTCTAGGAAATTCATCGCACTCTGCCTCTCTCAAAGACTTCAAATACGATTTCTGGAAACCCAATCGTTCGGTGATGTGTAAACCTGACGCAATCCAGATCCATTGAATTTCGGATCAACCCTGTAAATCCATATTCCTGTCTATCCTGACCATAAGGCGGGAAAGGCCTGGAATTTTTCGTAATAAATCTCCTGTGTAATGCGGATGACTCATCGACATCCTTTTTCAAAAAACACTTTCCTGTGGCCGTTAACGACCCTCACAATGCTTGCAGTACATCTCTGTGCCGCACAATCCGGTACGGTGACCTATACACGTACCGTCAAGATCGATATCGAACTTCCTCCCGAAATGGCACGGTTCCAGGACATGATCCCAAATGCAGATTCCGCACTGTATATCATGGACTTCAATGATGCATTGATGGCCAGTATTCGCCGCGTTGAGGAAGACGATAACCCTAATAGTGCAGAACAGATCTCAACCGTGGACGGGATGACGATCAAAATGAGGTTCTCAGCCTCAGGCGGTACCAGTCTTCCAAACCTTATTACTTCCGTGACAGATATTGACGAAGGCCTCTATACGGATCATCACCGTTTTCTTGGTCGCGACTTTCTGGTCACCGGTGAATTGCCTGTGATACAATGGAAACTGTCCGCCGAGGAAGGGACCTTCCTTGACCGGCGCGTAATCAAGGCAACGGCAATGATGGATACCGTATCCGTAGACGCGTGGTTTACACCGGAAATTCCCGTACCCGTCGGCCCCGAGCACTATGGAGGGCTTCCCGGCCTGATTCTTGTACTTTCCATTGATGATGGTCAAAAATTATACGAGGCCAATTCCATTACTCTGGATACCGAAGTCGAAATCACACCCCCCGATAAGGGACGGGAGATAACCCAGGAAGAATTTGATGCCCTTGTCGAAGAACGCCGGCAAGAAAGGACCTCATCCGGAGGCGCGAAACAAATTATCATCCGGAATTAGCACTGCGCTATGAACCTCCGAAACTTTACCGGAATCGTATTACTCTTTTTCGTAGCGGGTCCTGCGTCTGCTCAAACCCAGCGGTTTGACGTGAGCGGTGTTGTCGTTGACCAGAAAAACCTCTCCCTGCCCCAGGCGACAGTGGTTCTTTTGACGCAGGCGGATTCGGTAATGGCAAAGTTCACCACCACATCCGCAGACGGTGGCTTCACGCTGAGACGTGTACCTGCGCATACGTATATCCTGCAAATCACCTACGTTGGGTTTACGACTCTGCGCCAGAATATTGAGATTCTTGATCAAGATATAGATGTAGGAACATTGATAATGTCCGAACTCTCAGAAGAACTCGGGGAAGTGGTGGTCAGTGCCGATCATATCCCATTTGTCGTAATGCGTGACACACTTGAATACAATGCCAATGCATTTGCAGTACGCCCGAATGATGTGGTTGAAGACCTGCTCAAGCGACTGCCTGGCATAGAGGTGGAAGATGACGGCAGCGTAAAGGCACTAGGGGAAACCGTTGAAAACATTCTGGTTGATGGAAAAGAGTTCTTTGCCGATACCCCGTCCGTAGTTACTAAAAACCTGCCCGCGGAAGCAGTGGATAAAGTGCAGGTCTACGATAAGGACAGCGGCGAGGCAGAGTTCACCGGCATCCCGGACGGCGAAGAGGAAAAGACCATTGACCTTTTACTCAAGGAAGACGCCAAACAGGGCCTCATGGGGAATCTGTCTGGAGCAATCGGGGGAGAGCAAAACCCGGGTGGACGCTACGATACGCGTCTGAACCTGATGCGCTTCTCGCCGAATACACAACTCTCCCTTATCGGCAATGCAAATAACACTGGACAGGCGGGCTTTGGAATTACGGACTTATTGGGTCTGGTAATGGCTGGCAGTCATTTAGACGGTGCAGTGCTCCGCAATGCAACCTCCATGACAAATTCCGGTGGATTTATGGAGTCAATTGCCGTTGGACTCAATGCCGGGTACGACTTTTCCAAAAACGATTATTTACGCGGCAGTTACTTTGTTAACAGATTGCAGCAATTGCACACCAGTACGAACCAGCGGCATGAGCTTGCAGACGCGAACATCACCGCCTACGGCGAGGGGAAATCCGTCGCTGACTCGGGCAATCTTGGACACAGGGCAAATATCAATGCACAAGTGCAACTGTCACCAGGGCATCAAATTCGCTCCCGGGTCTCCCTGCAATGGAATTCATCGAATGCAGATCAGACAGGACTTCAACAGACGTTTCGCCAACAGCAGTCTCTTCTCAATGAAGCACACAGAACGGTTGATCAACATGCAACCAATCTCAACGGAAACGGAACGCTCACCTGGAGGAAGAAACTCTCGGAGAGCGGGACCAGTCTGGTTGCAACCGGTACATTCAGTCTTTCAGACCGTGATCAGATGACCGTGCTGTCCACGCGCACAGGTCTTGCTGATACTGGCAATCTCATGACCTGGGAAGAAGTGCAACAGGATCAGGACTTGTTCGGAAAAAATGAGGGAGCCGATGTCAGGCTGTCCCTGACGCAACCGCTGAAACGCGGTTTCTCCCTTTTGGCATTTGGTGAGCGGGACTTCTCTCGACGTGAAAATGATAAACGCTTCTATAATACCGAAGGACGGGAACGTCTGCTGAATTCCCAACTCAGCAATGCATTTGAACGTACCTATACCTACTATAGAGCAGGTCTCCAGTTGAATCGAAAGGGACTTGGATTTCTTACGCTGGCGGTTCGTTTGCAGGGGGCGCAACTTGACGGCACAACGAAAACCGATCTGCCACCGGTACAGGCCAGTTACACCCATCTTTTGCCACAACTGCGCTACGAGACCGAATTCAACGAGAATCAACACATTGAAATCGGTTACCGGGCCACAACTAGAGAGCCATCCCTGCGGGAACTCCAGCCATTTACGGACAACAGCGACCCACTTCGGGTATATACCGGGAATTCTGATCTTAAACCCGAGTTCAGACATACGTTTTCCGGACAATTCAAATCATTTGATCCTTGGACCCAACTCAATATATTTGCGAATATCCGCACAACCTACGCACGCCGTCAAATTGTGCCGACGCGGATCATTGATCCATCACTGCGCCAAAGTGTCAGTGCGGTCAACTCCGATGCAGGCTGGATTACCTCGGCATCTACGAATGTAGGCATACCAATTCGGCCGCTCAGTATTGTAGTGAGATGGAACAACGACCTCACCATCACGACCGAATCCGAGTTCATCAACTCCAATGAAAACACATCTCGGATTCTGCGTAACCGCTCGGGAATTTCTGTCTCAAACCGAAATCAGGATATCGTTGGACTGGAAGCCCGCGTATCGGGTACCTATAATGATCTGGATTATTCTCTCAACACCAATCTGAACCAGCAGTACATCAACACGGCCTATTCATTGGATGTGCAATGGCACCCGGCATTCAACTGGACAATCAGCACTGAATTTCGGTATCAGACCTATGATCGGGATGTTTTCGGGGATGTCCAGAACCGGGCATTGATTGACCTGTCCATTGAGCATCTGTTCATAAATGAGCGTGCATCTGTGGGACTTGAAATCCACGACCTGCTTGACCAGAATCTGTCCGTGGACTTCAATAATTCTGCGAGTTTCATTTCTGAGCGGCGTACGGAGACACTAGGCCGTTACATCATGTTGCGATTCTCCTACCGCTTACATGCTCTTGGAGGTGGTTTTTTCGGAATTTGACCCGGATGTAGGCTGTCAGAGACAGCTCTTCTGGCCGAATGGAGAACCATCCATCCCGTTCTCCAAAGTCTTGGACACTGCTGCAACTGCGCCGATGTTATGTCTATTGCCAAGGGTGCAACATCCGTTGCACAGGTCATCCTGATGCCTGATTCTGAACCAAACCCCTTTCATTTCGTTCGTACGTGATCAATTTTCATAACGCTTCGGTGAGACATGAAATGACTGCTCTAAGGGACATCCCCGCACTCGTAAAGCGACTCTGTACGCATCCACGGGAAACAGAATGGCTTGAATTCAAATCTAGCAATGCTGAGCCGAAGAAAATCGGCGAAAATATTTCTGCAATTGCAAATTCGTCTGCAATTGCTGGCAAGTCTCATGGTTATATCGTCTGGGGAATTCAAGATGAAGATCATCAAATTATTGGGACTAGATTCAAGCCTGATGAAAGGCGAATCCGAAAGGATGACCTGGAGCACTGGTTATCCACAAAACTCAGCCCTGTAGTAGATTTCCGCTTCTACACAGATCGCGTAGACGGTAAACCGGTGGTCGTCTTATGGATTCCCCGTGCACTTCAACGACCTGTCAAATTTGACAACGAATCATATATTCGCGTGGGTTCCCATACCAGAAGATTAAACGATTTTCCCGACAAGGAGAAACGACTCTGGCGCTTATTAGACGATAGAACATTCGAATCGGGGACTGCCGTTGAGTGTGTGCAAGATTCTGATGTGCTGCGCTTACTGGATTACCAGTCATATTTCAGTCTGGCGAACGTTCCGTTGCCTAAGCATACCTCAACCCTGCTTCAAACGCTTGAGCGTGAAAATTTTATTTATCATCGGGACGATGGAGCATGGGATATTTTGAACCTGGGTTTTCTCGCATTCGCACGAAATCTGACAGACATAGACTCATTTCGTCGTAAGTCAATAAGAATTGTCAAATATTCCGGGATCGCCAGATACGATAAAAGCCGCCAGGAGGAGTTCCCGGTGGGATATGCCTCAGGATTTGCCGCGATTATTGATTATGTAACTCAGATTGCGCCCACTGATGAGACCTTTAATGGTGGAATCAGGAAACAGGAACCACGCTTCCCGACTGCCGCAGTCCGGGAAGTGATTGCAAATGCGCTAATACATCAGGACCTTACCGCAAAAGGCACCGGCCCGTTAGTTGAAATATTTGAGGACTGCATTGAAGTACTGAATCCTGGGGCCCCTCTGATAGACTCAAGACATTTCTTAGATGCCCCTCCAAAATCACGCAACGACAAATTAGCGTCACTCCTCCGAAGATTTGGTATCTGTGAAGAGCTTGGCAGCGGGTGGGACAGAATTGTGCACGAGATCGAACTACGACAACTGCCAGCTCCACGAATTGAAGTAATCAGCGACAGCACACGTATTACGATTTATGCGGCAAAACCACTTGCCGAAATGAGTTCTGTTGATCGTATACGGGCTATCTATCTACATGCATGTCTACGGTATATTGTTACCCGGGGCAATGGCATAACCAACACTAGTGTTCGGCAAAGATTTGGTATGGACAGAAAAAGCAGTGCTAAAGCATCACGTTTCTTGACAGAAGCTTTGAACGCCGGCGACATTGTACCCGCAGATCCGAATGCTAGTCGAAAATTCAGGCAATACATCCCCTACTGGGCGGGAGATTTGGCTGATGGCCAGGAACTTGATGTCTGAACTTACCCTCTGGTATAGGAGCTGCAGGTTCCAAATCGGCATAACTTCCCCATCCCCATTCATTTCATCCCGGATTTCAGACCATGCAGTCTTTCTAATTTGGCCGAAGTATCCCCGGTCAACTGGATGCCGGCGGGGCCCGGTTCTGGTATTTCATACGCAGTTGCCCCCCATTGCGATCAATTCCAGGCGCTGATATCCCTCCCACATCACCTCCATTCCCGGCGGCGGGCGTTTCTTCCCCGGCTGGTACCCGCCCAGAAGGGCAACCAGCAGCATGGCCGAGGCAAGATCGGTGGGTGGGGGCCGTTCATGCTCCTGCGCCAGATCCTGCAGTGCAATCAGTTGCGTATCCGTAAACAGAACCTCTGCCGACATCTGCGGAACGTCACGCCCTATAAGGGTCAGTAACAGCAACCGCCAGACAATGACCGTGGTAAATCGTGATTGCACGATGAAGCCGATAGGCGGGCTTCATCTGCAAATCCTCCACTTTGCATCCACTTTTCATGACCCGAAAAAAAAATCCTCTATCCGCCATCGCTGAAGATAATCGCCCACCACATCGTTCGCTTCCTCAAAGGTCTGCACGGGAAGACTCGTCAATAGAATCCAGGTTAATCCATCGGATTTGCGACCCGTCTCCCGCACTTCAATGGCCGTCATGGGGCCCCAGTCCAACGTTACCGATGCAAAGCGGATCTCCATCAAGGCCCGCCGACCTTGTCGACCTTTATGCCGAACCCGTCCGGACTTGCTGCGAAGACTCAACCGCGCAACGGGAACTTCCATCGTTCCGGCCGGCCTGCGATTCTTCAGGACCGTGAAGAGTTTCTTCCCATTCGGGAGATTCCGGTCATGACGTACACGAACCAGAATATCCACGCGCTGACTCCGCATACACCGTTCCATGATGTGCTGACTGTCGCCTTCCCGGTCAATGACCACGACCATACGCGTGGAACGTCGAATCTCTTTCGCACACTCCACAACATCATCGACCGCATCCAGCCAGCGCTGCCGATTCGGGTGCTCAACCTCTGGATCCGAGGGGGCAAATCCGTTGCGAAGCACTCCCAGAGGAAGCCCTAATCCATCGCTGGCGCTGATTTGAATTACACCTGAACTTCCCCCCTGATATAGCAGGACGCTCATCCGGTGAGCCTAAATGGGCGCTATGTTGTGTTAATGTTACATCAGGGTTTTAGTTTGACCTATGGAGAAGCGACCTGGCGGCTTCGACGGTTAATCAATCTGGTATTCGCATGTTTGGCCCAAAAGAGGACTATAATGTATGATTTCGAGTTCGTACGGAGTTGCCACCCATCTAAAAACACGGGTTCATCCATTCCATGAATTGACTACCGAAAGGGGGAGTCGTGGATCCTCCAACCGTGCCAATCGCTTCTCCATAAGTCATGATCTTCACATAGGTGTTTAACGACATTAACTTTTTTCTGTGGGCGCGAACGTTTCTTCGACAACGCATGCTGTCCCCGACCTTTCATTAAACTTACATGATGGAGCCCTGCCGCCCCAAAGTGATTATTTTGGTCGTAATACTCAGTCAAATTGTGAAGATGGGTTAATGTGGATAGACACCAGACAGAAGTTTCCATGCAACCGTGCGATGTTGTTCGGTTTTCATCTCTGATCCAGCGAGTCGGGAGTCGTAAACAACCGGATGTCCGATCCCTCCGCCCGGAGTTCTCCCGGCTCAGGGGACTGCCGCAGAATTACAGGATTGTCCGAGTCTTCCGGCTGACCCAGCAGGCGGGGCCAGAAAAATAACGCGCGAAGGAGACTGTCGGCCGCATGATGGCGCTCGCCAACTACATCCGGCACCTCAACTAGGCGCCCCTGATTCAACCCGCGTCCATACCAGACGGTAATACTGTCTCCGCGGGGAACAAGGGATCCGGCGACAGGGTCCGTACGCGTCACCGCACCAGGGTCAGGGCTGGGGATCGTGTCCGGCTGCTCGTAGACCAGCAGCCCGGCGGCGGTCAACGCCAGCCGGGCATTGCGGCGCGACTGCGTGCTCACATCGGGAACGATCACATCCTGCTCCATGCCGCGATAGATGGACAGATAAATTCGACGTCCAGGCCGTACAGGCGCACTCGGTCGCGGGGTCTGGACAGCAATCAGGCCCTGCAGACTGTCCGGCCCGATACGTGATGTGGTATCACCAAAGACAAGTCCGACCGAATGAATCTCCATCAGCACCTCAGAAATGGGTTTTCCCTGGAAATCAGGCACAAAAACAATTTCGCTCTGACGGGTGAGCCGGGGCATAAGAATTTTGTCCACTGTATGGTAAAGCGCAAAAAACAGCACCAGAAGCACCGCTATGCCCCATTTGAGGTAAGGATTCTGGTGTAAGGGGGTTCGTTTCACGGGGCTTCAAAAAAAAATTTAAAAAAAAATGCGAAAAACGGGAAATTTTGGGAACAAAGACATTTTCGACATGGTTAGACGCAGTCTTTGCTATGATCAGCATGGCGGAATTTCGACTGAATCAGTCCGTTCCCGTTCCGTTTTGATCCCGGTTTTACTCGTCATCCTTTGATAGGGTGCAACAATTCAGACCGGGAAAAGTAAAACGGGGTTCGTTCGGATTTGGTAAAGTCAGAAAAATTCCGTACGTTGGTACTCCTGCCCTTTGGGTAGGCACAGTTCTTTGACAGGTTGAGAGTATAGCGAGTCCTTTGTCGATTCAGACAAGGATCCGGTTGTTCTGTACAGAACAGCCAATCCAAATTTAGTCAGGAAGAGTGTGCGATAAGTGCTCACATAAACATTTCAAAATCTCTAACTACGGAGAGTTTGATCCTGGCTCAGGACGAACGCTGGCGGCGGGCTTCATACATGCAAGTCGAACGAGAACGTGTCCTTCGGGATGCAAGTACAGTGGCGCACGGGTGAGTAACGCGTAGGCAACCTGCCCTTGAGTGGGGAATAACCATCGGAAACGGTGGCTAATACCGCATGCTGTCGCACATCGCATGATGTACGATGAAAGTCTTCGGACGCTCAGGGATGGGCCTGCGTCGGATTAGCTTGTAGGTAGGGTAACGGCCTACCTAGGCGACGATCCGTAGCTGGTCTGAGAGGACGATCAGCCACACTGGCACTGAGACACGGGCCAGACTTCTACGGAAGGCAGCAGTAGGGAATATTGGGCAATGGGCGAAAGCCTGACCCAGCCACGCCGCGTGGAGGAAGACACCCCTATGGGGCGTAAACTCCTTTTATATGGGAAGAACACCTCCCTCAGGGAGGCTTGACGGTACCGTATGAATAAGCACCGGCTAACTCCGTGCCAGCAGCCGCGGTAATACGGAGGGTGCAAGCGTTGTCCGGATTCACTGGGTGTAAAGGGTGTGTAGGCGGGGCGGTATGTCAGAGGTGAAAGCCCACGGCTCAACCGTGGAACTGCCTTTGAAACTGCCGTTCTTGAGTCTCGGAGAGGTCGCTGGAATTCGTGGTGTAGCGGTGAAATGCGTAGATATCACGAGGAACACCAGAGGCGTAGGCGGGCGACTGGACGAGTACTGACGCTGAGGCACGAAAGCGTGGGGAGCAAACAGGATTAGATACCCTGGTAGTCCACGCCGTAAACGATGGATGCTCGGTGTTGGCCCTCATTGTGGGGTCAGCGCCTAAGCTAACGCGTTAAGCATCCCACCTGGGGAGTACGCTCGCAAGAGTGAAAC
>JAJECV010000132.1:45000-62024 GCA_022821875.1 Rhodothermales bacterium
TTTCTTTGACCTGCAGGGGTCCATACGGGATATTCAGGTGCAGCGCGGAGCAGGAGCCGCAACCTACGGCTCCACCGGAATTGGTGGCGCAATCAATATTGTTGCCGATCCGTACCGCCCTGTCCCGGATGTCCGGCTGGAGACAGGGTACGGTACCTATAATACGCAGCGCTATACGGTTCAGGCCAATACCGGACTTCTGGGCGGGCGCTATGCAGTGTATGCGCGGGGCAGCCGGCTGACTTCAGACGGGTACCGGGACTGGTCCTGGTCCGAATTCTGGCGATACTTCATTGGAGTCCGCCGCTACGGGCAGCGGCATACATTGACGCTGCAATCGTATGGCGGCCCCCAGAAGGATGGCTTAGCCTATGGCGGGATCCCCAAAGAGGCGAACACCCAGACGGTGGACGATGGATTCGGCGGGAAGATCAACCGGCGCTACAATTTCAGCGAGGCGACCCGGGACATTGAGCGTTTTCATCAACCCCATGTTGAACTTTTACATACGTTCACTCCAGACCCAAACCGAACTTTTGAACAGGCCTTCTTCTGGATCCAGGGGGTTGGGGAATTTGATTTTGGAGGGACGTTTCGCAGTGCGGATTACCTGCGGCTTCCTGCGGGTTGGAGGGGATTGAATCAGGCGCAGCGACAGGATCTCCTGTTCATCAGCGCACCGGATGCGACGGTGCTGTTTCGTGCGGCTCTGGATCAGTGGCAAATCGGATGGATGCCACGCTATCAGGTGGTTCGTCCGGGCTCCGAAACCACCATTGGCGGAGAGTTGCGTCTGCATCGGTCGTTGCGGTGGGGGCGTGTTGAAGAAGGCACAGGACTTCCCGCAGAAGTCATCGGAGCAGAGAATGATTACCGGGTGTACAGTGTGCGGGGGGAGAAGACCGTCGGCTCCGTCTACGCAAGTCATCTGATGCGGCCCCATCAGCGTCTCGCCATTCAGGCGGACCTGCAACTGACCTGGCGGCAGTACCGGCTTTTTGAGGAGCAGTTTTTTGGAAATTCGTTTCGTGTCCCCTATTTGTTCGTAAACCCGCGTGTAGGGGTGACACTGAACCCCGAGCAGCCGCTCAGTGCCTATGTGAGTATTTCTCTGGCGAATCGTGAGCCGCGAATGAAATCGCTGTATGACGGCGAGGAAGCGGGTGCGGGGTTCCAGCCTCAGTTTGAGCGCAGTGCGGACGGGAATTTCGACTATGATAAGCCCATTGTGAAGCCGGAGCGACTGATGGACATTGAACTTGGAGGACAGCTTGAGCGGCAGGATCTCCGATTCCGGGTGTCGGCGTACTGGATGGAGTTCAGAGATGAGATCGTGCCCAGCGGCGGACTGGATCAGTTTGGCGTTCCACGTACCGGGAATGCAGACCGCACCCGGCATATTGGAATTGAGTTGGAGGCAGCGGCCCGGATCCTGCCGGGACTGAACGCATTCGCGAATGCGACCTTCAGCCGGAATCGCATTGTAACGTTTACGGAGTACGTAACATTGCCGGATTTTTCGGTTGCACCGGTTGACCGGGCGGACAATCCAATTGCCGGCTTCCCCGCACGCAGCGGCAATCTGGGGATGACCTGTGAATATGCAGGCCTTACGCTTCGCGCGGATGCACGTCTGGCGGGAGTGCAGTACGTAGACAATGGCGGCGGGCAGACTGCAGGGGGAGTTGAGCAGGACAACCTGAAGGTAGACCCCTATGCCTTGGTGTCTACGACCGTGCAGTGGGAGTTCAGTGAGCAGTCCGTGCTCCGCGGACTCATGCTTTCGCTTGATGTGAACAACGTTCTGGATTCGAAAGTGCTTCTATACGGAAATGCAGGCTTTGGAGATCCGCAGTTCTTTCCGGCGGCAACCCGTCATGTCTTCTTGCGTGCGCAGTACAGATTATGGTAAAAATCGTCATAGTATTGGGAGGCTTTGAAGATCACTGGGGAGTAAGCTGCCTGTTTGAGGATAACAGGCCAGGATGAGATGGAATCATTCCTTTCCGCCTCGTTTAAGTTAGTGTTTATTTGTCTTATTTTCTTAGATTGGGCGGGGATCCCAGAATTCGTGAGAACATTCCACTTGATGGATGCTTCCTTGTAGAAGCGGAGGATGGGCTGCTCGGATTTTTGATATACCTTTAGAACTTTGCACGGCTAGATGGACGGAAAAGAAATTCCCACGACGGACGAAATCGTCGCTATTCTTGATGAGATTCAGTCTGCAATTGATGGAGGAGAGGATTTCAGCTGTCAGGAGGAGGATTCGGGTTGGACCCCGTTCCACATAGCAGCCGGATTCAGTGAGTGCCCGCAAATGGTTCAGGTCATGATTGACCGTGGCGCTGATGTACACGCCGAGAATGCAAATGGTCAAACGCCACTTCACTGGGCGGTAGCAGGTGAGAACAATTCTGAGATCGTAGCGATGTTGCTCAATGCGGGTGCGGATGTAAACGCACCCGACAACGATGGTGTAATACCGATTCACTATGCTATTGACAGTCGGAGTGAAAGACGGGAGATTGTTCAGATTTTGCTTGATGCAGGTGCCGATGCGAGTGCCCAGATAATAGATGGGATCACGCCACTTCATGCTGCGGTCCGGCACAGTAAGACTCCTGAGATGATCCAGGCGCTTCTTCATGCTGGTGCTGATCTGAACGCGGGGGGCGAATATGGCAGTACTCCTCTTCACTGGGCTGCTGCGTTCAATCCCGTCTCTGAGATTACAGAGGCATTGCTTGACGCGGGTGCTGATGTGCATGCAAAAGCACTAAATGGCCAGATCCCCCTGCATATGGCAGCGGCACGTGGTACGAATCCAGATGTGGTTGCAATGCTCATCCGTTCAGGTTCTGATATTCACGCACGGGACGAAGATGGGGCAACGCCGCTTCACGGGGCTGGGGAGCAGAGCGTGACTCCAGAAGTTCTAAACGTTCTCCTTGAGTATGGTGCAGATATCGCTTCGGTGAATGAAAATGGTTGTACTCCCCTTCATGTTGCCGTCGCGAGCAACCCGACGTACGGGATTAGCAGGGTTTTAATCGATGCGGGGTCTGATGTAAACGCATTGGACCGGGCGGGGAATAGCCCGCTCCATGATGCCGCAGCGTGGAGCGCGGCCCGTGAGATTGTAGAGGCTTTAATTCATGCCGGGGCCGAGGTCGGCATGTCCGGCGAAGCGGGGCAAACGCCTCTTCATCTGGCTGCAGGGGAAGATAAGACGGGTGAGATTGTGGAGGCTTTAATTCGTGCGGGGGCCGAGGTGAATGCACGGAATGAAGATGGAGAGATCCCCCTCCATCTCGCTGCAGCATACAGTGGGATTCCGGATACTCTTCAGAGACTTATTGATGCAGGCGCGGACATAAATGCATCGGATCAGGATGGCCGAACCCCGTTCCATTTCGCGGTTATCTACAGTGGGAACCCCGGGATTGTTCGGGTTCTGATTGAGGCGGGAGCGGAGGTGAACGCAAAGGACGATGACGACGACACCCCCCTTCACTGGGCGGCGGAATTTCAGGAGAACCTGGAGATCTTTGAACTTCTGATCAACGCGGGTGCAGAGTTGAGTGCGGTGAACCAATACGGTGAGACACCTCTTCATCGGGCAGCGGTATTTCAGAAGGACAGGAGAGTCATTGAACTTTTGATCAAGGCGGGTGCGGAGGTGAATGCGGTGAGTAAACACGCGGAAACATCCCTCCACCGGGCGGCAAGAAATGTGGAAGCCCCCGAGATTGCAGAGTTGTTGATTCAGGCGGGGGCTCACTTGCATGTGTTGGACGAAAATTGTATGACCCCGCTTCACACGGCGGCGGGGGCGAATCAATCCCCGGAAATTTTTCAACTTTTTCTGGATGCGGGGGCAGAGGTGAACGCCCGGGGCAAAGGTAATAAAACCCCAATCTACATCGCTGCCCTGCGGTGTAAAAATCCGGAAGTGTTCAGAGTCCTGATTGATGCAGGTGCAGAGGTAAATGCAGTATGTGAAGAGGGGATGAGCCCGTTACACATGTCTGTTGTGGAATATGCAGACCCCGAGATCGTACAAATCCTGATTGATGCAGGTGCAGAGGTGAACGCCGCTTTTGGTGACGGGATCATGCCGCTGCACATGGCTGCAGCAGAATGTCCGGTCCCGGAGGTGGTACAGGCATTGCTTGATGCAGGGGCAGACATAAATATAGTTCCTGAAGATGGCCTCACGCCATTGCATATGGCTGCTGCAGAATCTACCAGTCCGGATGTGGTTCGGGCATTGATCCATGCGGGGATAGACGTGAACGCCGCTTTTGGTGACGGGATCATGCCGTTACATATGGCGGCGGCAGAATGCACAGTTCCAGAGATAGTACAGGTATTGCTTGATGCAGGGGCAGACATAAATGCAGCCTCTGAAGATGGGAACACTCCATTGCATATGGCCGCGGCAAAATCTGTCACTCCGGATGTGGTTCGGACATTGATTCATGCCGGGGCCGCGGTGAATGCGGTGACGAATTTCGGCTGGAAACCCCTGCACAGAGCGGCTTTGGAGTCCAACAGCCCCGAGATATTACGGGTGTTGATTGAGGCGGGGGCAGACTTCAACGCAACGCTTGAAGATGGCTCAACCCCCTTTCATTACGCCGTGTACAAATGCACCAATCCCGAGATACTGCAGGTATTTCTTGAAGCGGGGGTTGATGTGAATGCAGCATGTAATGACGGGACAACCCCGTTGCATGTGGCTGCCGGAAAATGTACGAATCCGGATGTATTACAGATGCTGATAGAGGCCGGTGCAAACTTGACTGCAGCAACAGGTGATGACAAAACACCGTTCCATGCGGCAGCGATGGGAAGTACCAATCCAGAGATCGTCCAGTTCTTCATTGATCGGGGCGTAGACATAAATGTACGTGACAAGAATGACCTAACCCCGCTTCATATGGCGGCAATCAACAATACGACACCTGAGGTAGTGGAGGTGTTGCTTGACGCGGGAGCAGACATAAACGCGTGTGCTCTTGGGAACAACAGACCATTTGATATGGTTCCAGTCTCAAGTCCGCTTAAAGGGACGAAGATTTACTGGAGAATGAAAGGCAGAAAATCAAGAAAGAGATCTGGATGGAGGTGAAGGGAGCATTCCCCCGCGACACACTTTACGGGGCCACAGGATCCATCAAGAATGCTTTTCAGGTGATCCATCTTAATCGGAGCAGGAAATCGCAGTATAGAGGAACCGGTACCCCTCCGAGCAGGGTGTACTTGACATTTTCAGTGTTCGTATGAGATCAGGGTGCCAGACGGATTCCCGTGGCATTTGTGATTTCTTCGGTTTTTCCTCAACACTGTGATTTGTCTGGATTCTTAGAATCCAGATGTTATCTACAAACTTTTAAGGGGAAGGTCAAATTAAATACTTACCGGTATTTCTGACGATTGCAGGATTCTTTACTCCTGCAGGCCATCTACTTGGACAGTCCATTGTAGTCAGTGGTTATGTCTCGGATGCACAGAATGGAGAGGTGCTGGTCGGAGCCAATCTTTACGAGATCTCGCTTCAGCGAGGCACAACCACAAATAGCTATGGATTCTTCAGTCTGACGGTTCCGGGGGATTCTGCACGGATCCACATCAGTTATCAGGGTTATGAGACATTGATCCGGGTGTTTCGCGCCCCTCTGGAGGGACTGCAGCGGATCGAAATGCAGCCAGCAGTCGTGGAATATGATTCTCTACTGGTGATTGAGGCCGAGGAATACGATGGGCTTCATCAACAGGTTCAGATGAGTAGTGTAAAGGTTTCAATGGCAGAGGTTGAGGTACTGCCCGCTTTGCTCGGAGAAACAGATCTCCTGAAGACGTTTCAGCTAATGCCCGGCATTCAGTCGGGTGTGGAAGGTTCTACCGGGTTGTATGTGCGCGGCGGAACTCCAGGACAGACCCTGATCCTGCTTGATGGGGCCACCGTGTACAATGCGGGGCATCTGTTCGGCTTCATGTCCACCTTCAATACAGACGCGATTAATAGTGCAGAACTGATCAAGGGCGGGTTTCCAGCCCGCTACGGAGGGCGTCTGGCGGGGGTGCTGGACATTACGATGCGGGAAGGAAACAGGAAAGAGTTTGAGGGGCGGGGATCGGTTGGAGTCTTAGCTTCCAGGATTACGGTAGAGGGGCCGATTATAAAGGAGAGAAGTTCGTTTATTCTTTCTGCCCGCCGAACGTATCTGGATGCAATCAACTGGACAATCCAGAAAATTCGCGGGTCCGATTATATCCAGGGGTATCATTTCTATGATGTGAACGCAAAATGGAATCTGGACATCTCTAGGCGGGACCGCATCTATGCAAGTTTTTACGCTGGCAGAGACAAGGGATATGAGGATTCACAGGAGTCCTTCGGAGGCGGAACTGATGGATATAAATACGAGCTCGGATGGAGTAATACCACCTTGACGTTTCGCTGGAATCGGGTGATCAGTTCCCGTATGTTTGCCAATACCACACTTTTGTTCAGTCGTTTCCGATCCAGTATTCTTGACCAGACCAGCGGTGTTATTGAGGGGTTTACAACGGAGTTTGATAATCGCTATGCAAGCGGGCTGACTGACTTGAGCGCCAAGACAGATCTGGAATACTTTCCCCATCGGGATCATCAGATTCGTCTGGGCGGGATGGTGGTCTATCATCAGTTTAATCCAAGTACACAGCGGCGGCGGGAACTGGATACCGAGTTGCAAATAGATACCTCCATCGTGATTCCTCTGGAGATTGCCACCTCCGAATGGTCTGCCTATATGGAAGATGAGATCACGCTGAGTCAGCGGCTTCGAGGAAATGTGGGTGTGCATGCATCCGGCTATCACACCGATGGTACCTCCTTTACCTCTGTACAGCCTCGGCTGTCCACCTCCTTCCTGCTGCCCCGGCAGTGGGCACTCAAGTTTTCATTTTCACAAATGAAGCAATACATTCAACTGCTGTCCAACAGCGGCGCAGGGCTTCCCACAGATCTGTGGCTGCCGAGCACGGCGAAGGTTACGCCCCAGAATGCCTGGCAGGCCGCCGCAGGCGTGGCGCGTACGATAGATGCGCAATCTCTGGATGTCAGTTTAGAGGCATACTACAAGGAAGTAGATGGGGTCATTGCCTACAAAGAAGGGAGTAACTTTGTTGGATCAAGCCGTGACTGGGAAGATGCGATTACATCAGGCCGGGGCTGGTCATACGGAGGCGAGTTGCTCGTGCGCAGAAAACGGGGGCGTACCACCGGATGGGTCAGTTATACCCTCTCGTGGTCCAAACGGCGGATCCCCGACCTGAACGGAGGTCGGGTCTTCCCGCACCGGTATGATCGCAGGCATGATCTATCCATTGCGGTGGTTCGTGAACTGGGGCGGCGAAAACTGTCGGCAGTCTGGGTCTACAGCACGGGGCATGCCTTGAGCCTTGCCGCCTCCCGGTACAGGGAAGAAGGGCAGCTGCTGGATGTGTACAGCGCTCGCAACAGTTATCGGATGCCCGCCTATCATCGCCTGGATCTTTCCGTGAAATCCCCCATCCGATCCGGCAAACGATCTGAACTGATTGTCAGCCTGTACAACGCGTACAGCCGCCGGAACACATTTTACCTTGAAACAAAGGACTATCAGTCGCTTGATCCGTTAGCGGGCTACGTTCAGGAGGAGAGAGTGATCAGGAAGATTACGATTTTACCGATTGTGCCCTCTGTGAGTTACCGATTCTTTTTTTAAGCGATGTACCGACGACTCAGCCTAATCCTGCTCATCATCTTCCTGGGATGCGAAGGTGTTCTGGAGATTGAATTGGAACCCCCAGAAAAAGAAATTGCGGTGACCGGTGTATTTACAGAGAATACCCCCTGGCAGGTGGTGCTTCAGCGCACGGTCGGAATCCAGGAAGCATCCTCTGTCATTGATGATGCCACCGTGACCATTGACGGGAGTAACGGCTCATTTGTACAATTAGATCACAAGGGGGGCGGATTCTACTACTCGGATGCATCATTGCCCGTGGCCGGGGTCTCCTATACATTGCGGGTGGAAGCCGAGGGATACAGAGGTGTGCAGGCAACCGATGAGGTGCCGGGGCCGGCAAAAGTGCAGGAGGTGCGACGGATCAATGAGCAGTCCCGCATTGAGATTTCCCTTGATGATACGCCGGGGGTCTCCAATCACTACGCAGTCTTCGTTCTGTCTCCTAATCTGCAGCGAGTGCGTTTTAATGTTCTCAACACTGAACTGGATGACCAAATGAGGATGTTTGCGATTCAGGATCCCTTTTCCCCCTATGTTGATCGCCCTCAAGTTGCCGTTGCCCTGATCCACGATAAGCCGTTTGACGGGGAACCCTTTGATCTTATCCTCTCGCCGGGTAAGATTTCCGGTATGACCAGTGTTTATGTTCATTCGATCAGTAAGGCTTATTACGAGTACCTCCTCTCAAAAAGCATACAGGAAAATGCCGAGGACTTAGCTTTTGCTGAACCTGCTCCGTTAACGTCAAATATTCAGGGAGGTCAGGGGTTTTTCGCCGGATACAGCCTGTATGCTGATGGAGATCTGTCCCATCAAAACATTCAAAATAAAATAATCGGCACATACAGTCAGTCAAGTTATGGTCAATATCCGGAAAATCTGAGTGTGAAGCCCCCTTTAATTGAGTTCACGCTTCATCCCGACCACTCAGTTACGGGGCGCATGGAGATCCAACCGTCCGGTGAAAATGAAGAGGTCGCTGTACTGTCTCTGAACGGAGCATATACCTTGAGATATACGTTTGCGATTCGCGGGGGACTTGACTATTTCGTTCAACTTTATCACGACGAGGATACGTTCTTCAGAAATACTGTGCTTAGTCTGAGAGTGAGAGAAACTACCAGACCTTTCAGTGAACAAGACACCTATCTTTCATCCTATCAGGAAGGTCGGGATAAAGATGGGAATTACGCGCGTATATCCAGATCATTCACCAGATCAGAGGATTGAGTCTCGTTTGAGATTCCTGATTTTGAAAATTTTACTGACGTGAGGGTGTGCAGGAGCATTTTTAGTCTGGAGAATTGGTTTTGCAAGGACCTTGATGAAGATGGATTTCGAACCGGGAAACGATGGGGTACGGCAATGCTGACCGGTACCGGAGGCATCACACTTTGGAAGATAACGTAAGGGGGTGATTTGAGGGGAGGGAATAGGGAGTGCAGGAAATCTGGCGAACCATTTTTGTGCAAGAGGTCGCAGAACTGCGGAATCTGTTTGGATTGGGCAACTTATTGCAGTAAGCGGTAAAAGGTCTTCCAGGCAGAAAAAACATTGATGGATCACGAAATACCGGTTGATGAAACACTGGCGGCAGAGCATGGCCTCACGCCGGAGGAGTACGGGTGGATCCTGGAGCGGCTGGGAAGGACTCCGACGATCACCGAACTTGGGATTTATTCGGTCATGTGGAGTGAACACTGCTCGTATAAAAATTCCATCGCCGTGCTGAAGACCCTCCCGCGGGAAGGGGAGGCGCTTCTGGTGGGGGCGGGAGATGAGAATGCAGGGCTGGTAGATATCGGGGATGGACTCGCCGCTGCATTTAAGATTGAGAGTCATAATCATCCCTCGGCCGTCGAACCGTATCAGGGGGCTGCGACCGGTGTAGGTGGAATCCATCGGGATATCTTCACCATGGGGGCGCGGCCGATCTGTGCATTGAATTCACTGCGGTTCGGCTCCCTTGACCAGAGTAGAGTTCGTTATCTGTTTGATGGCGTGGTGCGCGGCATCGGAGATTACGGGAATTCATTTGGGGTCCCCACGGTGGCCGGCGAGGTGTACTTTGATCCCGCATACGAAGGGAATCCGCTCGTGAATGCGATGAGTGTCGGGATTGTGAAAATTGGTGCAACCGCGTCCGCCATTGCAGAAGGTGCCGGCAATAAAGTGTTTATCGTGGGCTCATCCACCGGAAGGGACGGGATTCACGGGGCCACCTTTGCCTCAGAAGAAATCTCTGAAGAGAGCGAGAAAAAACGTCCAAGTGTTCAGGTTGGAGACCCCTTCACCGAAAAACTGCTCCTCGA
Organism: Rhodothermales bacterium; assembly: GCA_022821875.1. Classification (GTDB taxonomy): domain Bacteria; phylum Bacteroidota; class Rhodothermia; order Rhodothermales; family Bin80; genus Bin80. The sequence goes on from JAJECV010000132.1 coordinate 55,097, forward strand.
AGCAACTCTGGAGGCACTTGCCGCCGGAGTCGTGGTTGGGATTCAGGATATGGGAGCAGCCGGAATCACCTGCTCCTCCTGCGAAATGAGCGCAAAAGGCGGGGCAGGGATGCGGCTGAATCTGGATCATGTACCGGTCCGGGAACCGGATATGACCGCCTATGAAATCATGCTGTCCGAGAGTCAGGAGCGAATGCTGCTGATCTGTGTGCCGGGAAAGGAAGAGCAGCTCCAAAGTGTGTTTGAAAAATGGGATCTGCATGCGGTCTGTATTGGTGAAGTGACCGATACCGGGCGTGTGCAGGTGCATTACCAGGGAGTGCAGGTTGCCGATGTAGAAGCCGATCACCTGGTCCTGGGGGGAGGCGCACCCGTCTATCACCGTGAGAGCCGCCGGCCAAAGTATCTGAATACGACCTCCCGGCTCCCAGCCCTGAAGGATGTGCAGATACACGAGGTCGAATCTGTATTGAACCGCCTTCTCGGATCCCCCAATATTGCATCCAAGCAATGGGTCTTTGAGCAGTATGATACGATGGTGCGGACGGGAACGGTTACCGGGCCGGGTCCGAGCGATGCAGCGGTCGTGCGGATCAAGGGATCCAAGAAAGGATTGGCCGTCAAAACAGACTGCAATGGACGGTATGTCTATCTGAATCCTCGAAAAGGAGGACAGATTGCCGTTGCGGAGGCGGCGCGGAATGTTGTATGCGCGGGAGGACAACCTCTGGCCATCACAAACTGCCTCAATTTTGGCAACCCATACAAGCCGGAAGTATACTGGACCTTCAAGGAAGCGGTCGGTGGCATGAGTGATGCATGCAAAGCCCTTGGCACGCCGGTTACCGGTGGCAATGTTTCGTTCTACAATGAGAACCCGGAGAGTGCCGTGTTCCCGACCCCGACCATCGGGATGCTAGGCTTGGTCGAGGATATAGATACGCATGTGATCCAGTCGGGATTTCGTCAGGCCGGAGATCACATCTATCTGCTCAGTCCAAAGGACTGGAATTTTCGTGCCGGGCATCAGGAGATCGGAGGCACGGAGTATCTGAGCAGTATTCACGGACAGACCATCGGAGATGCTCCGCATATGGATCTGGCCGAGGAGTGTGCAGTGCAGGCAGCAGCGCTGGCACTGATCCGGTCGGGCATGATTGCAAGTGTGCACGATGTATCCGACGGAGGGCTGCTGGTCGCACTGGCAGAGGGTATTCTTTTTGCGGAGGCTCTGGGCGCAGATGTGCACCTGTCTCCACGGGGGGAGTTCCGCCTGGATGCGCTGTTGTTCGGGGAAGCGCAATCCCGGATTATTCTTTCGGTGGCGGAATCGGATGCTGCGCAGATCCAAACGATCCTGCTGGAGCACCCGGAGGTACAATGGACACGATTGGGTACCGTACAATCCAAGCCGGAGTTCTCGGTCACGGTAGACGATCAGCAGGTTTTCAGATGTTCTCTGGAGGCCATGAAATCGGCCTATCATGGAAGCATTGCACAACATATGGAGCGGGTCGCGGCATAGTAGAACTTGCCGCTTGGTCCTGCGTACAACGATAGTTCTTAATCAACACTCAAACTGAATCACAAATCTATGGCTGCGATTGAACTTACGGATGCCAACTTTCAGGCAGAGGTTCTGGACTCTGACGTTCCCGTACTGGTTGACTTTTGGGCGGCATGGTGCGGACCATGCCGTGCAATTGCTCCGATTATATCCGAACTGGCTGCGGACTACGCCGGCAGAGCAAAAGTAGGAAAAGTGGATGTGGATGCAAATCCGCAGACGGCAATGAAGTACAATGTGCGTTCGATTCCCACTCTGCTCTTCTTTGTCGGAGGTCAGGTTCGGGACCAGATGATCGGATCCGCGAACAAGCGTGAATTCGAGAAGAAACTGGACGCACTGGTAGGGCAGCCCGCATAGTTATGCGGGTCACTGGTGCGTGTCGGCCTTTCCGGTGCGGGATAGGCCGGGCTTGCCGTGTACAGTGGCAATAAGCCGGGAGGTATGTCCTCTATATTCATGCCATCAGAGGTTTCGTTTGAAGGTACAGAGCACCAGCGGGTCGTAATTATCGGTTCCGGCCCGGCAGGATACACCGCTGCACTGTATGCTGCCCGGGCGAATCTTGCCCCGATTGTGTATGAAGGGCTTGAACCCGGCGGACAGCTTACGACGACAACCGACGTTGAAAATTATCCCGGCTATGTGGACGGGGTCCTTGGTCCTGCCATGATGGAGGATTTCAAGGCACAGGCCGTACGTTTTGGAGCGGAGACGCGTTACGGCTCCGTGACCCATGTAAATTTGTCTGAACGCCCATTCCGTATTGTGATTGACGAAGCAAAAGGCGTTCTGGCCGATACGCTGATCATTGCGACCGGTGCTTCGGCCCGTTACCTGGGATTGGAGAACGAGAAACGTCTGCTGGGGCGCGGCGTGTCGGCGTGTGCGACCTGTGACGGGGCCTTTTTTCGTGATGTGGAACTGGCCATTGTGGGAGGCGGGGATACAGCCATGGAGGAAGCACTGTTCCTCACGCGGTTTGCATCAAAAATCTGGCTGGTGCATCGCCGGGATGAGCTGCGTGCCTCAAAGATCATGCAGCAGCGCGTGAAGGAACATGGCAAGATTGAAATCATCTGGAACACCATCGTTACCGATGTTCTAGGCGCAGAGGAGGTTACCGGTGTTCGACTCAGGGATGTAAAAAGTCAGGCAGAAAGAGACCTGTCCGTCCGCGGATTCTTCGTGGCCATCGGACATACTCCTAATACGGATCTGTTCACATCCTGGCTGGATATGGATAGTCAGGGATATATCCAGACCCTGCCAGGGTCAACGCGGACGAAAATCCAGGGCGTATTTGCGTGTGGGGATGCGCAGGATCATGTGTACCGGCAGGCGGTCACGGCCGCCGGTACCGGGTGCATGGCGGCCATTGACGCGGAGCGCTTTCTGGCATCAGGCCCGGAAGATATTTCGTAAGAGGAATGTGATGTTTTCAGGGCGTTCCCGAAGCCTGCGCACATAATAGGGGAGCCACATGCGGCCGTACGGTACATAGATCCGCATGTTGTACCCCTGCTGAATAAGGTCCAACTGTGTCTTCTGGCGCAGCCCGTACAGCATCTGAAATTCAAAACGGGATGAATCAATATCTTTCTCCCGCGCATAGGATTTCGTCGCTTCAATCAACGCATCATCGTGGGTGGCGATGGCGGGATAATGTCCGTGCTGAAGCAGTTTCTGCATGCAGGTGATGAATTGAGTGCGGATTTCCGGCATGCGCTGGAAGGCAATCGTGGCAGGTTCCCGGTAGGCCCCCTTACAGAGGCGGACGCGTGCACCCAGATCACACATGTGCTCCACATCCGCAACGGTGCGCTTCAGGTAGGCCTGCAGCACAATGCCGACATGTGGACGGTAGTCAGGAAAGACGGATTCAAAAATACGGAGTGTTGATGCAAGGACAGGGCTTCCTTCCATGTCCAGCCGGACGAAAGCGTTCAGGGTTTTAGCCTCCTCCAGGAGTGCACGAAGGTTTTCCAGACAGAAGTCTTCGTTGACGATCTGTCCGATCATGGAGAGTTTGATGGAGATATTGCGTTCCAGACCAGGCTCGGAAGCAAGATTCTGCAATAACCGGATATAGGCATCCCGGCCTTTCAAAGCAAGATCCCTGCGGATCAGATGCTCTCCAAGGAGATCAACAGTTGTAAGAAGACCTTTGTCGCAGAGTTTCTTCACTGCGGGGATTGCCTCATCAAGGGTTTCGGCAACTACAAATCCACGGGCAAGGGCAAAAGGCAGTCGTAACATGGAAGATGTACCTGAGGGAACCCGAACAGGTTCTCAGGTGAAACCTTTTTAAAAAATTTTCCGTAAGCAGAAATGTCTTCCGATGAGTGGAAGTAGGCATCGTACACAGTCCCAGGTGTTTTCGATGCCGTTTTCGTTTTTACCCATATTGTGCGCTTATGATTTCAGGGGTGCCCATTCACTGGGGTAGTTGATTTTTTCTGGAAGATTTTCCAGATCGGTCACGACCAGATCTGCTCCCTGTTTATGTAAAATGAGGGTATGTGCATGTGCATCCAGATATGGGGGTACAAAGCCAATGGCCAACATACCTGCTGCACATGCCGCGGCGATATCGTCAACCGAGTCCCCGACATAAACGGTTACCTCGGGGCGGATCAATAACCCGGCTCCCTGTAGAATTGCCATTGCGTACAAGAGTGGGTAGGGATCGGGTTTGCCGCGATTATCCTGATCTTCACGGGGAACCAAAAGAGAGAAGTACTCCTGCCATCCGAACCGGTCCAGGGTCCAGTGCGCCTCCGCGCGGGGCCGGCCCGTAACAATTCCGAGTACATGGCCATTTTGCTTTAATTCCTGCAGCGTTTGGGTCTGTATAAGGGGGCGTTCTTCGGTAATGAAGCCATCCCAGTCCTCCCCTCGATAGCGCCGCTGAAATTCGTCCACCATGCGCACATACGGCACATCCATCCCGTGGTCTCCGATAATGGTGTGCGTGAGTGTCCAGTCGTCATTGAATCCCCCGCGATCTTTGTAGCGCTGGATCGTTTCCGGCTTTATCTCACGGCCGGTAAAGTGGTAGACGGTTTCTTCAATGGCACGCAGATATGAGCCAGATACATCGACCAGCACACCATCCATATCAAACAGGACGACAGGAATAAGCGGAGAAGAGGTTAGCATCTGAGAGAGATGCGCTATGTGACAATAAAAGGATCGTACCTGCTATGAGTTCATGGTCACCAAAAACTCGTCATTATTTTTGGTGGAGCGCATCCGGTCAAGCAGAAAATTCATGGCCTGGATTGGATCCATGTCTGCCAGAAGCTTGCGCAGAATCCATATACGAGCCAGGCGTGCGTCCTGAATCAGCAGTTCTTCCCGCCGGGTCCCACTCATGACCACATTAATTGCCGGGAAGATACGACGATCTGCCATTTCCCGATTCAGAACCAGTTCCATATTTCCGGTTCCTTTGAACTCTTCAAAGATCACCTCGTCCATACGACTTCCCGTATCAATCAGTGCAGTTCCGATAATGGTCAGGGACCCGCCCTCTTCAACATTGCGGGCCGCACCAAAGAACCGTTTCGGTCCTCGCAGTGCGGTCGCATCCAGTCCCCCGGAGATGGTGCGTCCGGAGTCTGGACACACGGCATTGTGTGCACGGGCCAGACGGGTGATGGAGTCCAGCAGAATCACGACATCCTGTTTTGCTTCAACGAGGCGTTTTGCCTTTTCCAGTACAATATTGGCGACCTCCACATGCCGGGATGGTTCCTGATCAAAGGTGGACGCAACCACCTCCCCTTTGACATGACGCTCCATGTCGGTCACTTCCTCCGGCCGTTCATCTACCAGTAGAATGATCAGGTGTGCTTCGGGGTGGTTGGTACTGATTGCGTTTGCAATCTTCTGCAGAAGAATGGTTTTGCCGGTTTTTGGCTGCGCAACAATGAGTCCGCGCTGCCCTTTCCCGATCGGGGCAAAAAGATCAAGGACACGCATCGACATGTCATGCTTTCGCGTTTCCAGGCGGAGGACCTCATCGGGGTAGAGGGGGGTCAGGTAGTCAAAATTCTGCCGCTCCTCAAGGGAGTCCAGATCCTGTTCATTAATTTTCTTCACATGGATGAGTGCAAAGTAGCGCTCCCCTTCCTTGGGCGGGCGGATTTCGCCGTCCACCGAATCGCCAAGCCGGAGGCTGAATCGCTTGATCTGGCTGGGGGAGACATAGATGTCATCCGGGCTAGGCAGATAGTTATAGTCCGGTGATCGCAAAAACCCATACCCGTCGGGCAGGATTTCGAGGACTCCGGTTTTTTCAATGATCGTGTCCGGGTCTAGTTTGCGCGGGTCAAAGGGTCCTGTGAAGCGGGGCTTCGTCTCATGACTGCGGCGGCGGCGATCCTCCTTGGCGGATGCTCGGGAATCTCTGCGCCCGCGTCGTGCGGTGCCTTGTCTTTTGGGTCGACCTCCCGGCCGCCCGCCTCTAGGTGGTCTTCCGTCAGGGTCGTGACGTACAGATGAGGGCATGTGATCAGGATAGGAATTACTTGATGATTTAGGGTTTTTGGGTGACCCGATATGGTTTTCGGGCTTTTTTTGGCTCGTTTCCGGTCTTTCTTCACGAAAAACCCGATTTTGCTTACGGGCCAAGGCTCCCGCCGGACTCGGAAAATCAGAGGGTGCACCTGACGAAGTTACAGCCGGCGGATCTTTTGAGTTGGGCGGAGAAGAGAGTTTGCGATCAGAGATCGTTTCGGGATTTAGACTAGGTACGAGGACCAGGTCCATGTCTCCGGCCTCTGGATCCCTGTTTTTTTCAGGGCCGAGGGGAAGGTTTCCATTGCCGGAAACGGTTTGGGTCTTCTGGTTGACAAGAATAAAGTGGATCAGGTCCCGCTTTCGCAGGGTTGTCCACCCCCGGACCCCCGTCTGGCGGGCCATCTCCTTCAACTCGGGAAGTTTTTTGGTTTGTAGTTCAACTTGGTTCATTGAGATCGTGAGTAAAGATATGCCAGCAGCAAAGCAGGTTTCCTGCGTGACAGGCTAAGGATGATCTCCGTGGGGCACGGAAATCTCATAGAAATCGGTGAGCGTAGATAGACTGAAAATAAGGACAGCAACGAAGTGCTGCGGCGATAATGCTTGAGTCGTACAAACGGGATTGGGCACTAGTATACGCCAAACCGGCACAATAGGTTACCCAATATGGCGAAAGTTAATAAAAATTGGAATCATTCACAAATATGACCGAAGAAATGTCTCTGCGAGCATGTGCGAACCGCAAATGAGGATGGAGTCCTGCTTTGCGGCCTGCTCTTGTGCAAGCTGCCACATCGCCGGCACGGCCCCTGCCCCTGCGACCTCTATTGCATG
>JAJECV010000087.1 GCA_022821875.1 Rhodothermales bacterium
CTCTCTTAGCCATGGTGCGACCGCATCCTTGTGTACTTTATACCACTTGTAGAAATCAAACTGAGAGGTCTGAGATTGCCCGGTTTCCGCGTAATCGTCTTTGGCTTTCGCCAGCGCCGCATTCCAGAGATACCGGTTGACCCCCGCCAGTTTATTCAGGAACCGGCAGGTCTTTTTGTCGCCTCGCAAACGAAAACGGATCGTCACATGCTGCCGTGTCCTTGAACCAGCGGGGGACTTTGTCTTACAATCTTTAACGGGCATAGCATCAAGCGGATGATGTTGTGTAGACAATCGGGGAGACACTATCCTTCCCGATTGTACCCGTTTTATCCACCTGAATGGGAAAGGTTCCCCTCATTGTTACTAATGGATATAATTCCCAATTAATTCATCCCATAAAGTTTGCTTCGGGGCCCATCCCTCTCTCACTTTCTCTCTGGCCCTGTCTGCAAGCTGAATGCGTTCAATCACTCGGTCTAACACCTTGACCTGCTTCTGCAAATCGTCGTCAGAGATGGATGGAGACTGATCCGCAGCGTCTGTGAGCCTATTGTCATGCATAGTACAAGGTATTTCAGATGTGTATGGTCGCAGGGATACGATCTTGATTCCACAAGGGTTCCCTTGCACACAAACCTGTAGTCTGCACACCGCCGAAAACATCTAGATTGTACAGAAGCATCCATACACTGATGACATTGACACGTATTGCCTACGCTGGCACAAAAACTGAAATTTGATTTCTCGTTTGCTGATAGAAGAAAATTCTTTTTTCCTGCCCGCGGCGGCATTAAGCCTGCATCTGAGGGAATCATCAAAGGATGAAACAACAGAACTCTGCATCCTCAGGATCGGGAATCAGAATAGATCCTGCACACATGAGACGAATTTTATCCAAATTGCAACATCTTGAACTGAAAATTTGTACACCCCGCCCGTACCATGTATAATAATGACCACAGAGGGGAACATTGAGCATAGTCTGAAGGCGCCGCCTGACCTGAAAATGGCGAAGCGTAAAGCCGACCAGCTGACTTGGCTTTACTCAGCTCCCCCCATTCCAGTCATGGAAATTGCTGAGATGGAAGGGATCCATGTCGTATTCGCCACTTTTGGAGACTACAATGATAAGATAGCCGGGTATTGTGATTTCAAAAACAGCAAGTTGTATGTGAATGCCGAGGATCGCCCAAGACGGCAGCTTTTTACGATTGCCCACGAGTTAGGCCACTGGATCATGCATCAGAATATTTTTTCTGACAATCCAGACAAGTATCCGGTGCTGTTGCGGTTCAGCAAACCATCTTCCAGCCCTCGAGAAAGGGAAGCAGATACGTTCGCCGCCCATCTTCTGATCCCTGATCGGCTTTTGAAACCCTTGACTCCACCAATAGAGGGGACAGTAGCACTGTTGGCTGATATTTTCCTCGTATCAGTGACCATGATGGAGATTAGACTTCGGGGGGGATACGATTACAGATCAACCTTCTTGGGACGAAGAAATTTCCGACACCTTTGCCAGTGAGACCGGGAAGTCCGGAGCACCGCATCCTGCCGGAAGACGGAACTATCCTGATCAGTTGCCCTGTATACAGTCAGGTATCGGATCAACAGCATTAGATCCGAGCCGACTGGAATCTCACACAAATCCGTTCATGGAGAACAAACCATCTACAACCCTGCTGACGCAAACCGACACAGCCCGGATTCTTGAAAAAGGGTTGCGGGGCAGATTTGCATACAGTGACCGGGTTCTGGTGATTATCCCGGACGCAACACGCACAGTGCAGCTTCCCATCCTCTTCCGCCTGATCTGTGATCTGCTGTTGGAGAGGGTGGCTGCTCTGGACTTTCTGATTGCCCTGGGAACCCATCCGCCGATGAGTGAGGAAGCACGCCTGTCACATGTCGGAATCTCACACGCCGAAAAAAACAGCCGCTACGCAGGCATTCACATCTTTAATCATGCATGGAGTGATCCGTCCGAACTGGTCACACTGACAACCATCTCGGACAAAGAGGTGTCTGCGATTACAGATGGGCGCATTAAACGCCCCCTTCCGGTGACGATCAACCGAAAAGTGCTTGACTATGATGCCGCTCTGGTATGCGGCCCGGTTTTTCCACATGAGGTAGCCGGGTTTTCAGGAGGCAATAAATACTTCTTTCCTGGAATCAGCGGACCGGAAGTGATTGACTTTACCCACTGGGCAGGTGCCCTTATGTCGAGCCGTGCAATTATCGGTACCTGCGACACGCCGATTCGTCGATTGATTAACCGGGCAGCCAGCGAAATCCCCTGTGCCCGCGTCCTCATGAATCTGGTTGTACAGGGGGATGGGTTAGCAGGCATCTACATCGGAGACGATCAAGATGAATCCTGGCGGAATGCCGCCCGGCATTCCGCGCAGCTGCACATTACCTGGATGCATCAACCCGTCCATCAGGCTTTTGCGGTCATCCCATCCATGTACGACGATCTGTGGACCGGGGCAAAAGGGATGTACAAACTGGAACCCGTCATTGCAGATGGTGGCGAAATCATCCTTTATGCCCCGCATATTTCGGAACTCTCCTACACGCACGGCACCCTTCTGGATGCAATCGGCTTTCACGGTACAGACTACTTCCGGGCAAACTGGGACAAGTACCGCCACTATCCATGGACCGTCCTTGCACACGCCGCACATGTCCGCGGCCAAACCACCCACAAAGATGGGATGGAAATCCCCCGTATCCGTCTTGCGCTGGCCAGCCGGATCCCCAAAGAACGATGTGACAAAGTGGGGCTTGGATACCTTGATCCGGACTCTATCGATCTTTCCTGGTGGAAAGAGCGAAAAGATCCCGATTATCTATATGTCCCCAAAGCCGGAGAACACCTTTACCGGCTTGATGCGGAAAGGATGTAACTGCTTCTGCTTTCTCCATATGGATGGATCCATGAAACAGAAACGTCACCATCACAGCTCCTGAGATTTATTCTGATTCAATCCTACTGAATGGAGTACAACCATAGGCAATTCAAAAATCCACTGTTCATCTACTCGTCAGTCCCCTTATAAAGAAGTCTGTTATTATATTCCCTGTTGATCATGAAAGAAACTATCGGATTTATTGGTCTCGGCATTATGGGCGGAGGGATGGCCCGCAACCTGCTGAAAGCCGGTTTTGAGGTGCATGTCTGGAACCGGACCGCCTCCCGCATGGCCCCCATCGTGGATGCCGGGGCACAGGCAGCTGCAAATGCCGCAGCCGCGGCATCACACGCTGATCTGATCATCCTCTGCGTAAGCAAAACCGAGGATGTGGAAGAGGTGCTGTTCAAAGAAAATGGAGTCGTACAGGATGCAAAGCCTGGCTCCCTGATCATTGATACCAGTACGATCAGCCCGCAGGCAACCATCAGTATAGAAGCCCGGCTTCGAAAGGCGGGCCTGCGAATGCTGGATGCCCCCATCAGCGGCGGCAGTGAAGGGGCCGCCGATGGAACCCTGAGCATCATGGTGGGCGGAGACGAAACCGATGTCACCCGTGCAATGGGCGCTTTGGAGGCAATGGCCAGCCGGATTACACATGTGGGCGGTACCGGGGCGGGCCAGATGGTGAAGCTCGTGAACCAGATCCTGGTGGCAGGCAACATGATGGCAATCAGCGAAGCGCTTATCTTTGCTCAGAAAGGAGGCCTGGATCTGAGAAAAACGCTTGAGGCAGTCAAACACGGGGCAGCCGGCAGCTGGATGCTCAGTAACCGGGGAACACAGGCCATCGTAAGAAACTTTGAACCTGGATTCACGATTGACCTGCAGCAGAAGGACTTGCGACTAGTTCTGGAGACAGCAGACGCACTGGGCATTCCCCTGCCAATGATCAGTCAGATTTTTCAACTCTATCGCAGCCTGCAGGAGCAGGGACTTGGAGGGGAAGGAAACCATGCACTCGTTATGGCACTTGAGAATCTGGCCGGGATACAAATTAACACAATAGGCGAATGACAACCGTATTTGTGGGTACCTACACGCAGCGCCTCGGCCATGTCAATGGACGCGGGACAGGGGTTTATGTGTACTCTTTTCATGAAGGCTCCCTTCGGCAGGAGAGTGCCTTTCGGGGACTTCCGAGTCCATCCTATCTGGCAGTGGATGCCGCCCGCCGGCGGCTGTACGCAACCAGTGAAACAACAGAATTTGACGGCTCCCCGCAAGGGGCCCTGCAGGCATGGGGATGGGATGCCAGTCCAAAAACACTGGAGCCGCTCGGCCAGATCGGTACAAAGGGAGGCGCTCCATGCTATGTCAGCATCAACAAAGACCACCTCCTGACTGCGAACTATGTGGGTGGATCCATCACCTCCGTAAAGCTGACCGGTCACGGCGGGATTGAACAGATTGCCGGACATGTGCAGCACACAGGATCCGGCCCGAACCCGGCACGCCAGAAAGCCCCCCATCCGCATGCCATTGTGCCGGATCCAACCGGCAGTTACTGCCTCGTCCCGGATCTGGGAACCGACCATGTCTATGTGTATCGAACCGATCACGGGAATCTGGAAATTTTTGGCGAACCCGTAAATATTCATCCCGGAGCAGGCCCGAGACATCTAGTCTTCCATCCCTCCGGAAAGTTCGTCTACCTGCTCAATGAACTGGATTCGTCGATCACAACGCTTTTCTGGGAGGATGGCCGTTTAGATGCAGTGAGCACCATGGATGCACTGCCCGAAGAATATGCCGGAGTGCGATCCGGTGCAGATATCCATGTCCATCCAACCGGACGATTCCTGTATGCGTCCCTGCGCGGCCCAGGCAATATCGTTTGCGCTGAGATTGCAGAGGATGGATATTTATCCAACCCGGCGTGGTTCCCGACGCACGGAACCACCCCGCGTAATTTTGCGCTGGATCCCGCGGGGAAGTATCTGATCGTTGGAAATCAGGACTCGGATACGCTCATGGTTTTTCATATTGATCAGGAGACCGGACATCTTGTCGGCCCCCGTCAGGTTGTGCATGTGCCCAGCCCCGCCTGTATCAAAATCATGCCGTGACCGAAAAGCACATGTCTGATTTATTTGCTCCCTATTTTGTACTTTCCCTTTTGTCGCTCAATTTTTGCCATCGTGTGAGATGAATACTGTAAATCTACCCGTCACGATTTCCCGGTCTCAACGGTGGCCCCAATCTGTGCAGTTCATGCACCCGGACGTTCATCAAAAATGACCAATATCGGTGTTGCCGTTGCGGGCACAGGATTTATTGGCCCGGTTCACGTAGAGGCCCTGCGGCGCCTTGGGATGCCCGTACGCGGGATTCTGGGGCGGAATCTGCAGCAGTCCGAGGAAGCCAGCGAAGCACTTGGGCTGCCTCACGGCTACGCCAGTTATGATGAGGTTCTTGCCGATCCAGCCGTTCAGTCCGTACATCTGGCAGTCCCCAATGTGCTGCATTACGAATTTGCACGCCGTGCACTCCTTGCCGGGAAGCATGTGATGTGCGAAAAACCGCTGGCCATGAATGCCGCCGAAGGCCGGGAACTGGTTGATCTGGCCAGAGAGAAAAACCTGCATGCCGGAGTGTGCTACAATATCCGCTTCTACCCGCTAAACCTGGAGGCCCGCGAACGCATCCGGAGCATGGGCAAAGTTCACAGCATTGTGGGGCGCTATGTGCAGGACTGGCTGCTCTATGATACAGACTTTAACTGGCGTGTACTGAGTTCCGAGGGCGGCGCACTGCGTGCCGTCTCCGATATCGGCACCCACTGGATGGACCTGATCCATTCGATTACCGGTCTGGAACCCGAATCCGTATTCGCAGACTTGAATGTCGTTCATCCAGTACGAAAAAAACCGAAAGGAGGAGCCGCCACCTACACCAGTGCGGAAGGGCAGGAATTCGAGGAGGTCTCCGTCAATACGGAGGACTGCGGCTGTGTAATCCTGCGCATGAAAGGCGGTGCACAGGCGGTACTCTGGGTCTCACAGGTGACCGCAGGACGCAAAAATTACTGCACGTACGAGATTTCGGCGGAGACCGGTTCGCTCTCCTGGTGCAGTGAGCGCCCAAACGAATTATTCATCGGACACCGCTCCAAATCCAATGAGCTGCTCACACGTGACCCGGCCCTGATGGATCCGGCAGCCGGCAGATTCAGTAATTATCCCGGCGGTCACAATGAAGGCTTCCCGGATGCCTTCAAACAGTGCTTCCGCGCTTTTTATGAAGACATTGCCTCCAACGCGGACCCGCGGTCCGTGCGTTATCCCACCTTCGCGGACGGCTTCCAGGAGATGCTTCTCTGTGATGCAATCCTGGAGAGTCATACGAAGCAGAAGTGGGTCCACATCTGAGCCTCTTGCAAAACCTCCAGACTGGCTGAAACTCAAAAAGATGGCTTTACCACCTTACCACCTGCATCTGAGACTGAATCCCCGCAGCCGCAATCTGATCTCACTTTCATCCCAGTAGATGTATCGGGTGCTTCATGTTGCAGTTATCCATGAAAAACTGTACCTTTGCTATGGAGGGAACCTTTTTTGTTTAGTCGGGTACTCTTAGCATCCAAGCATACAAAACTTTAACTTGCACTGAAATAAATCTATGTACATTAGCTTATCTCTTGCTGAATTCAGCATCGCCCTGGGAACCGCAACTGTAATCGCCATTGGAGTTATATTGACCGTCACCAAAATGCTCATTGGGCAGGTTTTGCGCAGCATCAAAGAGAGCGAGGCACGACAGGAAAAATCCCGGAAAGAGAGCGAAGCACGACAGGAAAAAGCCCGGGAAGAAAGCGAAGCACGACACTCTGCGGATATCCAAGAGATTAAATCTGTAATGAAGCAAATGAACGGCCGAATTGATGATCTTGCCCATGCAATGTATGACATAAACGGACAATTACAGAGAATCGTGGGGTATCTTGGACTGGAAGGGATCATTGTTGAAAAAAAGCCCCGCACTCGTAGACAGCCTGAAATGCCCCGGAGTCCTGCCCCGCCCCTGTCCGCTCCACAATAAAGATCATTCAGATAGATAGCGGCGGAAGTTCACGAACATTTCGATTGGCGACTTGCTGGTAATCACGACATGCTTAATGAGAACAGACAAGAAACGATTACCCTCAGAAAAGGCGAACCACGATAAGGAGGCCTGTCCTGTAAATGGAGGTTACTGCAAAACCAATAATCCAGCCTAAAAAGCGTTTCCAAATGCACTCAAGTGAACAAAAACCTCCAAGACTGAGAGTTTGGCAAGATGTCCCTCTGAATTAATTTTTGCAATACACACAAAAAAACCCCTGAATACATGAAAATGGCATTCTTCCTGCTCACACTCGGACTCGGCGTGGTGCTGGCAGTCCATCTGGCCATGAACGGGCGCGTCGGTGCATCCGTTCAGAATCCGCAAATGGCCAACGCTCTCTTTTGGTGCATCGGTGCGGTGACCGCCATCATGGTAGGCTTTACGGCATGGGAAACAGAATTTTTCGGCCGCCTGCAGGATGTGAACCCGTTACTGTTCACCGCCGGTATCATGGGGGCACTCCTCGTCTTTGCGATTGCTGCCATCATTCCAAAAGTCGGTGCAGGGGGGCTGTTCATGTCCCTCCTCGCCGGACAGGTGATTACCGCAATGATACTGTCCCATTATGGCTGGCTTGGCTCACCTGAACAGCCGATTACCCTGATCAAAAGCCTTGGCGTGGTGCTCCTGCTTGGCGGTGCGGCCATTGTGACCTTTGCGGACTGATGGAGCAGCAGCAGCTTGGGAATACCAACGTAACGGTCAGCGCACTCTGCTACGGAACCGACCTGATTGGCAGCCGCGTAGACGAAGCACAGTCCCATGCGCTTCTGGATGTGTTTGCCGATCGCGGCGGCACGTTTATTGACACCGGTAACTTCTACGCCAGTTGGTACCCGGGATGCGTGGGCGGCGAGAGTGAGAGTACCATTGGACGCTGGATGGCCGCCCGAGGCAATCGCAGCAGGATGGTGCTCAGTACCAAACTCGGCTTTGACTACCCCGGATGTAAAGGTGGACTGAACGCCTCGGAAATTGAATCCGAGTGCAACAAAAGTCTCCAGCGCCTCCAGACAGACTGCATTGATGTCTACTATGCACACCGGGACGATTTTGAAACTCCGGTTGCAGAGACCATGGAGGCTTTCCACCGTTTAGTGAATGCCGGCAAGGTACGCATACTGGGAGCGAGTAATCTATGGCTCTGGCGCGTCGCCGAAGCAAACATGCTGGCGGAACTACATGGACTTACAAAATACAGCGTGGTGGAGCAGCGCTACACCTACCTGCGGCCGCGGCATGGCGCAGATTTTGGCCCGCAGATCTGTATCACGGAAGATATGAAGCGGTTCTGTGCCCATCACAATCTATCGCTGATCGCCTACTCCATCCTTTTACAGGGAGCCTACTCCCGTGATGACCGCCCCGTACCTGCGCAGTTTGCAGGCCCGGAAGCCGACGAGCGCTTAGCGGCATTGCAATCCGTCGCATCCGAAACGGGCGCAACCGTAAATCAGGTGATCATCGCCTGGATGCGACAGAGCGATCCCCCTGTACTCCCGATCATTGGGGGAAGCAAAGAAGCGCAGGTGCTGGAGAACCTGGCCGCTTTGGACGTAACGCTGTCCGAAACTCAGATGGAACACCTCACAGACGCAGGGAACCCCAATGTAAAGAAAGCGTGGCTGCGATAAGGAACGATACGTGATGCCCTGTGCGTCCATAACACCTCCGAATCAGGACGGACCGGACCGGCCGTAACAATTCTCTCCCCCGACCCGCGGCGCAACAACCCGAATACCCCCTTTTAACCGATTGTACATGATGTGCTTCTTCCGCTCCGCCCTGCTGCTGGTTCTTCTGAACCTGCCCCTATCTGCTCATGCACAGGAGATCATCTTTACACCCGTAAAAATTGACGGCCCCGTACATGACCCGCTCCAGAACAGCTACTGGTTTGGCCCCTTCCCGGAAACCGCATCTGTCGCTGACCTTGACAACGATGGAGACTACGATATTGCGGCAGGACGGAACTGGTACGAGGCCCCCCTGTGGATTAAGCACCTGAACTACCGCTCAGGTGCCGAACCCAATGGGCCGGAAACCGAAAGCAACAGTGAATTTGCCCTGGATGTTAACTTTGACGGATGGGAAGATATTGTGAGCAGTGGATGGATGTTCATGAAAGGGGCCTACTGGTACCGCAACCCTGGCCGGCCGCTTAATCCGGGTGAGAAGTGGGAATCCCACAAGATCCACCAAGCCTTCAATATGGAAGGAGTCGTGCACGGAGATATTGACGGGGATGGGGACGAGGATATTCTGGTCAACCACTGGAGCCTGGTTGACGGACAGGGTATGACCTGGCTTGAACACATTGATGAAGCGCCATACTGGGTGGAGTACGTTATTGGAACCGATGGAGATACTCACGGCAATGCGCTTGGGGATGTGAATATGGACGGGCGGCTTGATATTGTTACCGGCCTGGGCTGGTATGAGCAGCCCGATAACCCACGCGGCCCGTGGCCCTTCCACGCCGACTGGAGTTTCGAAAGTGCACTGGGCGAGAACGCGGGGGCCACCGCACACCCGAATGTCGTACATGATGTTAATGAGGACGGCCTGAATGACATTATCCTCGGCAGCGCCCATGCGTACGGGCTGGCCTGGTATGAACAGTCCGTAGATGACTCCGGCACCCGATCCTTTACAAGGCACTGGATTGAAACTGACTTCAGCGTTTTTCATTCCTTAGCGTTGGGAGATCTGAACGGGGACGGCAAAGAGGATCTGATTGCGGGAAAGCGCCTGTTTGCACACTATGGAGGAGATGTCGGAGTGGGGGATCCATCCTTTGTATTCTGGTATAACATTCAGGGCGGCGAATTCCAGCGGCACATTCTCTCCTACAACCATGCTCCCTATTACCCGGATGAAGGAGGAATCAGCCCGCCCCCCAACAATGTCGTCGGGGTCGGAATGAAAATCAATGTGAAGGACATGGACAAGGATGGGGATCAGGATGTAGTTCTTGCAGGAAAGACGGGGCTTTATGTCTTCTACAATCAGGGAACACCCCCCAAACCCCGCTATGCAAATGAACTTCCGCCCCGCTACACCTATCCGACCTGGCGCGAATGGCCTGCCTATCGTGCACTGTTTAACGGGAAGGATTTCTCGGGATGGAAGGTGCCCGAGGGAGACGGCGGACACTGGACGGTCAAAGAATATGTGATTGACTATGATGCCCTCTCCGAAGCCGAGGACAAGAGCCTCTGGACCACGGAAGACTTTGGAGACTTCCAGTTCCATGTGGACTGGCGCTTCAAAGAGGCCAGCGGAATCTACGATATGCCGACCATTCTTCCGGATGGATCCTATCAGATGGATGAAGACAGCACGATCCTGCGAACGCCAACTCCTAATTCGGACTCCGGCATATTCCTGCGCGGAACCACACAGCAGGTAAACCTCTGGAACTGGGGTGTTGGATCCGGTGAACTCTGGGGGGTCCGCACCAATCCCGATGCAACACCGGAGCAGCGTGCGGCCGCAGTTCCGCGCGTACGCGCGGACTACGCAATGGGAGAATGGAATTCCATGGATATTACCCTGATCGGGAACCGGATCTGGGTAATGCTGAACGGGAAGCAGGTCATTCAGGATGCCGAGATCCCGGACCTCCCCGAGCGCGGTCCCATCGGACTGCAGCATCATGGAGGATGGGACGAAGCGCTGAATGCGCTCAATCCCGCCAGTTCAAATATCCAGTTCCGTAATCTCTGGATTCGGGAACTGGACGAACTTCTGGCTATTGAGGATCCGGCAAAAGACCCTGAAGGATGGGAAATGCTCTTTAACGGAGAAGACCTGAGTGGCTGGCTGACCGGGGAGAATAACAAGTTCGTTGTCGAAGACGGAGAGCTGACCGTACGGAGAGAGAACCCCGATGGTCAGGAGCACAATCTGGATTACCTGTGGACGGCCGGGCGCTACGGGGATTTTATACTGGAACTGGATTTTAAGGTGATTGACGGAACCAACAGCGGGATCTTCTTCCGAACCAGTGACATCATGGATCCCGTCTACACCGGCCTGGAGGTACAGGTTGCCAACTCTTATGGACGGACAGATTTGAGCCGCACAGGGACCGCAGGAGCAATTTACGATTTGCAGGCCCCGGCCCAAAATGCCATCCATCCCCCCGGAGAATGGAACACCTATCAATTAACCTGCCGGGGGAGCCGGATTCAAGTGAGACTAAATGGAGAGAACGTCGTAGACATGGATATCGCACAGTGGCGAACGCCGCATGCGAACCCGGATGGATCATGGAACAAGTTCCCCACAGCGGGAACCGCGTTTGCACGTGAAGGACACATCGGCCTTCAGGATCATGGGCAACCGGTCTGGTATCGAAATATCCGTGTAAAGAGACTTGACTGACATGCAAAGTGTGATGAAGGCTGGACTCATGGGGGTGATCACATCCGTGATCCTTACCATGAATGTTACGGAGGTTTTGGGACAGGACGACTATGAAGTGCTGGTCTTTTCCAGGACCGAGGGATTCCGACATGGCTCCATCGGGGCAGGGATCGAAGCGATCAAGGAACTCGGAGTCGAACATGATTTTGGGGTGGTTGCAACCGAGGATGCGGATTATTTTCATGCGGACTCGCTGCAGCGTTTCCAGGCCGTCGTGTTTCTAAATACAACGTTAGATGTCCTGAACGGCGATCAGGAGGAGGAACTGAAGGCCTATATCCAGTCCGGCGGGGGATGGGTTGGGGTTCATGCGGCGGCAGATACGGAATATGACTGGGACTGGTACGGCGGACTTGTGGGCGCATATTTTTCATCCCACCCGGAGGTGCAGCCCGCGGATATTGTCGTAACCGACCGCCTTCATCCGTCCACCAAAGATCTGCCCGTGCTCTGGAATCATACCGATGAATGGTACAACTATAACCTGAACCCACGAGCGAATGTCCATGTACTGGCCGTCCTCATGGAGTCTTCGTATGAGGGCGGAGCAATGGGGGACGACCATCCGATTGCCTGGGCACACCATTACGATGGAGGGCGTGCCTGGTATACCGGACTCGGACATACCGTAGAGAGTTATGCGGATCCCCATATGCGCTCGCACCTATTGGGAGGGATTCAGTGGGCGGCAGGAACCGTGGATGCCGATGTGACCGCAACCCTGGCATCCGCCTACAATGAGGTCATTCTCACCACTGAACTCACCGATCCCATGGAGATTGATATCACCTCCGATGGCCGCGTCTTCATCATTGAATGGGCGGGAAACATCAAAATCTGGGAACCCGACACTGGAGTGATGCGCGTGATCGGCTGGCTCCCGGTAGATAAAAAAATTGAAGACGGTCTTCTGGGTTTGGCACTGGACCCTGACTTTGACGAGAATCAATGGGTTTACATTTACTATTCGGTGATTGCGGATGCGCCGCCGGTCAACCGTCTATCAAGATTTGTCTACGATGGCCGCATGCTGGACATGGATAGCGAAATCCCGATGCTGGAGGTCCCGGTACAGCGTGTCAAGTGTTGCCATTCCGGCGGATCAATCCAGTTCGACAAGGACGGGCTGCTCTATTTATCTACCGGAGACAACTCCGGCGGGGATCGGAACTCTCCAGACCCTGATCTGCGGCGCATGTCGGATCAGGGGCGCTCCGCTGCCAATACAAATGATCTGCGCGGCAAGATTCTTCGAATCAGACCCGAGCCGGACGGAACTTATACGGTTCCCGATGGAAATTTATTTCGGGCGGATTCGCTGCACCGCGGGGAGATTTTTTCCATGGGGCACCGGAATCCATTCCGAATCTCAATTGACGATTCAACGGGGTGGGTCTACTGGGGAGATGTGGGCCCCGGTCTTGTGGATGGCTGGGACGAATTTAATCAGGCCAGAGAACCTGGATTTTATGGCTGGCCGTTCTTTACGGGCTACAACGATCCGTACCCGCACTATCATCTGGCGGAAAAAGAATATACCCAGCCGGATGCAGATTATCCGGTCAACCTCTCGGAGTACAATACAGGTGCACGCGAACTCCCCCCTGCACTCCCCGCCTGGATCCGCTACTACTACGGCCCCAGTGACGAATACCCGGAACTGGGGGCAGGCGGGCTGAATCCTATGGCTGGCCCGATTTTTTACTTTGACCCGACGAATGCACTGGACACGGCGCTTCCCCCCTATTATGACGGAAAAGTCATGATTTACGAGTGGATGCGCAACTGGGTGAAGATCATCACGGTGAACGAGACCGGGGAGGTTCTGGAGATGGATCCGTTTCTGCCGGGCACTGACTATATCCGGCCGATGGACATTGAAGTGGGGCCGCGCGGCCGGCTCTATATCATTGAATGGGGTGACCAGTTCTGGGGCAGCAATGCAAATGCGCAGTTGGTGCGGCTGGACTATTACGGATCTTCTGATCAACCGGACCCCGCCGACCCCGCCCCCGCTTCGGCACTCCCGCTGAGTCTGGACTGGCCTCCGGATGGCGGTATATTTGATTTTGATTCAACCTACACCTATCAGGTTTCTGTACATGATCAGGCAATTGAAAACGAAGTGACGGTTCATCTATTCACGGGGTTTGATACATCGCCGATTCCTTTGACCGAATATTCTGGACCGGAAGGAGAGTTTGTGATCACCCGGGCATACACCCCCACTCCTCCCATACACTATGTAGACCGGTTCGCACAGATCAAGGCATGTCTGGGGACTTCCTGTCACAAGGTGAAGTTACATCCCCGCCTGAAAGAAGCGGAGCACATCACCAGTTCGCAAAAGTCAGCACGCGAAACCTACGCCACCCATCCTGCAAGTCGGGACTGGCGCGGGACGGTACTCAGCGCAATGCCGCTTGAGAACGGATCCAGACTTACGTATGCGCCACTGAACCTGTACGGCATTGACGCACTCACGCTGCGTTTTCGGGCGACGGGAACGGGAATGCTCCGGTTTTCTGCGGACAGTACCGAGGCCGTTTTGGCAGAGATTGAGATCTCTCCCGATACCGGCGAGCCGGTCACACCGCATCAGGCAAATTATGTCGCCGGGGTATCTCCTGACTTCCCCGGGATGGAGTCCCTCCCCACGGGGGCCTATGAGAACTGGCGTGAGATCACGCTTCCGATTCCTGCCGGTGAAAATACTATTATATTAATCCTTACCTTTGAGTCTACGGAGGAGGACCCGGCAATGGAACTGGACTGGATCCGGTTCAATGGTCCCGGCCTCACACAATAATTAGAACCAATCACGTACAACACAATGCATACATCTCGCCGAGATTTTTTAAAGACGGGTGCTCTGGCGGCTGCCGCACTCCCTCTGGCTCCTCAGGTCTGGAGCGCACCCCGAAAGGAACTGTTTAAGATTTCACTTGCGCAGTGGTCTCTGCACCGTTCCATTTTCGCTGGAAAGATTGACAATCTGGACTTTGCCTCAGTTGCGGCGGAGAATGGGATTCTGGGACTTGAATATGTGAATCAGTTTTTTATGGAGAAGGCAGAGGATACCGAGTATCTGAATGAGATGAAGATGCGTGCCGAGGAGGTCGGAGCGACCAGTATTCTCATCATGTGTGACCGGGAGGGAAATCTGGGGGATCCGGATGCCGAGTTGCGGCGTGAGTCTGTGGAGCGCCACTTCAAGTGGGTGACTGCTGCGAAACATCTGGGATGTCATTCCATCCGGGTGAACGGGTACAGTGAGGGGAGTTACGAGGAGCAGATGAAACTGGTTGCGGACGGCCTGCACCAGCTTTGCGAGTTCGGGGATGAGCACGGCCTGCATGTCATCATTGAGAACCACGGCGGCTATTCCAGTAATGGGAAATGGCTTGCGGGCACCATCAGGATGGCGGACCATCCCCGTGCCGGCACGCTCCCCGACTTCGGGAATTTCCGGGTGGACAAGGACACCACTTATGATTCGTACCGCGGTGTGGAGGAGCTCATGCCGTATGCAACGGGCGTGAGTGTGAAGCCCAGTGTGTACGATGATGACGGCAACTCCAGTCCTCTGGACTATGTGCGCATGATGCGGATCGTTCTGGAGGCGGGCTACAGCGGCTATTGCGGCATTGAGCACGGCCCTGAGGACCGTGAGATTGAGGGAATCCTGGAGGTAAAGGCGGCGCTGGAATCCGCACACGAAACGCTTGCCGCCGAAATGGAATAGAACAAAGCCTCGTTAGAATTTAAACCTGATCGGCTGAACCGAAAAGTTGGGGGATGGATAAATTTTACAACATGATCTATCAATTCTTATGATGCGAGCGTTCCCCTAGATTGATCAAGACATGGAGGTATCTATTTGCTCTTGAGGAATCTCCGCCATCTGACCGTCTCAATGAGTGAACTGGGTATACCCTGAAAGAGAATTACCCTTCTGTGGCACTGCACTAGCAAGCCTCCTATGAGCCCAAGAAATCTCGGGCAAGCACCGGGATGGGCCTCTGAAATCCATATTAGGCGATACCGGCATATCGTCGATGAGCCACCATGCTGTGGAGATTCAGTAGCTACCCTTTTAAATTCGCACTTCGTATCATTGGTCGTTTTTACGAACTAGTGATGACAAAGCGGAAGGGATCAATCCAGTAGGAATTAAGAAAAGGGCAGGCCAACCAACACCCTTCAGGAAGAGAATTAGGGTAGCAGTTATGCTCAGTACACCCAGTAAAAAGGCGTACCGTGGTCCAAAACTGAAGGATTTGACCACAATTGTCTCCATTTTGTGCCTGTGTTCCTGCTCACTTTCGGCCATTGCCACAATGGTATCCGCTAAGCCAGGCATGGCTTCTTCATATCTCACCAAATCATCGGGAGAGGGAAGTGGGCCTTGATGAATTTGGCGAACAGTTAGACTTGTCTGTTCCTCAAGCGCATCAGGAGTTATTTTCTCTCTTCGTTTAGGAAATCGATTACTCACTAACTATCTGTTTTTTCTTCGGAATCGGATGTCTCCAGATTAGCATTTTCTCGCTCTAGAACTGTCCACATATCATTTCCTACTGCTTCCATATCAAGACGCAAAGCTTCTCCATCATCACGATTAATGATCCTTTCAACATAGACATAGCCACCTCCACATAGGATTCCCATTCCCTTAAAGAGGCTGGATCGCATGGATTTTAACAACGACATAAGATTATAAATGGTCAAGTTGGACAGCATCTAACACATGAACCTAGTTTGAGGTTCCACCTACCCTCTACCATGTCTCTGATCTGCCTAAAAAATCTGACTTCCTAAGCATCTCTGATCGACTTAGGAAGCTCTGGACGGGGATGAAATTGCCCCATTCATCGGACGGAGATGTCTCGTATTTTCAAAAAAACTTATATTGAAGAGATGTGTCTATATCCGTTAACCTTGAATCTATACCGAATCTCTCCGGTCATACTGTTCTGTTACTTGGTACAGGTTCAGGTCTCCATTGCTGATTGCGTCAGTGGAAATACTTCGTGCCCAAATGTGATATCTGTCCACCATGACCGGCATCATCCGTCGGCTGGGACAGGCATGAACATTGACAATGCAAACACGGTGAGCGGGTTTGTCCGGGATGCGGAAAGCGGCGAGAATCTGACTGGTGCTTCGGTGTATGCCCCACACTACGAAATCGGTACTACCACCAACCGATACGGTTTTTTCAGTCTCACATTGAATGCTGATTCGGTATCGCTGGTTATTTCCCATGTAGGGTACACGCCCCAAATCGTGCACAGACAATTGGAGGGAGACCTCCGGTTGAACATACTTCTGGAACCTGCAATCGTCGATCTGGATGCGGTTGAGATAGTTGCCGATGGGTCCATGCTGGAGACGCTTCAGATGAGTGAGATCACATTGTCGGTCGCACAAATTGAAACCCTTCCAGCCTTAGCCGGAGAGATTGATATACTCAAAACACTACAGTTGCTTCCCGGTGTGCAATCTGGAACGGAGGGAACTACCGGGCTTTATGTACGGGGAGGCAGTCCAGACCAGAATCTTATTCTGCTGGACGGCGTGCCGGTATATAACCCCAACCACTTATTCGGATTTTTGAGCGTTTTCAACGAGGATGCGATCAAGGATGTCTCTTTGATCAAGGGTGGATTTCCCGCAAGATATGGAGGTCGACTGTCTTCTATCGTAGAACTTAGCATGAAAGAGGGCGACCTGAATCAATATAAAGGAACGGCATCGGCGGGCCTTGTCGCCTCAAGCTTTACCGTTGAGGGGCCAATCCTGAAGGATCAGGCATCGTTTATGGTCGCCGCAAGACGGACTTATATTGACCTTCTCGCCCTCCCCTTTCAGATAATCGGCGGAGGTGACAGCAGGGGTGGATATTATTTTTATGACTTGAGCGCAAAGGCAAACTATCTTGTGTCCGAAAAGGATCGGATCTACCTGAGTGTCTATACCAGCCACGACCGCGGCTACGAACGGGAGGTCTATAGCAGCACGGAAGGTAAAACTTCGGTCAGCGACGAACTGGGATGGCGCAACCTTACGATCACAAGTCGCTGGAATCGTGTACTTGGATCCAGGCTCTTTGTTAACACTCTCATCGGCGTTACTCGCTATCGCTCCCGTTTCCAGGAAGAACAGGGCGGCATAAACGAGGTTCAGCACATCAGTTTTCTGTCAGGCATTACAGATGGTATCGGACGCATAGATTTTGACTTTATACCGAACCCAACTCACTATATCCGTTTCGGCTTCGGCAGCACGATACATTCATACCATACGGGAGCTTTTTCAGAGCGGCGGTCCGGAACTGATGTTGTTCCTTTCGACACCCTTTTTACGCCAGACTATTTAACCCGTGGCCTGGAGTTGCACGCATATGTGGAGGATAAAATACGGCTGACCTCCAGGATAGCCGTCAATGCAGGTGTGCACGCATCAAATTTTTCGGTTAAAGAACGGCATTACCGTTCCATTCAGCCGCGGATTGGTGTCCGGTTCAATCTTGGTGCGAAGACGGCTGCAAAGATGTCGTTTGCATCCATGCGACAATACGTACATGTGTTGACCGCAACCAGCAGTGCGTCTTTCCCATTGGATTTGTGGGTACCTGCGACAGATCATGTGCGGCCGCAAGAAGCCATCCAGTTGGCAGCAGGACTGAACAGAATATTGGGCGGTGGCCTGTATCACCTATCCGTGGAGGGTTTCTACAAGGATATAAACCATGTAATCGAATACAAAGACGGCACCCGTCACTACGATTACACTCCTTCTGATAACTGGCAGAACAGAGTTACATCAGGACGGGGTACATCCTACGGCGGGGAGTTGTTTATCCAGAAAAAGCGGGGTCGCATAACCGGATGGGCCGGATACAGCTTAACGAAGACAAACCGCGAATTTGCCGAATTAAACGGCGGAAGGCCATTCCCCCACCGATATGATCGCCTGCATGATGTGTCTTTGGCCATTGACTGGCACTGGAAAGAATCTACAAAGTTTGCTGTAATCTGGGTGTATGGCACGGGCCAAGCGGTATGGTTACCCCTTGGACAGAGTTATGGACTGCTCCATGAGCCGATACTAACATCAAATAACACCGCTCCGATTCGCATTTATGGAGATCGAAATTCATTTCGGATGCCCGCCTATCATAGGCTGGACATTGCCGTACACCGAACACGCGAACTAAAATGGGCCAAACGCCAATTGTCGTTTGGGGCCTACAATGCATACAATCGAAGGAATGCCTTTGTAATTCAGGCGACTGAAGCACTACCTGGGAATCCAGAAGAACAGCACCTGATTTTCCAAAGAACGACGGCATTTCCCATCATTCCATTCGTAACCTATAAGCTGGAAATCTGACACGGTCAGGATGCGACGTATATCAATCCTGCTCTTATTGATCGTACTGGGATGCGAAACGATGATTGAAATTGATCCTCCGGAGTACGAGACTGAACTGGTGGCAACCAGTCATTTCTCGCCTGACAGCATTTGGTCTGTAACATTGCACCGGAGTGCAAGTATCGGTGTTAAACAAGATGTATCAGATCTGTATGTGGAGGGTGCATCTGTGAAGATCATATCTGGCACAACTCTGATTGATTCCCTTGTCCACCAAGGCAGCGGCCGATATAAATCTTCTGCTTCCAAATATCCGTTACCCGAGACGAGCTACACACTTCACATAGATGTCCCCGGACAATCCAGACTTCAGGCGAGTTCCTCTGCTCCACCCCGAACGCTTATCACGGACTACGGCATTGAACTTTTAGGATCAATCATTGAGGTCCCCGAGCCTTTAGGAATGTATCGAATATGGATTGAATTCGGGGATGCACCCGGTACGAACATGTACAGTATTGGCGTGTACCGCTTCAGGCCTGAGCAAACTTTAGGACAATCTGTTGTTCCAGACAGTGCCTACCAACGTGAAGACCGTTTTGTCTCTATCGGTCCTGGATGGTATTGCGGGTTTCAAAGTGCACTTGAGATTGACACAGAATTTCGCGGTGGTGCCGGATTAGGATGCGAAATGCTTGCTGTAACAGACCGATATTTTGATGGACAGAAGCATGCATGGTCCGCAACATTGGAACTCTACACACCCGCGGACGAGAGTTATGGAAAAAATGAACTGTTACTTGTCTTAACCTCCTACAGCAACGACTACGTTGAATATACCCGAACCTTACTTGAGAATCGGGAATCCGGGCCATTTCTTGAGCCCTTTTCCGTATACTCAAATGTCGACGGAGGATTGGGGATTTTCGCGGGCTACACAAACACCACCGTGATTCTCCCCCTCACAGAATAGGGCAAAATCTGAGCCTTCAGTTAGGTCTTTGGGGAATGATGTATAATGCTCTCCAACTGATGAAGTCACTCTTAACGGCAGAACTGAGTTCATGGCGAAATAAAGGTTGACCATACTCCAGATAAATATGATCCGGGGGCTTATATTTCCTCGGGTGTCGTTTGAAGGAAAGCCCTTGTTTCTGCAGGTTCCATTACTATCCTTTGCTCTTATCCGTTTCAGCACTGAGTACATTCAACTGAAGAAAACATGAATATTGACCGTGTCTGCATCAAAGGTCTGTTCAACTGCTTTGATCATGATCTCCGGTTTCAGTCGGGGGAGCGAATTATGTTCGTATCCAGCCCAAATGGCTTTGGTAAAACTACAACACTTAATCTCATCAATGCATTGTTCAATCATGCACCGAGCAGCCTCGTTCGTGCACCTTTCCAAAAGCTCGATGTTTCGTTTAATGATGGTGGCCATTTGATCGCCGAAAAACTACCCGTAGATGAGTCTGATTATGGCGACCACCTTCCAGTAAAATTGACCTATAACCGAGATGGTACACACGAGACCTTTTATCCTGCCAGAGTTGTAATCGACAAGAATCATCCAGGAATTCTGATTGAAGCCATTGAAGATTTTATACCGGTGCTCAATCAGGTGGGACCTGATCAATGGTACGACACGGAGACGGGGGCGAAGCTATCTCTGGCGGATGTCCTGGAAATCTACCCGGATGACCTTCCCGCTGAACTATTGCCTGAAGTATCTCCGATCCCCGACTGGCTTCAAGAAATCAAACAATCCATCAAGGTGCACCTTGTGGATACGAAACGCCTATCCCGTATATCTCAATACTGGAGGCATGGCCGCTCAGTCTATACAACACATACCATAAATCATTATTCCCAGGAATTCGCCAGCCATATCCGGGACTCAATCATTGAGTATGGAAAATTGTCGCAAAACCTTGACATCTCTTTCCCTAGTCGCCTGATTACTAGACACCAAGCGTTGAATGATTCAGTTCAGAACCTGCGTGATGACCTTGAGGCCATTGACGGGAGGCGCTCGGAATTAGAAAATACAGGGCTGCTGAAAGAAGCACATCACAGCCCCAGAGTTCCCAATCTAGAACTCCTTGATAAAGCACAGCGCGTCGGACTTGCCGTTTATGTTCAGGATGCCAAAGAGAAACTTGCTGTCTTTGATGACCTCTATGACAAAATAAACACCTTCACGAAAATTGCT
The DNA here is from genome assembly GCA_022821875.1 of Rhodothermales bacterium. Lineage (GTDB taxonomy): Bacteria > Bacteroidota > Rhodothermia > Rhodothermales > Bin80 > Bin80. Next base: position 21,112 of record JAJECV010000087.1, read on the forward strand.
AACTCCCGATTCATTCGGAAGCAGGTAGCTGTGAGTGCAGACGGCATGAGCGTCACTCAGAGAGACGGTACCGCCTTAGATCTGGAGAAGCTCTCCGCAGGTGAACAGCACGAACTGGTTATGCTCTACAATCTGCTCTTTCGTGCTTCAAAGAACTCTCTCATCCTGATTGATGAACCGGAACGCTCACACCATGTCACATGGCAGGAAAAATGGCTGGGTGATATTGAACAGATCGCAGGACATTCCGGTTTTCGTGCGATTGTCGCAACCCATTCACCTGAAATTATCGGAGACAGATGGTCGCTGGTCGTAGAACTTCAGAATCAAGATAATTCCTGATGCGTCACGCTCCCGCCCATCCCGAATACATATCGATATCAAAGTAAAATCTCTCACAAAAAAGGGCTGGCTTTCTGTCAACAAAAAGTTCAAGACCAGCACCTGGGATCCAAATTGACATTAACCCTGACCCGGCTATTTTCAGCACCGTAAAAATGCAGATCCCCTATTTCTGTTCCGGGATATTTTTTGGGAGGAACCATGGAGCCTGTCACTTACCGAATCTGCCATAGTTACTTCAGTATGGCATAGAAACCTGGCTCTCTGATCCCCCAGGCCGAATGCCAAAGATTCCCCAATGACGTTCAGGTACGGAGATGGAATGTCCTATACTGGGATTTTGGGCATGGATTTGCTCAATCATGTATCGTTTGTTCCATGACTTCATTTTACGGTCTGGCGTTGGATACAACTTGATATCAGAGGTTTCGTAAGGCACGGTATGGTTACCTGCCTGATCATTCAACCACATGAGTGTCGCAATACCTCCCGGTTTCAAGAATGTGCACAGACGCTCCAGGTACATCTTTTCAATGTGATTCGGAACCCCGAACAATAACACAATGCGGTCAAAACGCTGCCAGAAATAAGCATCCCTCAAAGCACATACCCGGTAGTCCACATCAGAATGTTTCGCTCTGGCTACCTTCAGCATCTTTGTACTGGGATCAATGCCGATATATTCCGCGCATTCAATTCCGACATCATGCAAAACCCCAGTACCGCAACCCACATCAAGCACCGAATGATCTGACTGGATATTCAGAGACTGCACCGCCTCCTGAAGCACATCGGGCGGATCGTGAAAACGTTGGTCATACTCCTTGGCCAGATGATCATACGGCGATTCGTACGATAGTATCTTGCGGTTAATCAGGATGGTTTCGTGGATGGGAGCTCCCATGGTCCAGTAGTAGTGTCCATTTGCGTTCCACCCTACGTACGGATATTTCTGAAACCAGGTGATCTTGCCGTACCCCCGGACGTTTTTCACCGCATCATCAAATTCAAGATCGTCCCATTCTTTTCGCAGCGTATACCAATGTGGATTTTCGGGCATAGTCTTGGCAAATCGAAAAGGATGCCTTTCCAGCCGCTGAATCAGTCTTGCCTGAGATTCAAGATGGAGGGTGTTCATGATATTGTCGGTATAGGTTACGAAGAAAGTCTGGGACTTCCTCTGCCCTGATGATTTATGAACTCCCGCCACAGGGTTTCGTTTCTTGACTCACTCAACAAGAATAATGATAGACTTCAATTTCCACCGGGTATGGGTAGGATAAGCTTCGTATTTGTGTATCCCGCAAAAACACCCAAACCTCCGTTCACATTGGAATACACCGGAAATGGCTCTTCCAGCGCCGGATCATATAAATTATTACGGTCCAATGATTGAAGATATTTGTAGTAATCTTCGCTGAGAGAGGAAATAATGAGACGCAATTCTTTGGTCTTTTCTGAAACGTCATCGGTGATTCCACTCCAGGAGTACCCCTTCCCGTCAAACAGCCTATCTGTCAAAGTAAATTCTTCACAAAACAAGTCAGTACCTCCTATATCAAACGGATCAACCTCCAATTCAACATCGCTGGAATAGTAACAGGCCCATCCAGGTGTGGTGGCCTCAAACCAGATTAAACGATACACACTATCAGGATCTATGATTTCTGAAATGCCAGCCCTGGGCGAGTTCACCCTGCGCCTATAAACCCCTATTCTGTAGAAATTTGTGCCAGGCGGGTCTGAAAAAGCGATTTCGATTTGATATTGGGTACTCTGAAATGGATCAGATTCAGGTGGTGGAGGTAGAGCTTTAATTGAATAATCGGATATTACGACTGGAGAAGGAGCGGACGAAGTGGCTTGAATACTAGTTTTGCCTGGAAGATCTACCTGAAGGGTGTACTTGATGCCATCCGTGGGCAGTACATTTTTAATGGATACATATCTTCCATTTCCTTGATAACGCAGGACATCAACCATCTGGGAGCCATTCGTGACCATCACAGATGCATCTGAAATATATTCGAGCGTTACATCTCGCTTTACGTTAACCCCCAGACTTCTATGTATCGTGGCGGACCATGTATCCTCTGGGGAAAAGAAACTTGTAACGACTGGCTCCGAACTGTACTCAGGAGCATCTACTTCAACAATGGTCTGGCAACCTAGGCAAAATAGAAGCAATAGGGGTAATGGATATTTCATCAATGAGTTCTTAAAATTTGATTCTGTAATTTGCAAAGGGGATGACCGGGAACGCAGTGACCTGCTTAAATATTAGATAGCCCAAATCCTCATATATCTCGTTATCGTACGCCTCGTCTGCGTACAAAAGAAACGCATTCTGTCTGCTGTATACATTATAGGCTCCAAACGAAAGTGTGCGATCTGCCCATCGTAATTTTCGTTTCATTTGCACGGATAAATCAAGGCGATGGTAAGCTTTCATCCGAACCGAGTTTCGCTCACCAAACACCGTTAGCAAGTGTGGAACGTCTGGTCTCACATCCGCCCAGATACCCCCTGCGTCCAGTGCCTCCCCCCCTGGATCATGCCGAAATCCATAGAATTGACCCACGGGCAACCAGATTGCCTGGCCCGTACCATAGACCCAGACGGCGGATAGTTCAATGGACTGATTTAATTGCCAATTGGCGGTCGCCGACACATCATGCAAGCGATCAAATTGAAAAGGAAAGGTTCTCCCCCCGTTAAGGGCCGGAAATTTTCGCCGTGTCTTGGTCAAACTATACCCAATCCATCCCGTGACCCGCCCAATACTCTTCCGAACGAACAGCTCTCCCCCATACGACCAGCCCTTTCCACTCTCAATCAGGTCCTGCCAGACATCCCCTGATAAATTAGAAGTTTGAGCACCTTCTTTATACTCAATCTGGGAATTCATCCATTTGTAGAAGCCCTCAACCGTCACTTCATAGGTCCTTTTGGGAGAATTCCATGCAAAGCCAGAAGCTACTTGGGTCGCATTCTGGGGGCGTACTCTATCCGTTGCAGGAACCCACAAATCATAGGGAAGGGCCAGATTTCTCGTAACCGGCAACCAATGTGAATTCTGTTTAAGTACGCTGATTGATGATTTGAATGCTAAATTTGTTGCGAACTTCCACCGAATACTGAATCTGGGCTGAAGAGAATAGTAGTTCCGAGTTTTGACGAAAAAACTCGAAGCTCGAAGTCCGGCATTCACGGATAAATCTGAGAATAACTTGACTTCATCTTCAACATAAGCATGTGTCTCAAGCGCTCTGATCCGATAATCTGGATTATACACCGTGTCTACCGGAATGATATCTACACCGAACTGCCGCTCTGAAAGTGTCCCTGTGTTGTATGAATGTACGGTACCTCCTGCACCGAATCGTACGTAATGAACGGAGTTCGGTATCCAATCAAAATCCATCCGACTGATGAAGTCTGTAATTCCAGATAAATAGCTGGTACGATAAGACAACAATATACTCTGAGAACTATCAGGTTGTCTGTCCTCAGACAGATCTCGTGATCCGATTCGATATCGTGTATATCCCAGCAATGCGTTAGAGAATAATTTTGGCCCCCATACTCGATTCCAACGTGCGGTAGCCGTCAGGTTACGCCACCCCAGATCTCCACGATAACGAGTCTGAATATTGCTGAATTCTTGATCGCTAAATTCCCGATAATATGCACGATCACGGCCAGCATAAAAACTCAGATAGATTCGATCCTTATTGGAAATGATGTAGTTGATCTTTGCACTGGTATCATAAAAATAATACCCGGTTTTCTCATTTTCAGGGAGAAAAGGATACACTAATGCATCAAAATAGGTTCGCCTTGCAGCGACAATAAATGAGGCTTTATTCTTTTTGACCGGCCCCTGAAAGGTAAAACTTGAAGAGAGAATTCCCACGGATGCCGTCCCCTCAAACTCTTTCATATTCCCCTCTTCCATCGTTAAATCAATTACCGAAGATAAACGGCCTCCATAACGGGCTGGAATTCCTCCCTTGATCAGTGTCACATCCTTGATCGCATCACTGTTGAACACACTGAGGAAGCCGTACAGATGATTGGGATTATACACCGTAACCCCGTCCAACAAGATCAAATTTTGGTCAGGACTGCCCCCACGGACATATAAACCTGCCGTTCCTTCGCGACCTGACTGAACGCCAGGGAGTAACTGAAGAATTTTGAAAACATCGGTCTCCCCCAGCAGAACTGGAAGCGACCGAATGGTTCCGATATCCAACTTGATTTGACTCATCTGAACGGCTTCAACCACTGATTCCCCGACTGCAACAACTTCCACCTCATCCAGTCTGGTGGTCTCAGGATTTAATTCAAGGTTCAACTGAATATCCTCGGTCAGGAACTGATTCAATGTGAGGGGGAGGTAGCCAATATGGGATACAACAAGACGCACAGAATCTGCAGGAACCGAGAGACTAAAAAATCCATAGCGGTTGGTTACTGTACCAATCCCTATCTCTGGTGCATAAACGGTCGCTCCGATTAAACTTTCACTACTTTCAGCATCCATCACAAATCCACTAACCACATATCTGCGTAGTTCGTTATTCTGCTCAAGTTGCTGAGCAATTAATATTTCTTTCGCAGTAACTTTAGTCAATAAATGATTCCCATTCGTTTTTTGTGTCCAGCAAACTGCAAGGATATAGCAAACCACGACTGAAAAATATTTGAACATAGATCTGGGGATCTGGATTACCGCAATTAGTAGATCCAACTCAATTTTCGACAACCGCTTGGTACTAGAATATCTTTCAAAATTCTTGCTGAAACAACTATTACCATAACTCAAAAGGCTCTTCAGATGTCAATAGTAACCACGGATATTCTGGTAAATTATTTTATACAATAATCTTTGGGTAATCCAGAAACTCCGCTAAAAGTAGCAGAATGTTTACTTCTCGTACCCCTTCCGCCTGTCCTCCTCATGCTAGACCATGTTGATAATCTGCCAGAACTACTCTTACTACCTCTGGATGTTGTCACCGTTACACTTACGGAAGCGGATTTTTCATTGGGAATATCTCTACTTCTCACATAGTCTAAGCCGCTAGTATTATTCATCTTTCTGTATTTGAAAAATTGGGTATTCGCAATTCCTCTTCGCCGTTTTACACCTCCCCACCTCGTTGTGTAGGATGTGTTCCACATTAAAACGGCTCCCGGAGCATTGGGAGTAAAAACAGAATCACGCGAATTTACTCTTAACATAGGATAGTTAAAATCTGCAACGCATATTCGAGTGTGGTCAACAGATCGTGTCGGATCACTTCCGGCAAAGAATCCAAAACGACTCGGCTTTCCGCAGGGAAAATCTTTTTCACAGGGATTTTTAGATTTTCGTAAAACCATCACATCGGTGAGTCTGGATGCCCCGTGATCCTGTAAGAGTTTCGTGAGGTAGTCTTTCATTTCCCGGGAAGGATCAAAAGTAGAAAGATCAATTTCTTCATCAACCGGTCCATCCATGTGTTGCACCAGATAAGAAGTTTCCGAAAGGGTATAGAGGGTATCTCCGATAATAAGACGACCCTCATAATTCACCAGTGATAACTCCTCAATCGGAATGAGGTGCTGATACTCAAGATAACGTTCGAGAGACTGATGGATACGGATCGGCGCACCGGTTAGGTGAGAATTCTCCCAGATCAAATCGGCAGAAATCAAATAATCCTCCTCGGACCAAAACCGCCTGATCGGCTCACGATCATCGTAAAACTCTATTTGAGGTTCCCCTCCAACAGCACCCGCATCGGTCATCTGATCCAGTTTGGCCTTTAATGCTAAATCCACCTCCACATATTCATATTCTAATTCTCCTTTCTGTTCCTTCTCAAGAACCAGTTCGGAGCCGGTATCACAACCGAAGTGTACAACGGAGCAAAGCAAGATTGCTGCAAAAACTGAAAACCTAATATTTTTCATGATGTTTGAATCTGGTTTGTTAAAATTGATGCTCACTTACCATCAGGCAAGCGGCATGTATAGGTAAATCTTTGTAGCATGCCTAGATCTCAGGTGCCCAAAACCTTGCGGTTGTGTCCACCTTCAAAAACATACACTCTAGGCAACAATGGTCTAACTAGGTTCGTCATTGGCAGCTCCATAAAAGGGGAGACTCCCCCCTAATCCTGCTCCTGAACCACAAAATCAAGCCAGACCGGGTGCTCTAATCTCTATCCTCGCGTTTTGTTCAAACTGTAACAGAATGTGCGCTTCTGATGCCTGAACCGCGGGTAACACAGGAAACCATTCTCCTGCACACACATGCTATTCTACCGCATACGACTCTTCATTTTCGCAACCATGACCGGTGCCTTCATCACCCTTCTCCCCGTCCTTGCTGATGCCAGCGGGGTCGGAGGTGTCAGAGTTGCAACCTCCACGGTATCCAAGATCGTTGGACTGCTCACCGGTGACCTGGCTACCGCTGCATTCCTGCTGATCATTGTTCTGGGCGGCGTTGCCTGGTGGGTTACCCGTTCCAGCCGCGCCGGTGAAATCCTCGGCCGGACTGTCATGGGAGCCGTAATCATCTTTGGAGCCGTACAGATCAGTGAGTTCTTTTCCTTCCAGGGGGCAGTCATCTGATGGATGCTCCCCGTGACGTATTAGAGACCGCTCCCGTACATACATCCCTTCAACGCCGCCCTGCCATGGGCGGCCTGCCACAGGATGCATTCCTGTTACTGGCGCTCATCATGGTCACGATGGCAATTGCTTCACGTCTGGATCCAAAAGTTCTGGCAGGGTGTGTTCTAACCTATCTGATTATCCTGCCGCTGCTTCGCAAGGTATTTGAGAAAGATCCGTTCTTCATGGCAGTACTGCCGCGGGCTCTGCGATATACGCCGCGCTACCTGAGGCAGGCCAAAGAAGTCCCGCGTCACTGGCAGGATCGTGCAACGAAGAGACATTGATGGATCCACTGACATTTGGCATGGGCACCGCCGCCGGTGCCGGGGCTGTCTGGGCCATCCATCGGCTGCAACACCTCAAAAGATCTACCGAAGGGCTCGGTGACCTTCTGGGATGGGCATTCCTGATTGATGAAGGAGTCATTCTCATGAAAGACGGATCGTTCATAAGTGGATTTGAACTGGACCCTCCCGACCTGGAGACCACCACCGCCGCTGAAGCAAACCGTACAACCGATACGATTCATGATATGCTGATGCTGCTGGGGGAAGGGTATGGGCTTGAAATGAATGTGCACCGAAAGCACAGCACCAGATATCCCATTCATGGGAATCCTGACTTTCCAACTGCCTCCCTTAAAGCGATGGAGCATGAACGGCAAAGGCAGTACCAGAAGACCGGAAGCCATTATGCTCTCCGGCGTACGGTCCTTTTTACCTACACCCCGCCGCGTGAACTTTGGTCACGATGGGAGATTCCCCTGATTCAGGGGACACAGGGAGAATTGGACTATACCCAGATCCTGTCTGGATTCAAACGCAACCTGAGTGAAGTTCGTGCACTTCTGTCCGGGCGGTTTCAAGTGACTCCGCTGAACAGTCATGGGATTTTGACAGAGTGTCACTGTGCACTTACTGGTCACAGTGAATCCGTGAAGGCTTTACCGGACAGTTATCTCAGTCATACGCTCGCCTCCGATGATTTTCAGACGGGATTTTATCCCGTGATCGGAGGGCAGCATCTGTTTGTGATCACCATTACCTCCCTCGGAACAAAGACACAGGTGGGCGACGGGGCTTTCTTTCACCGTATGGACGGCGAAGCCCGCTGGCATATGCGGTTTATCGGCATGGATCGGCACACAGCCGGCCGGCGCATCAGGCGCCTGCAAACCAGCTGGTTCCATCAACGACGCGGACTGCGAAAACTCATCGCTCCCGATGAAGACGGACTGGAAGATCAGGATGCCGTCGCCATGCAACACGAAACGGCCTCCGCACACGCAGAATCGGCGAGCGGTCGCGTCCGATTTGGGTATTTCACGAACACATTCATCCTGCGTGATCCAAAGAGGCAGCGCGGACTGGCACGCAGCCAGACACTCTTACAGGTTTTACGGGATCAGGGGTATACCTGCGCCCTGGAAACCATGAATGCAACGGATGCCTTCATGGGATCACTTCCGGGTCATGGCTATGCCAACCTTCGCCGACCTCTTTTGTCCAGTCGAAATATTGCACATTTGTTTCCCGTGTCGGCACCGTGGAAAGGAAATCCCACATGCCCGAATCCAATGTTCCCTGATGACAGCCCCGCACTGGCCTGCGCACGAACGCCAGGCGGCGTTCCCTTCATGGTGAACCTGTATCAGGAAGATGTGGGACACACCCTCGTCATTGGAGCAACCGGTGCAGGCAAAAGCGTGCTTGTCGGGTGGCTGGCACTCAATTTTTTGCGTTATCCCAAAAGCCGCGTCCATATTTTTGATGTCGGACGATCCCACCAGGTCCCCTGCCTGGCCGCGGACGGGGTTCACTTTGCATTCGGGAATACCCGTCCGCTGCAACCCCTTCGCCATATCCACGAGGAACCTGAGAGATTATGGGCATTAACCTGGCTGGAAACGATCTACGACCTGAGCGGCGAGTTGCCAGATGCAGATGGGCACCTGGCACTTGCAGAGACGCTGGATCTCCTGAGCCAATCCGCGCCGGAGCACCGAACCCTGTCAGCATTTCATCTTCTTTTGCCCCAGTCTCTTCAGAGCACAATCGTGCGATATACCGCAGACGGCCCATATGGCCGTCTCTTTGACGGAGATCAGGGACCGGAGGCTTCCGCACGTATGCAGGTCTATGAATTAGGCCAGATCCTGGATCATGGAGACACCGTTGTGGTCCCCCTGCTTTTGGCGCTGTTTCGATCTATTGAACGGATTCTGGACGGATCCCCGACACTGATTGTGATTGAGGAGGCCTGGGCAGCTCTCCTGCGGTCCCGCTTTGCAGAGCGGATTAAGACCTGGCTGCTGACCCTGAGAAAACATAATGCGGCCGTCCTTCTGGTTGCGCATTCACCGGCCCAGATTGCGGCACTCCCCAATGCTGCCCTGATCACAGAGTCCTGCCCCACAAAAATTATCCTCCCGAACCCGGAGGCACGGGCCAATGATACGGCGGCGATGTACCGGGCACTGGACCTGAGCCCGCGGGCAATTGATGTCATTGCCTCGGCAAAACCCAAACAAGAATATTTCTACAAGAGTCCGGCGGGAAGCCGGCTCTTTGAACTGAATCTGGGACCGATGGCACGCGCATTGCTCATGCCGCTGCCCGGCATGAGCGGCGAAGCCTCCCGCACCCGCATTCAGGAAGCCCTTCATCATCACGGACATGATTTCCTCCACCATATCAAGTACCCATGAAACGTTTACTCCTGCTCATCCTGCTCATCGGGGGCGCAACTGGATCCCGTGCACAACTCCCTGTTGTCGATGTCGCCGTTCTGGCACAAACCGTCACGACCGTCGCAGAGCTTCGCAGGCAGGTTGATCTGCTCCTGAAAGAGGTGGCGCTGTCCTCCGAAATCCAACAGAACACCCAGACACATCTGCACCGCTATGAGCGTGCTTTGTCAAAACGCGGCCTCATCCCGACGGAGCCACTCGGGACATATCTCCAGAGGCTTCAGCGGGCGTATAAAACGGCCGGTGGCGTAACCTGGAATCATTCTGAGGGGTTCCGGGAAACTTTCCCGATGTATCAGGATCCATCGGACCCTCTGGCAGCCCGGAGGACTGCCAATGAGCAAACGATGTCCACACTCCAGGGAACGCTCGCATCCCTGCAGGTTCATGACAATGCTGCCCATCATGCACACGAAGAACTGGAGCACCTGAAGCAGGAGATCGTGCAAGCCAAAGAGCCGCAGCAGATGCGTGATGTGCAGGCAAACCTCCAGGTGGTGCATGCTCGTGAGCTCCTGCTGACCCGACAGGCCTTTATGATGCTGGTCAATCTGGAAGCCGTTCGAGCGGCGGATGCAGTCAGCCGAAAGGCCCAGCAGCAGATGCGCTATGATGCACTGGTGGGGAATTCTGCATGGCTGGGAGATCCCGCCCACTACAGTGTGAAGCACTTCCTGAAAATGCCCAGCACTCCATAGAAACGGCTAAAAAGTCGCAAAATAGACCAACTGAATGCAAGCGCAACAAGCCATCCAGAACTGTGCACCCACTATGTTCTTCGACTGTGCACAGGAGATTTTTCGCCTGACCACAGAGGCGTGGCTAACACGGGCACTGGATGCAGCACAGTCCCTCTTTCTCAGTTTAGCACTTCTGGAGATTGTGGTCACCGGATACATGGTCTGGGCCGGACGCAAAAAGCAGGGAGGTGACCTCATCAGCCAGTTTGCATTCAAGATCGGCCTGTTGGCCTTTGTGCTTGGTCTCTTGTCCACCTATCACCGGTGGCTGCCGATGATTGCACAGGGGTTTGGAGAAAGTGCCGTCTATATTGGAGGTGGTGAAGTCGCCCACCTATCTCCATCCCACCTCCTGAATATCGGGATCAGCATGCTTCTCGGTGTCATGCAGTCTGTGGGCCTGACCTCTGACCTTGTGACTTCGCTGGCCGTAATTCCCGGCCTCATCATGCTGCTGTGCTTTGTTGCACTTGCAGCACACCTGCTCGTCACCATGATTGAGAGTTATGTGGTCATCACGGGAGGGCTCTTTTTCGTCGGGTTCATGGCATTTCGGGGGACGGCGCCACTTGGCGAAGGGTATTTGAAGTATGCGGTCTATGTGGGCGTGAAGTTATTCTTTATTATCCTGATTGCGGGGGTGGCCGCCTCCATCGGAGACGACATGGCGGCGCTTTTGCAATCGTATGACAATCTGTGGCTGGCGGCTTTCAGTCAGCTTTTCTCTCAAAACCCCGGCGACACCACAGGTGCGGTCACTTCCCGGCTGGGATTTCTGTGGTCGATGACAGCAGTCGCCATCTTACTGGCAGGTCTGGGGCTTCACATGCCTGAGCGGATTGCGACACAGCTGAGCAGTGGCCTGACGATTGATTTTAGTATCCGTGCGAGAATCCCATACAGGCATGCACAATTCGCACCAACAATATTGTTAATGCCCGCCGGCAGGGAGGCTATGCCGCTTTGGCAAGCTTTGCCTCCCGTTCGGCCTTCCAGTAGTGGGGCAAGAGTGTAGGAAGCAACTCCTTCGGGGTTTTCGGAATCCGCTCCAGTACATCCTTGAGCCATTCGACATAGTTTACGCCATGCAATTTACAGGTGCTCATCAGCGAATAGAGGATGGCGGCATCTCGGGCCGCATCATGGGAGCCGGCGAATAAATAATTCTTCCTCCCCAGCGCAACCGGTCGAATTCGGTTTTCCACCAGATTATTGTCAATCTCAACCGCACCGTTCTTGGTGAAGCGGATCAGCCGGTCCCAACGATTCAGCGCATAGTTCACCGCAACATGCCATGGACATTCGGGGATCGTGGGATGCGTCTCAAGGTAGATCTTGAGTTCATCCAGAATCGGAACCGACTCTTCTTGGCGAACCTCCACACGCGTTTCAAACGAAGCCTCATCTTTCCGAAGCTTCTTCTCCACTGCATAGAGTTTTTGTATCAGATGCAGCACATGGTTCGCATGGTTTGGTTGAATCTTTTTTGCTTTGTGAAAATATCGCCGGACATGGGCCCAACAGCCATGTAATTCAATCTCCTCAAAGTTCTCAAATATGTCATACACGACATATCCATCGGTCTGTAATGCACCTTTGAACCCCTCCAGGATGGCCATCGGGCCATCCCGGGATCGTCCTTTCTGATAGTCGAAAATTACTAACTGATTCACGGGATCCGAATACACCCAATAATAGCCCAGATGATGCTTGCCCGTCAATTTACTTTTCAGCGGATCCTGGACGGGAATCCGGGTCTCGTCCACTTGGAGATACGCTCCATTCAGGATCGTTTCCTGCAATAAGATCCACAGAAGAAACAGACGCTTCGCAACCGCTCGGTGCCAGCCCACAATCGTCGACTTCGGAATCTCAAGTCCCTCCTGCGAAAACTGCTGCGAGATGCGTTCGGCGGGCGTATGGTACACAAATTTGTCGACCGTCACCTGTGCCAGTAACCCGCTGTCTGCCATCAACTTCCCAATTACATGATCGGGTAAATCCGCAACATGAACCCCTGCCTTGGGATTCTTCGGGTCACAGTACTTGTTCCGAATCAATTTGATGGCCTTCACTCTGGCGGGAATTCTCTGCAGAATCACACGAGATTCCTCCCCAATCTTGATCAGACCCTCAAGGTCTATATCGGGATCCAATACAATGACCTCGTGCGGAATGTGATCTGGAATCTTGCCCCGCAAGGAGGGCTTCCGCTTCCCCTTCCGCTTCGACGGTTTGGGGTTCGCAGGTTCTTCCGGCGGGACTTCAGAAACGGGCTCCTCCACCCCAGAGGATGGAGTCCAAAACAATTCTCCCTGCGCATGGGGAACCTCCGTAAACCGCTCCCGCTTCTGTCCATAATACATCTGCTTGAGATACGCAATGCAGGCTTCTTTAGCTTGGAGAACCCCCTCCTGATTTAGAATAATCTCCTCTTTCTCTTGGATAATTTCTTCTTTCTCCAAAATTATCGAAGCCTGTTCCTGAACTAATTCAATTAGTTCTTCTCTGCCCAAAGATGCTACATGTGCCGCGTGACTTTCCATAAGTGTAAAGATACGGAATAAGTATGAATAAAAGGCAAAAAAATCATCGATTTTAGATGTTTTTTATTTTTTTTCTGCAATTTTCCCAACACCTATACATCTCCCTCTGTTCAGAGGCTGACATGCAGGCTTGATCTATACCTGAGTACGAACGAACTCAGATCTATATGGGATTCCCGTACGGATACAGATTTTAAGCGAGCACTGGCGAACCTGTGATCATGACAAAGCAGGGCCATCCATATCTGGAGGGGAGATATGCCTTTGAGCGCCTCTTTGGTGATCTCGCCCGAGGCAGACGCTCCTGGCAATCGACTGCATTGATTGCACTGCTGCTGAATCTGGTGCTTGCCGGGGGATACATTCATTTGGCCTCGCAGCAGAAGGTGGTCCCGTATGTGGTGGAACTCGACGCACTGGGTGAAATGCGTGCGGCAGGCAGATTATCGGTGCGTGAGGTGCCTGAGCGGGCCGTCACCGCGACGCTGCGCAGGTTTGTGCACAACCTGCGAACGGTTCCTACCGATGCACGCCTGTTGAATGTCCGCTTGCAGGATGCACATGCACATGTACACGGCCGCGCCGCAAAGACACTGGTGACGGATCTGGAGCGGGAGCGGGAAACCCTGGAACGCATGCTTGAGCGGGGAGATACCCGTTACGTCGCAGAAATCAGCAGTGTCCTCAAGGTGCCCGGGGAGGGGATCCTGTATCGGATTTCCTGGCGGGAACTGCTCCGTGTCGGGCATGAGGAGCGTGCATCGGCATACGAGGGGCATTTTCAGGTTCGGGTTGAATCCTCGGAAAAGGAGGAAACTCTGGACAGCAACCCGCTTGGCATCTACATCATGGACTACGCGCTCACCGAAGTGAGCACTCTCTAATTGAACCCGGCTCCGGGAGTAAAAGCGCATCCGCCTTAACACCCCAATGAACGCAGCGATGCTACCCGTCAGATCCCGGCATCTTGCCCCGCCATGCTGCATCCGTCAACTGTTATGATTGAGGCCGGAATTAATCCCGCAGGCAAGAGTTCGGTCACAATGTAATCACGGCAGTTTTTGATGCCATACATCTCTGTCTCTGAGAAATTGATTCCCCTCTTTTCGCCTCTGCAAACAGACTGACCACAATAGAGCAGGGGCATCTATTTGAATACTATCCTGTGGATCCGTATAATGGTCACATTGAAATCCAGTCCCCCTGATGGGGGGGACAATTTCAACACAGATAAGAATATCCTGACAGACGATGACCATTGCACTCACAGCGCATGTCTCTGAGGTGCCGAAAAAATTGCCCCCGCATGACTTTGGATTCGACATAGACTACAGATCGGATGAAGGGCCCGCTAAACGCGTTTTCGGGGCAACCTACAGGTTCATGGAAGCATGCGAGACATGCAGTCACACACTTCTTGGATCTATTGGAGTCTTGATTGAACCCGTCATTGTATTGGAGGATATCAAGGCAGGATCAATCAAAACAGGGTTCAAGATATTCTGGGAGCAGGAAGGAGAATCCGCTGTAAAGAGCGGGAATGCTAAGAGAGCTTTAGCTGCATTCCTGATCGAGGGAATCAAAAGATTTGTCAGCAGGACCAAAACGATGCCGACGAGCCGCTGCAACTGAAGGAAACACAGTCTGACCTGCATCAGTTAGTTCAGAACATTGATGTGCCGCCTCAAACCATACGCTTCCCGATCCAGAACCAGAATCTTATTGACATCATCTCCAAATTTGAGTCTGTCAAGGAACTTCTTGCCCCTGGAGATAAGGGCTGGCGAATTCGGTGATCATGATTGCCTCCGGCGGGTGTGCCAAGAAACGAGCGAGGCGACAGACAAGTTCAGACGTTTCTACCGGGAAAGAGCCTTCCATCTGGAGGAGATTTCAAACTTAATTTGTGACCAGTCTGTTGGTCCCAGGTAGAAGTGGTGCGAAATATCTCGGCCAGTGGTATTACAATTGCTCCAGACCGAACAGTATTTTGTAGATTGGCCTTACATTTCAGTCCGTGCCATGTCAACTTTACTCTTTCCATTGCAACTGAATGACCTATCCCAAAATTGAAAGAAAAGATTTCTCGTGTCTACAACTTGACGCGAAGAATCCTCGACTCGGGCATCAATTTATCCAGAGCCAACCCAGTCAAGAAGCAATCCTGAAAAGGATGAAGGACTGGACACTTGAAGAATTGGGGGTCTCTTTCATTCAAAGCGGTTTCTGGCCACAAGAGGCGCTCATTGTACTGGAAAAGGATGATCAATTGACCGTTTTGGAGGGTAATCGACGGCTAGCTGCACTACAACTACTGCATCAAGCGGCTCAAGGAGATTCTTCTTCTGTCAAATGGAAGAAGATTGCGGCTGATGCCCCTCCCCGAAAGGTAGAAGAACTACGTTTTATCCCTTGCATGACGGTAACGGACCGGCGAGAGATTCAAGCATATCTGGGGTTTCGCCATGTAACCGGAATCAAACAATGGGCACCTGCCGAGAAAGCCTCCTACATCGCACACCTTATCGAGAAAGAGAATCTTTCCTATCAGGAGGTCATGCGTTGTATCGGCAGCAAGACACCTACAGTTCGCCAACACTATATCGCTTACCGATTACTAATTCAGATTGAAGAAGAAGTATCTGACGTTTCGATGGAAAATTTAGAAGAACGATTTAGTGTGATGTATTTATCAATTCGATCCACTGGAACGCAGAGTTTTCTTAAAATTGATATGACCGCAGAAACGCCTTCAAAGAATTTTCGACCAGTACCAAAGTCAAAACTCGAAGCCCTGACTAATTTTGCACAGTGGCTTTTTGGCACTGAGACGAAAAAACCATTGTTTAGTGATTCGCGAGATACAGATACGTTTGGAAGAATCCTGGGTAACGAAAAATCGCTGGCATACCTTGAACGAACTCCCAATCCTTCTTTCAAAGTTGCCGCACGTCTGAGCGGTAGTGAGGAAACTGCTGTTTTGGAGAATATAGAAAAGGCTACGGATGAAGTGGAAGAAGCTTTGAGTGTGATGCATCTGCATAAGAATTCCCGCAGGCTGTGCAATGCCATGGACCGATTTGGCAGGGGAGCGATAACATTGATAGAGATGTTCCCTGATCTCTACGATAGTAGAATAATTAAAGAGTCCCGGTGATGGTTCACTTTCCATCAACTGGAATACGGCCTTCGGTGAATCACCATAATTGCCGAATTGATGTCCTAGCAGATTGGATTGAGGGATCTGTGTTATTTACTGGAACTCGAGTTTCTAAGACAGATGTTTTAGACATCTTTTTTGAACACCAAATTTACAGAGATGAAGAATTTGCCCGTCAATTCATTTTTAACATCTGGTCTGAACTTCGGTATCGGATAAAATATGGAAGAATTCAGGCGCTGAACACTGATGCAACTGGGATAGAATCCAAACAAGGCTGGATAAAATTCCCGGCATACTCTTTCTGTCTTTTTCTGTCTCTCAAAAATTGGTGCCCCTACACTGATGACCGCTCCTACATTGAGCAAGGCGAAATGTTTGAAAAGATTACAGAATGCTCTCTAATTGCAAGAGGATGGCGGTCATTAAGGACTGGATGGTCATCAACGAACGTCAACAGTCTAGGTACTTTAATAGAGCGAATTTCATCACACATTGAGGCACCCGTGAGGCCTGATTGTAAAGAAAAAATTTTCCCTGGAGCTAAAGACGGAGATCTGGACTTAATATGTGATTTGCCATTTTCGGATAGCCGGGGAGGTTACCCGCTTTATTTTTTTCAGTGCGCATCTGGTCGTTCGTGGCAAGAAAAAACTAACGATATAAATATTCGACTATGGGAAAATCTTATTGATTTTTCAAATCAACCTAGCTCAGGATTTGCCATTCCTTATGTCTTACCGAAGGAAGAGTTTCTACGTGTAGCAGGTAGGGTCAATGGGATATTACTTGATAGATTGAGGATTATTGAACCTCTATCTGAAAACAACAAGGAGTTCACCAATGAACTCAGATCTGAATTGATTAACTGGTTGAATCCAAGAATCAGTTCCTTGCTACCGGAATAATAGTTCAATGAAATTCATTGAACTATTTGCGGGTCTCGGGGGATTCCATCAAGCTCCTAGACAGCGGGGAGGATGGTGCGTGTTTGCGTCAGAACTCAATCCCGAACTCTCAAGTCTGTACGAAAAGAATTTCGGCATCCCTCCCATGGGAGATATACGGAAAATCAATCCGTCATCAATTCCGGATCATGACATCTTATGTGCAGGATTTCCATGTCAACCTTTTTCTAAAGCAGGGAAGCAAAAAGGACTTGAATGCCCGCAATGGGGAGACCTTTTTTATTATATTGTTAAAATCCTAAAGACCAAGAAATCCCGTTATTTAATTATTGAGAATGTTCCTAACCTTGTTAAACATGATAGTGGAAAAACGTGGGAAGCTATTTGTACACCGCTTCGCGGGAACTACGATATTAGCTTTGAAAAACTGTCTCCTCATATGTTCGGTATTCCCCAAAAGCGGGAGCGTACCTTTATCGTGGGAGACAGGCAAGGCCAGCAAGGATTCAAATGGCCTATCCCAGAAAAATTGCCGAAATTGTCCATCAACTCTGTTCTTGATGATGCCCCAGAGGAGGCCCATGCGTTGAGCGAAGATCATATTCACTATCTTGAAGTATGGCAGGAACTTATTACAGCCCTTCCTGCAAATGAAAATTTACCTTCCTTTCCGATATGGGCAATGGAATTTGGTGCGAATTATCCGATTGACGGCATCACGCCCTATAAACAGAGATATATGCAATTGGAAGCGTATAAGGGGAGGTTTGGGCATTCCCTTCATAATCTATCCCCAGAGGCAGTTGCGTACAATCTCCCCCCTTATGCCCGAACAAAACTAGATACCTTCCCCAAATGGAAGATAAACTTCATTCAAAAGAACCGAACCTTTTATGTCCGCCATCAGGACATAATTGATAGCTGGCTTCCTAAAATTCTGAATTTTCCTCCTAGTTTCCAAAAACTCGAATGGAACTACAAAGACGGTGACCGGGATATTTGGAAACATTTACTCCAGTTCCGTGCCAGCGGTATTCGTGTAAGAAAGGCTGAAACCGCTCCATCTCTTATTGCGATGACTACCAGTCAAGTGCCGATATTGGCATGGCAAAAACGTTATATGACCCCAAAAGAATGCAGTCGTTTACAAGGTATGGGATCGCTGAAAAATCTTCCTGAGTCAAAAATCAATACCTACAGAGCCTTCGGTAATGCCGTCAATGTTGATGTGGTGCTAAACATTTTAGATGCCCTCGTACGAAGGGTTCCATGAAAAAATGTAGCGTTAAATTAATCAGTCAGAGCATTATCGAACACATCTTTAGGTGTATTCAGATGAAGTTGTTCACACAGCAAGATCTAATTTGGTTGGCAAACTGATCCCAATGTACAAATAGTATTGCAAGCTGACCGCATCAAAATCTGACCAAGCCTGAGCGGACTGCCGTGAAGCCCAGAATACTCAATACCACCGATGATTCTATCCCTCCTCTGCACCGAATACAAATACCGTCTGTGTTTGGTATAAATCTCCTGGTCGCAGAATTGCAGACGGAAAGTTGGGCTGATTTGGTGAATCAGGATAATACTGAGTCTCCAGACAAAAACCCGCCCTTCGTTCATGCCGCACGCCATTCTTGCCCGTAATACTTCCGTCCAGAAAATTACCCGTGTAAAATTGAATCCCCGGTTTGGTGGTATGAACTTCGAGAATACGGCCACTCCCAGGCTCCAGCACCGTTGCCCGCGCCCCTCCTAGATTGAAACTTTTAAGTGTCCGCCTAGAAAAAAGTTAATGTCGCTAGACACCACCCTGCACAGCCTTCTATACCGGATAAGGGGGATACTGTTTCTAGGTTATGGATTGCATATTCCCGTCAAAGAAAAGGGACCCGGTTCGCACAGAACGGTATGTGCATCCCCTGCTCCGGCTTCCAATGGATGTTCCGGGTTTGACGACCTGCTCCGAATGGCTGCCCTTATTCCCTCCCTGCTGCATTGCGGAATCTGTTTACAGGAGTAGAGCCCCCCTGTGCTGTTTATGAGTCTGTTCCGGTGTTGTTTCGTCCAAAGCCACATTAACTCCTCACGAATGAACGGGACACTTATATTCCAGAATTTGGTGACCTGATCGGCTACTGCAGATTCAATTTCGAAAGAATCAAGTCCTACATGGCAATCGACCGGCAAAATTCCTTCTCATCACCATCAAGCTTATTGATCACATTCCACTCCTCTTACTTTGTTCAAAGGGTAGCATTTTACCTGCCCCCCTGACCAACGCCGTGCGTACGCTGAAGAAACCAATGGAAATCCTGTCATGGCCAAAAAAGAACAGCCATTCAAAACATGGGTTGGCACCTATCTAACCCCGCAGCAAAAACTCCTTCTGGAGCGCCGGGCGCAGGGTCTGGGCATGAGCGTATCGGCTTTTTTGCGGACTTTCATTACGAATCCCACGCGAACGACTGAAGAGATTTTGGCCCGTGAGTGGGTGTCGGTTGCACTTCAACTTCGGAAATTACAATCCGGTGACGGAGAAAAAGAAGAGTTCCAAAAGATTTTGATACAACTGAAACAACTCATTCACCGCACAACCTCAGCAAGGGAACCTGACTGCAAGGATGGATGATTTGTGCAAGCCGACTGGCGAACAGTTTTCAGGCAGTTGCCCGGTATCTGGAGTCTCCCAAATCCCACCGTGAGGATCGGGTTCGGGTTGCCTGGATGGAGGGGCGTAATGTGATCTTTGACGAAAATATCCAGGCTGCCGCCCGGGAAATGAATCTGGTTGCCACAGGCAACTCCCGAGTCAGGCGACCGGTATTGCACATGTCTATCTCCTGGGCACCCGAGGATGATCCATCCAGAAGCCAGATGGCGGAAGTATCTGATCAGGTACTGGCAAAGCTCTGCCTCCAGGAACATCAGACGATGCTGGTTGCGCATGGAGATGAACACTATGCACACCTTCATACCCTGACCAACCGGGTCCACCCGGTCACTCGCCGAGTCTGCACCCTGGGGCTCTATTATCGGCGAGTTCAGGAAACGCTGCGCAAGGCGGAACGGGCAATGAATTTCCGCGAAACCCCGGGACATTATTATCAACTGCCGGGACAATCTCCCCCGGATCGCCGTGTCTAGGGACAACTAAGAAGGGATTTCGTCCACCAGGAGAAGTTTCGAATTAATCTTTGAGAGAGGTAAAGCGAATAAGAGAGTTCATTGAACTCAACTTAATTGGTTTTACCATGAAGATAGTGGACGATCAGGTCATCGTATTACGTAAACTAGTCAAAGAGGAAAGAATGACAGTA
>JAJECV010000020.1 GCA_022821875.1 Rhodothermales bacterium
CCGCTGGTACCCTGCCCGAATTGTGCGCTGCAATGGACAATTGCTCGCTCAGCACCCTACTTCGTAAATTGAAGGAGATTGATTGTCTGGCCAGTTACTCACGCCGGGGCAAATACTATACGCTCCGTGCGTCGGCAGACTTTGACGCATACGGGCTGTGGTCGCACAAAGGAATCTGCTTCTCCCGCTTATCGAACAGGAGTCGAAAGGAAGAACTGGACATGCCTGATGCACCGGTAACAGGATTCAGGACGTATCCGTACGAAAATCGTGTTTTCTGCCGGTTCAAGCATGATCGAAGAGTTGGCGAGTTCCGGCCATCTTTTTGTCGGGGGATTGGAGATTCTGACGGTGCCTGCACACAGGCAGGAGACTACGCTGCCTCGGCAAGTGTTGCTTCCCGTTCGGCCTTCCAATTGTGGGGCAGCAGCCGGTGCAGTTCGGAGTCCGGTATCTTGCCGATCCGCTTCAGTACATCCACCAGCCATTCGGTGGGATTCACCTCGTGTAAGATGCAGATACTGAACAAGGAATAGATCATGCCTCCTCGTTTGGCTGCCGCGTGCGATCCGGCAAACAGATAGTTCTTGCGCCCCAATGCAATCGGTCGAATTCGGTTCTCCACGAGGTTGTTGTCAATCTCCACCGTTCCGTTCTCGGTGAATCGCATCAACTGATCCCACCGGTTCATGGTATAGCACACCGCGGTATGCCAGAGCGTTCCTTCCTCGGTCTGATGCGTTTCAAGAAACCTCTTCAAGCGGTTCAGAATCGGGACCGACTTACGTTGACGCTGTCGCAAACGCTCGTCATCGGACGCATCTTCGTCACGAAGTTCCTGCTCAATCTTGTAGAGATCCCCGATCAGACGAAGAACAATGTCGCAGTAGACCGCATGCCGTTTTTTGGCATCATAGAAGTAGCGCCGGGCATGGGACCAGCAACAGTGCTGGGTAATGTCTTCGGTGTGGTCAAACCCAACATACGCCGCATACCCATCGGTCTGCAATACCCCCTTGAACCCCTCCAGAAACGCACTGGGCCCTGCACGGGATCGGCCCTCCTGATAATCAAAGATCAGCAACTTGTTCACCGGATCCGAATAGACCCAGTAATACCCCAGGTGATGTTTCCCCGATGCTTTACTCTTTGCCTGATCCTTTACATGGATCCGGGTTTCATCGGCCTGAATATATCCGCTCTTGTGAATTTCCTCTCGTAGAGGCTTCTTCAGGGGGAAAAGCAGGTCCCCGATCCATTTGATCCAGTCGGTGAGCGTTGACTTGGGGATCGTTACCCCTGCGTACGAAAACTCCAATGCAATCCGATGAAGCGGCATGTGATGGATATACTTCCGGACCGCCACATACACCAACAAATTCACATCCGCTCTGCATTTCCCCATCACATCATCGGGAGGCGGAGCAATCAAATTGCCCCGATCTGGATCCGCTGGATCCTTGTAGCGGTTTCGCCGATACTCCTTGACCCGAAAGTGACCCGGAACGTAACTGAGAACTCTCCGCACGGAATATCCCAGTTTGACTAGGTTGCTCAGATCCCCCTCTGGATCCAGCACAATCACATCCACCGGCAAATCCTCCGGCCATCTCAAACGCCCTTTTCGCTTGACGCGCCGCTTCTTTTGCGAATCGCCAGCCTTGGACTTCTTCTTGTTCTTCGCAACCACCTCGTCAATCGGAAGAACCGCGTTTGGAAATAATTCTAACTGATTCTAGATCGGAATCGGAACGTATTTCTCCCGCGTTTGACCAAACGCGAATCGCTGGAGAGTCGAAAACTGATTTTTTACATATTCAAGATCGAACATCCTCTGTGCAAGTTCGATCTTCGTATCCTCATGCGCGGCCTTCGTCTGTGCAAGTTCGATCTTCGTATTCTCATGCGCGGCCTTCGTCTGCGCAAGTTCGATCTTCTTATCAGAGAACTTCTTTTCAAGTTCCCCTCGACTCAAAGACTGGATATAATTTGTATCTTTTTTACATGACATAGTCCAATCTAATGAATCTCTACCAAATAACTTGTATTTAAGACGATCTTTTTTGAAAACCGAAAAAAATCCACAATCCCCGCAAGTACAACCCGGCAGATCGTGCAGGTGCAAAGACCGTCCAAACGGGGAATATAATCCCCATCTGTCCAATTCCTCGACGAAAGCAATGCACCCGTATCCATGAAGTCCCCTGATCCCCGAATCCTGCACATTCCCTTCGTCTCTTCCTGAACACACCTCCCGAAATTATACCGCTGAACTGACCCCAACTCCAGACACGAACATCGTCAGTCTACATGGATTTTCGGACGGATACTTCATTAGTACTTGGAGTTTGAGTGAATAGGGCTATACTCCCAAACTCCAACTAATAATGGTGCATCCCCATGGTTCATTCCACCCATCAACAGTGCAGTGCATCATTAATATCCGTGATGCAGACAGAAAATGGTAACCGCGAAAATTTTCGTTATCTCTAATCCAGAGCTGATCAGTATTGAAACACCCCCTGTGCATTCACTCCGACATTGCTCCGTGCATCGCTGTATGCGTATGTAAAACCAAAAATAGAGAATGTCACTCGGTCCAATGGACGAAATTCACTTCCTAACCGATACATTCCCCCTTTCGGTAACCGGGTAACCCCTGCGACGGAACGAGCCACTCCATCCATCCACGGAATTCCATACCCTAACTCCAACTCCGTCCGGTTCGTCGCAGTTCTAAGTGATGCTGCATCTAACATTGTCTGTTGCCTGTACAGGGACATTCCCCGTCCCCGTCCCCAAGATGGACGCAGACGCATCATCATCCCCTCCGATTTATTGCCCACCTGCAGCAGCCCTGAGATCCCCCATTCGGTAAACCCGTTCACCGTATGCATTACTAACCCCTGTGTGTGCATATTTCCCCGCAAGCGCCATGCCGGATGGGAAAAGCGTATGCCGCCACCCAATTCCAGACCCGTGCCCGTCTCTGCACTGCCTCCATCCTGGCGTACGTTCGCTTCAAGATAGGGACGAATTGCTCCCGTGATCCGTGCGCCGGCCTCCAGACCCGCCCGAACCCGGTACACCTCCGCCGTAAGATCATGGTCGGCAACCTCTGCACCCGTCATCAGAAAATCTCCATGATAGTTCAGACCAATGGTGCCGCCGGATACCAGTTTCCCCCGCATTCCCAACGCCCCAAACTGTGATACGACATCCCCCTTTAACTCCAACATCTCCACTTGCCCGAGACCTATCCCCGCGCTCCCCCATACATCCCATCCCGTACCAGTATATGACACATAAGGATAGATCCCCGTCAGTCCCGACATGATATCTCCAGACTGATCCGCCATCTCAAATGTACCATCCCCCTGACTGTGAGACAGAAGCATTCCCACTATCCATCCCCCTTGCCAACGGTAGTCCACTCCAAACATCCCTGTGGTGACATCTCCCTGAAGTGTTAACGCATCCTCTCCCCGACCATTGAACCGCCAGAAGGCCCCCTGTCCCCATACACCGAATACCCCACTGCCCAGAGGCATATTTTGAGACATATGGCAACCCGCCAAAAGTTCGCCTAAAGATGGATCCCGCGAAGATGTCGAGTACCCGAACTGTGCCATTTCTGCACGGTCTGCAGCCGCGCATACTACGCCATCTGCAGCCAAGCGGAATCGACCTCCGATTGCATCCACCATCTGCACCGAAGCCGTCCGCAGAAACCGCGCAATATACGCTTCCATGATCTTTTCACTGGCGACGGGAGACTCCTGAATCGTTGCCAGTCCAACTGCTTTTTCAATCTCTGCATGCTTTGCGGACAGCAGATGCACACTGAATGTCTCCTCCTGCCAATCCAGCCCATCCCTCAGCAATGGTACCGCTATTATGGCTTCCATCATTCCCGGCGCTATGGTTACAACTCCAGATACTTCTTTATAATCTTCACCTGATTTTGCCGTCCCGTCCTTTGTTCGATATACTGCTGTCACTGTCTGGTACTGCGGCTGTGACAGGGATACGCGAAACTGAACATTACCCTCTTCTTCCATCACCAGTGCATCGTCTACTCGAAGTTTTGCACGCCCGTCATTGTCCAGGATTGTACCTACACCAACTGCACGATAAATTTCAGCGTTATCACTGGCATTCGACAGTGTAACATGAAACGTCTCATTTTCTTCCGGGAGTTGATCATCCGTGATTTTTATCTCAATTACACCACGAACTGCACCTGGGTCAAAGATTACGATCCCGCGTGATGCCGTATAGTCCAGACCCGCCTCTGCCTCCCCTATGTCCGAACTCGTATACTCTACCGTCACCGGCTCATCTATAGAACGATTCAACTCAATGCGTAATTGAAGACTTTCTCCACTCTCCATTCCTTCCTGATTCAAGATGGAGATCATCAACGGTGCATCATCGTTATCCTTGATCGTAACAATGGTTGTATGTGTGACATCATCATAGCCGCCTCCTGATGCGGTCAGTATTAAATTGATCCTGTCGTCTATATAGTCTATATCATCTTCCGCTGCGCTCAGAGTCACCGCCTGCGGAATCTGCCAGTTCGTGGCCGTAAACATGATGGGAATTCCATTCAAGGTTAGATCCGAGCCCGCATATCCCGTAAAGTTTATTATTACAGATTCCAATGGCTGGGCGGCTAAGCGAACCATGAGTGGATATGTGCCTCCTTCATCCATCATTATCTCCTCCAATGCCATGATTTCCGGTGCATCATTTTCGCGAATTATCACGGCAACGTCAGATGTTACACGCTCATATCCCCCTCCATTTGCACTCAAAGTGAGTGTCTCGAAGTCGGGCAGAAAATCATCGTCCTCTCTTGCGGTCAAGGTAATTGACTGAGGTGTTTGCCACGTATCTGGTGTGAAGATCAGATTCGCAGGTATTGCGGTAATGTCTCCCACCGGACTCGGAACGGTCACCGTCACGATGCCGGAAGGCTCTTTTACGAGCGCGATATCAAATTTTCCTGAAAGCCCTTCTGGAACGACAACGGATGCCGGCGCATTTATGCCCGGCCTGTCCTTATCAATGATGGTCACTTCAACTATTTCTGAAATACCTGTATAACCTCCCCCGCTTGCCGTGAAAGTTAACGGCACCAGTTCATGATCAAAATCAGGATCTTCCACTGCATGCAGTGTCACCTCCTGCATTTCGCTCCAATTGCCGGGCAGAAAGATTTTAACCGCAGGGGTCAGTATCAGGTCAGTACCCGAATGCCCGGTTATCGTCACTGTGACTTCAGCCTGTGGCTCCGATGTTAACGAAAACTGAAATGTCTCCGTTTGCCCTTCCAGTATCGATATGGCGGTCAGTGCCTGAATCCCGGCTTGATCATTATCAATGATCGCTACCGTTACGGGCGAAAGATTATCAAATCCGACTTCGTCTGGTACCCCATCTTCATCAACCTCCACAGTGAAGGTCTCGTCACCCTCCCATGCCTCCTTATCATCGTGGATGGCAATCCTATACTCCCCGTGCGTCTGTCCAGCTCTAATCTCCACCTGCCTTGGAGTCGGTGCCCGATAATCCTCCGGTTCCGCGCTAATTGGGGTCAGCACCAAAGGAATCGTCACGCTCAAGGATAATTCTACGGGCAATTCTATCGTCACCGTGACGGAATTTCCTTCTTCCACCATCCGCGGAGCTACAGAAATCCGCCCCTGTACCGGGGGTTCCGAATCATTGTTCGTGATCGTAATCCTTTCGGAAACCGGGCTGCCAAGTTCTATATCGGCAGGCAGCAATTCCTCATCAATGGCAACCGTGAACGTCTCATCTTCCTCATAGGAATCATCGTCAATCGTACGGAGATTGTCTGATCCAGTTAACGCTCCAGCGGGGATTACAATACTCGGAAGTGAATGATAATCATCAGATGTAGCCGGATAGGGATCAAAGGGAGTGTACGTCAGGGGAATCACAACGTTATCAGGTTGCTCCGCTGAAATTTTTGCCGTAACCTCAACTGAAGCCCCCTCTTCCACCCGTTTAGGATGTGCAGTCAACATCACCGTAGCGGGTACTGGTTGATCGTTATCTTCAATCGTCACCGTATGCGCTTTCGTACTTCCAACCGTATATCCCGTACCCGTTATCAGTGTGAATTCTATCGTCTCATTGACCTCAGCCACAAGGTCATCAGTAATCATGACCGGAATATTCACCGAAGTTGCCCCCGCCGTCACTGTAACTGTTCTAGAACTACGAATGCTGTAGTCCTCTTCTTCGACTGCTGTACCGCCCAGATCATAATTCAATACAAGATCTGCCGGCGATGCAGGACCGACATTGACGATTACATTGTGCGTACCTGCGTCTTCGTCTATGCTTTCGGAAACTAAAGCAAAAGTGGCTTCCGGCAAAGCCGTCCCATCATTACCGATTATCGTCAGGATATGGGGATTCGGATTGCCCACACCATACCCGACACCGCTTGTCAGTGTCAGAATGATGGTTTCATCCTCCTCGTCCGCATTATCATCAATAATCATGACCGGGATAGTCACCGAAGTTGCACCTGCAGGAACTGCAATGGCCCCGGAGCCCGTAATGCTATAGTCTGTTCCTCCGGTCGCTGTACCACCCAGACCATAAGTCAAGGTGAGATCCGCCTGCGGCGCAGGATTGATCTTGACGATTACGTTGTGCGTACCCGCGTCTTCATCTACCCTTTCGGAAACTGATTCGAAGCGAACAACCGGTGTCTCATCATTATCAATTATCGTCAGGGTATGGGAATTCGGATTACCCAGATCATACCCGGAACCGCTTGTCAGTGTCAGAATGATGGTTTCATCCTCTTCGTCCGCATTGTCATCAATAATCATGACCGGGATATTCACCGAGGTTACCCCTGCAGGAACTGCAATGGCCCCGGAGCCGGTAATGCTATAATCTGTTCCTTCGGTCGCTGTACCACCCAGATCATAAGTCAAGGTGAGATCCGCCTGCGGCGCAGGATTGACCTTGACGATTACATTGCGCGTACCCGCGTCTTCGCCTACCCTTTCGGAAACCGATTCGAAACGAATAACCGGTGTCTCATCATTATCAATTATCGTCAGGGTATGGGGATTCGGATTGCCCAGATCATACCCGGAACCGCTTGTCAGTGTCAGAATGATGGTTTCCGCCTCTTCGTCCGCATTGTCATCAATAATCGTGACCGGAATAGTCACCGAGGTTGCCCCTGCAGTAACTGCAATGGCTCTGGAGCCAGTAATTCTATAGTCTGTTCCTCCGGTCGCTGTACCACCCAGATCATAAGTCAAGGTGAGATCCGCCTGCGGCGCAGGATTGATCTTGACGATTACGTTGTGCGTACCCGCGTCTTCGCCTACCCTTTCGGAAACTGATTCGAAGCGAACAACCGGTGTCTCATCATTATCGACTATCGTCAGGGTATGGGGATTCGGATTGCCCAGATCATACCCGGAACCGCTTGTCAGTGTCAGAAGGATGGTTTCATCCTCTTCGTCCGCATTGTCTTCAATAATCGTGACCGGGATATTCACCGAGGTGTTCCCGGTTGTCACGGAAACGGTCCCTTTATCCTCAATATGATAGTCCTCCCCCTCGACTGCTGTACCGCCATCCCATGTATAATTCAAGAGGAGATCCATTTGCGGCGCAGGATCAATGTTGACGATTACGTTGTGCCTACCCGCGTCTTCGCCTACCCTTTCGGAAACTGATTCGAAGCGAACAACCGGTGTCTCATCATTATCGATTATCGTCAGGGTATGGGGATTCGGATTGCCCAGATCATACCCGGAACCGCTTGTCAGTGTCAGAATGATGGTTTCATCCTCTTCGTCCGCATTGTCTTCAATAATCGTGACCGGGATATTCACCGAGGTTTCCCCGGTCGTCACGGCAACGGTCCCTTTATCCTCAATACGATAGTCCTCTCCCTCGACTGCTGTACCGCCGTCCCATGTATAATTCAGGATGAGATCCGTTTGCGGCGCAGGATCAATGTTGACGGTTACGTTATGCCTACCCGCATCTTCGTCTATCCTTTCGGAAACCGATTCGAAACGAACAACCGGTGTGTCATTGTCCGTGATCGTCAGGGTATGGGGATTCGGATTGCCCAGATCATACCCGGAACCGCTTGTCAGTGTCAGAATGATAGTTTCATCCTCTTCGTCCGCATCATCATCAATAATCATGACCGGGATATTCACCGAGGTTTCCCCGGTCGTCACGGCAACGGTCCCTTTATCCTCAATACGATAGTCCTCTCCCTCGACTGCCGTACCGCCATCCCATGTATAATTCAAGATGAGATCCGCTTGCGGCGCAGGATCAATGTTGACCGTGATATTGTGTGTACCCGCATCTTCATCCGCCCTTGACAAAGCCAAAGCAAAGGCAGCTTTCGGCAAGGGCGTAGTGTCGTCATCCTCAATCGTCCACATAATACTCGGATGCTTGGTCCCCACATTGTACCCATCTCCCTCTATCAGCGTGAGGATGATGGTTTCTGTATCCTCTGATACGTTGTCCTCAAGGATCTCCACTGAAAACGCACCGCTACTCTCATTTCCCGGCACCAAAATAGTCGACTCGGCAATCGTGTAGTCCTCACCGTTTGTCGCATTTCCACTGAGTTCGTAATTCAACGTTAGACCTTTCTCAGGTGCAACTGAGTCGTTGATTATGCCGGGTATATCCGGGGCCGGGTGAAGATTGCCATCATCCCCCAAATACATGCCATTGCTCAGATATACAGTAATGTCCCAGGTCTGATCTGATTCCGGTCTTGGGAATTCGCTATCCCGATGAAAATCAACCTCCGAAATAATTGTCGGATCACCCGACTCTATCGTCACAGTATGGACCGAATTACTTCCCAGAGTGTACTTCCGATCATTAAGATCGTCCGGTTGCAGTACCAGGATTATGGTCTCGTCCTCCTCGGCATACCAGTCGTTGTTAATTGTTAACCCAATTTTCGCTGAATTATCACCAGGAAATATCTGAATTGGGCTGCTAGTGACAGGATCAAGGGTATAGTCGCTCCGTCCCCCCACCAAGTTTTCGGCTGTGCTACGTTCGCTAATCGTATACTCCAATTCAAAACGATCCGCTGGTGCAGGTGTGATGGTTATCTCTATGGTTAACTGTGTGGAATGCTCATGGGCCTCCTCGTCTACATGGCTTGAAACTGACTTAAAACTGACCACCGGCATGCGCATCGAATTGTTTGACCACACACGAATCGCCTTCACATTCTCTGCTCCATCTACAACGCTATCTGTATAAGATTGCAACGAAATCTGACCGGAAGCAAAATGCGGCACTGCCACCAACACTGCTGAAAAAATCACAGACAGCAGGCGGAAAACCACAAGGATCTGGAATGATCCACCCGTTACAGGATTCAATGGTGGCATGTTCGAGACGTTTTACCGTTAGGTTCTACCGTTATTACACGCATAAACCCTTCATCCAAAAGGTCACCGCCTACTGCACCAATCCTTACTTGGTCATTCTTTCAACTGTATCTGTCCGGTGCTGAACAAATTCCACATGAAAAACAAACAACTGAATTACGCAATATGGCGTGCACCTATGCCACTACCGCATCTATACTGTAATATACAACAACTCCATGATTGTATGTGCCCCATCCTGACTCCGAAGGTTTGGTGGCCGATTGTTTCTAAAACCTCCATTTCCATGCTCCATAGGTGAATTTTCGCCTGTTTCACCTGTAGTGTTCAATATATTTACAAAAAGTATATTTCGTGTCTTATTGCCTCACAGATCTTATCTCTGATGTGGATTCGAAAACTTGAACGAAAAACCACGCAAGACATTGCGGGGCGGATTGTGCAGAGTTACCGCAACAAAAAAGGGGCAATCCCGGCAGCCTATCCTCCGGCACACAGGCAGTATCCGGCCAGAGGCCGTCCCGGCGCTGGCTCAACCGGAAATGACACGAATGCTGCAAAAGAGGCGTTCATCTCCGTTTTCCGCGGAATCGCAGATTGAGAAAGTCGTGACCGCATACAATCCGCCCCGGGACTCCGGCGCACCGGGGATCCAGGATGCCCGAAAGCTGGAAGAAGTCCGCCGGCTGTGTCTGGGGTTTCACGAAGCAATGGGCATCCTGCAGGATCAGATTGGATTTGCCTGAGTCTTGACAGTCTGGCCGCCTGTTCAAACAGGCGGCACTCTTGCATCAAGCCGCTCCGGAAGACAGTAAACCGGCCCATTCCCGGCAGAAGTCAGGATGTAATTCCCATTCGTAAACTTCCCTGTGTCTGAAGGACAGCGAACAGAAACACAAAAATATCCGTCACCAATCTTGGGACTTCAATTGCTCCAGAATATGGGGCAGATATCTCACTGAATTGGCGGACGCTGCAAATGAAAATCTGTCGCAGACTGATAGGTATGGGCAAAATGCAGTACCTCGGCATCTGCGTAGAGCGGTCCAGAAAAAGTGACGCTGCGGGGTTGGCGGCGCACAGAATCCGGCAGATCTTCCAATATGTCAAGTCCGTTCGGAACCGTCACAGATGGATGCCCCGTCAAATTGGTGATGGATAAAGTTCCTCCCCCAAATGTCGGAGACACAAATACATCCACCTCCCGCATTACTTTATTCATGCGCTGCAAAAGCATGGACCGGCACCTTGATGCCTGAATATATTCAACCGCCGGTACAAAACGGTTCAGCCGGAATTCATGCGGCCAGGTACCCTGCCCCTGCCGCACCATTTGATCCACCCCGCCACGCAAAGTCAATGCATCAAACGCCGCCGCCGCTTCCACCCCCAGCGTCGTCAGCATTGCCTCAACCGGCAGATCATCCGGAAGTGCAATCGGAATGAGATCTATACCCAGTCTGCGCAGTACACCGAGGGTTGCCGCATCCGTTTCGCGTCCTGCATAATCGGATTCGAAAGCTTTCTTCAAATACCCAACTCTTAAAGAACGAATATCGTTTTCCAGAGAAAACGGAAACGGTGCATGAACGGTTGATGTATCTCGTGTATCTGCTCCTCTGATTGCCTCAAAAATCAGCGCACAGTCAAGTGCGGAACGCGCCATAGGCCCTAACTTATCCATACTCCAGGAAAGTGTCATTGCGCCATGGCGACTCACTAATCCATAGGTGGGGCGATGCCCCGTCACGCCGTTTCTGGTTGAAGGAGATACGATGGATCCCAGAGTTTCGGATCCGATTGCAAACCCGACGAGCCCCGCTGCGACTGCCGCCCCCGGACCTGCACTTGACCCGCTGGATCCCTGCTCAATATTCCATGGGTTCCGGGTCTTTCCTCCATACCATACATCTCCCCAGGCAAGAGCGCCAAGAGAAAGCTTTGCAATCAAAACGGCACCGGCAGCCTCCAGACGGTCTACCACCGCCGCCTTGGTATCCAGAACCTGATCCTTGAACGGCATTGCCCCCCAGGTCGTCGGATAACCGGGAACACTGAGTAAGTCTTTCGCCCCCCATGGGACACCGTGTAAAGGCCCCCGCCAAATTCCGGCATCCAGTTCCATGTCCGCCTGAGCAGCCTGTTTATAGGCCAGATCCTCGGTAAATGTAATGACGGCATGAAGGACACCATCATATTTCTTCAGCCGTTCAATGTACAATGTGGTCAGTTCAAGCGATGAAACGGCTCTTGATTTGAGTAGATATGCCAACTCTGCGACCTGCATGAAGGCGAGATCCTCTGCTTTGGCCGGACGCTCTACCGGAGCGGGATCCCAGCTCATCCCCTGTCTGCTAGATGCAGGCTGTATCTCTGACCCACTCGGATCAAAGGTGAGTGCAGGAGGCACATCATTGGGCAATGCCAATTCACGGATGGAAGCATAATGCCCTGCATGCTGCTCCAGATCTTCAATTAACTGTTCCCGCTGAGTTTGCGTGAGTTCAATCCCGGCGATCTCCTCTGCACACGCAACCGTCTCTACCGTGATGGGCCCTCCATGCCGGGAAAGGATATCGACAAATGCCCCGCCTACAACCCCGATAGAGGCACAGGCAGTCATAAAATGGCGTCGGCTCAGGGACATCCGGATTGCCCGTTAAAGAACTGCATCCTTTCGTCTGCGCGGGTGATCCTGTAATTCCTCACCCCAATTGCGCCGAGTGAGCGCTTATCGTCAAAGGGGATCCAGAACAGTCCATCTGCATCTCCTGTTTTCATTTCCAGCGGTTCCAGAGAACCTTCGGCATCCGCAGATACTTCCCCCTTCGGGGATTCAAAGACAATCGTAAATCTATAACGGACACGGTGTCTGTTCTGATTCTGGAGCATCACCACTACCCCATCATTGATGGCATCCGCCTTGGGGTAGAAAACATACAGGAACCGGACTCCCTCGTGCTCAAAGAGAACTTTCCATGCTTCCTCTCCCGCAAATTGCTGCGCTGCACTCGTATGAACAAGAAACATGATTGCACAGCCGGTTACCATACGCAGCATACTTATGCATCCGCTAAAGCCTGCCGTGCCACCTCGGCGACCCGTTCCGCATTAAAGCCAAACTGTTCAAAGAGGTCCTTTCCAGGTGCAGACGCTCCAAACCGGTCTATACACACGATGTGACTGGCATAGCGTTGCCAGCCAAGTGATATGCCTGCCTCAACGGCAACACGAACCGGCACTGAGTTCGGGAAAATTTTTTCCTGATAGGAGTCGGGCTGCAGCGCAAATAATTCCCAGGAGGGCATACTCACCACGCGCGTGACAATTCCCTCAGATTGCAAGATTGATGCGGCTGCAACCGCATACTGTAATTCGCTCCCGGTTCCAATCAGGACCACATGAGGGGCAGCTCCCTGCTCCCCTTCCACGATATATGCACCCTTGGCGACCCCATCCAATTCTCCCGTGACCGGGGGAACGCCCTGCCGTGTCAGGATCAGAGCCGTCGGGCCATCGTTCCTTTGGATCGCTTCACGCCATGCGTATCGGACCTCATTGGCATCCGCAGGCCGCAAAACAACCAGATTGGGAATCGCCCGCAAAGACATTACCTGCTCTATGCCCTGATGCGTCGGTCCATCTTCACCGGTTCCAATGGAATCATGCGTAAAAACATAGATCACAGGAAGTCCCATAAGCGCACTAAGACGCAACGACGGACGAAGGTAATCACTGAATACCAGAAACGTACCACAATACGGACGCAAACCGCCGTGCAATGCGAGTCCATTGCTGATCGCAGCCATTGCATGTTCCCGAACCCCGTAATAGAGATAACTTCCCGATAAATCATTCCGGGTAAGAGTGCTTTGGGACTTGCCCTTGGTCTTATTGGATCCCGTCAAATCCGCAGAACCTCCGATCAGGCCGGGGACATTGGTAAGAAGCACCTCTAACACCGTCCCACTTGCAGCTCTGGTCGCCACCGCATGGTCCATACTGAGATTTTCAACATCCTCAAACCAATCCGATGACAGCTCACCGGTATACAAGGTATCTAATTCTGCCGAATTTTCCGGATGCAGATGTGTATAGGCTGATCTCCGCGCAATCCATTGCTGCTCCTGCTCCGCCCCGGATGCAGTACAATCCATCACCGTCCTTACCTCCGCCGGGACATAAAACTGCGGATCCGCCGGCCATCCCTGCGCCTGCTTTGTTAACGCAACTTCATCGGGGCCAAGCGGGGCCCCGTGTGCAGCAGCGGTCCCTCCCTTATTGGGACTTCCATGCCCGATCGTGGTGCGAACACAAATCAGCGATGGCATACTCGTGCATTCCTGAGCTTCCTGGAGCGCCTCCCGGATTGCTCCCGTGTCTTGGCCATCTATCCCCTGAACCACATGCCACCCGTAGGATTCGAACCGCCCCGGTATATTCTCAGAGGATGATAATTCGAGACCGCCATCAATCGTAATCCGGTTATCATCCCACAGATAAATCAATTTCCCCAGCCCAAGATGTCCGGCCAGAGAGGCGGCCTCGTGAGAAATTCCCTCCATAAGGTCCCCATCGGATACAATCCCGTAGGTGTAATGGTCGATGATTGCCGCCCCGTCATGATTAAAGCGTGCAGCAAGATGTGCCTCCGCAATCGCCATACCGACCCCGTTCCCAAATCCCTGTCCCAGTGGACCCGTGGTCGTCTCAACCCCGGGGGTTAAACCATGTTCGGGATGCCCCGGTGTTCGGCTCCCCCATTGTCGAAAATTTTTAATCTCCTCCAGGGAAAGATCATATCCGGTCAAGTGCAGCAGCGCATAAAGGAGCATGGACCCATGCCCGGCCGACAGAACAAAGCGGTCACGGTTCACCCAGTCTGGATTCCGGGGATTATGTTGCATAAACTCAGTCCATAATACATACGCCATGGGAGCAGCCCCCATCGGCATACCCGGATGCCCGCTCCGGGCACGCTCAACTGCATCCACCGCCAACATCCGTATCGTATTGATGCAGAGAGATTCAAGTTCTTTTGATTTCATCAATACTGCTATAATTGAAGTTTGGCCTGCTCTACAAAATGCTTAAGACACGCTATACTGCGACTTGCACTACTGATACGCTGCCCCTGAACAATGATGACCGGAACCCCTGTGAACCCCATCCCTGAGAAAAACTGGCGGGTCTGAACCGTTCTGGATGCAAATTCCCGCTCACTCAACGCCCTGCGAAAATCCCCCTCATCCAACCCAAGATCCTCCGCAAAGTCTGCCAGAATATCTACCGATAAACCGGTTGCCGGAGATTGATACTGAAAGACTAAATCCAGCATCTCCAAAAATACCCCGTGATCATTCGCATAATAAAGCGCCGCAATTTCATCCATGGAATGGGTCGGGCCTCCAACGATGGCCACCGGTTTGAATACGACACGGACCGAGTCAGGATATGCTTCTGCCAATGCCTTTAAATGTGGGTGCACCGTCTTGCAGTGGTTGCAATTGGGATCCAGAAACTCCATCACAATGATTGGGGCATCTGCCGGTCCAAAGACGGGATCGTAATCCATGACAATCTGCTCCAGATTGTCAAAGGTCGGAGAATCCGGGGCGTATGTGCACAGCGCGGAATCTATGTCTATCTCGTCCAAAGCCGTAAGTGGCGTCGTCGCTTCATCTTGGGGAGCATTCGAATAGTCCCATACAAGGAGCCCGAGCAGCACTGCCGCCGCAATACCATGAAACTTCGACTCGCCCCGTGGAGCGCTGCGCAGAGAGCGTGCATGGGATTTCTTCAGAAACGAATAGAATGTAACGCCTGCAATCAGGCTAACTATGAAGAACGAGTAGAGACAGAGTTGGCACCACCCCTCAATGGCCGTTGCCTGCAAAATCGTCAGAAATAACGAATATATCCAGCCAAATACAACCACGACAACCCGCCCCTTTGTGAATTGGCTCCCCCATCCGCCAACATTTTTTGCAATCAGGATACTGCCAATTGCGACCACCGCATAAAACAGGAATCCCCACCATGCACTTGGAACACCAAATGGAGCAGGGTCACTGGCAATGACACCGGTACAGTCCGAACCAATCCCGCACAGTGGATCCTCGCCGGCACTCCCTCCTTCACTGTACCAGAGCGCAATATGAAGCGTTAAACCGACTCCGGCAAGCGCCAGTACATAAAGGAATCGTTCAAGATTCTTACGATATGCAAAAAAAGCCATAACTCTTGTGTTTTGATTCTCCCAAAATTAATGAATTCTATCCAGTCCGTCTACCAAATGTGCGCCAAAATACGTACTAAAATCCACCTCGCCAGATTATATGGCATTGAATTGCCGGATTGTGCGTATAAGCAGGTATGACACGCCATGAATTTTACTCAGTGGTTGAACGAGAGCATGCAAAGGGGCTTCAGCGCTTTGTTGTTCCGGTAAACCGTCGCTTAAGTGCGGATCTGCTTACTCCGGTGAGTGCTCTTTTGGCACTGCGGCAAAACAGCCATCATGCATTCCTGCTAGAAAGTGTTGAAGGGGGCGATAACATGGCCCGCTATTCGTTCCTGGGCCGAAACCCCTATCGGATTGTACGGTCTTCGGGAAGGAAGGTCACCATCGAACATCTTCGCAGGAACGAGACGGTAACGACTCCGGATACGGATGTATTTGATGTCCTTCATCGCTTTATGGATGAGTTTGTCGAGGTTAAGTTATCTGGACTGCCCCGGTTCCGGTGTGGTGCAGTCGGTTATCTAGGGTACGATAATGTGCGTCTTATTGAACATTTACCGAATCCGCCAGCCGACGACCTGAACCTTCCTGATGCAATCTGGTGCTTCTACGACAGCCTGGCCGCCTTTGATCGTTTAAAGCACCAGATTGTGCTGATTGCAAATGTGTTTATTACGCCAGGCTCGGATCTCGACGAAGAATACACTCAGGCAACCGAGCGCATCCAGGGGCTGGAGCATGATCTGCAAACCCCGTTTCGCAGCCCGGATCCGGTCAGGCTTGGCTCCGAACAGTTAACCTCAAATTTCGACCGGGAGGACTTTGAAGCGGTCGTTACCGAGGCAAAGCAGCGGATCTATGAGGGGGATATTTTTCAGGTTGTGCTCTCACAGCGATTCTCTCTCTCCTTTGAGGGCGACCCGTTCAACCTGTACCGTGCGCTTCGCCAAGTCAATCCTTCTCCCTATCTTTTTTATCTTGACATGGGCGAGGTCTCGCTCATTGGCAGTTCTCCTGAAGTTCTGGTACGCGTGGAGGAAAAACATGCCGAGTTACTCCCCATCGCAGGGACACGCCCCCGCGGGGAAACGCCGGAAGAAGATGAACAACTTGCCCGGGACCTTCTCGCAGATGCAAAAGAGAGGGCGGAACATCTGATGCTGGTCGACCTCGGACGCAATGACCTCGGGCGAATCAGTAAACTCGGGAGTGTAACCGTGGACCGTTATGCGTATGTGGAGCGTTACTCGCATGTTATGCATATTGTAAGTGCAGTTTCCGGACTGCTAAGGGATAACATGACCACCATGGATGTACTCCGGGCCTGCTTTCCTGCCGGAACCGTCAGCGGAGCCCCCAAAGTAAAAGCCATGGAAATTATTGATGAGCTTGAGCCGACACGCCGGGGCATTTACGCCGGCGCAGTAGGATACATTGACTTTTCTGGGAATATGGATATGTGCATTGCCATTCGGACCATGGTCGTTCAAGAGAATCATATCTTTATTCAGGCAGGTGCAGGGATCGTTGCAGACAGCATGCCCGCACTGGAATACGAAGAAACAAAAAACAAGGCCCGGGCACTCCGGCAGGCCCTGTTCATTGCAGCCCAGGGACTCTTGTAGGAACCCCCGTTTACTTTGCATCGAACAACCGATTTATGACCGTTAAAGAAATCAAATCCGCTTTACTCAAAAAAGGCTGGGCAGGAAAAACCGTCAGCCGTAAAGAAACAGCTGAACGCCTCAATCCACTGATTGAGGCACATGTGAAACTGAAACTTTCCTACATCAACTTCCTGCCGCTTCTTGCATCCGATACAGAGCAACAGGAACTGGAGCGCATTCTGAAGACACTCCGACTGGATGTGGGAAAACTCAAGGAACTTGTATTCAGTTGCGGGGAACCGGCATTCAACGGCACCTCACTGGAACCCGAATCCTTCAAACTGGCCAGTGATGACGCACTTTCCGACTTGCGGGAACGTGAGCAGATATTCCGCGAACGGTTGGAAAGAGAACGCCCGGTTCAACATCAGATCCGCAGCGAAGCGGTGATCGTGCGCCTGCGAGAGAACAGCGACAACCGACTGGCTTTTCTGCGAAAGTGTGCACAACGTGCACTCACAACCGCGTAAAACTCCTGATGGCACCGTATCCCTTTCCCCCCGGTGAAACCATTGTCGTATCCGGCATCCAGTCTTCCGGTGCATTGCACCTGGGCAACTACTTCGGTGCCCTGCGACAACATATTGCGCTCCATCACAAACATCCCTCCTATTACTTCATCGTAAATTATCATGCGATGACAACGGTTCGGGATCCGGATGCACTTTATGCACATACCCTGGACGCAGCAATCACCTATCTGTCTCTCGGATTTAATCCATCCAAGGGAAATCTTTTTGTGCAGAGTGATGTGCCACTTCTGAATGAGTTGACCTGGATTTTCTTCTGCCTCACGCCGGTATCCCAACTGGAAAAAGCCACCTCATACAAAGATAAAGTGGCGCAGGGGCTTTCAGCGAACTGCGGCCTGTTCAATTATCCCGTTCTGCAGGCCTCCGATATTCTCATTTACGGAGGAACCATCGTTCCTGTGGGAGCGGATCAGAAACAGCATATTGAAATCTGCCGGGATACGGCACAGCGCTTCAACCGGATCTGGTCACCTGACCGGCCGCTGTTCCCTGTACCTCATGCGCACATTACGGAACAGGTAGCGATTGTTCCTGGAATTGATGGACGCAAAATGTCCAAAAGCTATGACAATACGATTGGAATTTTTGACGAAGGCAAGGTGTTAAACCGTCGGATTAAACGGATTGTCACGGACTCCACCCCCCTGGAAGATCCCAAGGATCCTGATCAGGACAATGTGTTCGCCCTGATTCGGCTGTTTGCCTCGGACGGGCAGCAGCAGGAAATCAGAGAAGCCTATCAGCGTGGAGGATATGGCTATGGACACGCCAAGAACGTATTGACGAATCTGATTACGGACTACTTCGCGGAAGCGCGTGAACGAAGACGGGAACTGCTGAAACATCCTGACTATGTTCGGGATGTACTTCGACAGGGAGGGATCCATGCACGGGAACGGGCCGAAGCGTGTATGGATAAGGTCCGGGAACTGACCGGCCTCATAACGACGTACAGGGTTTGATTTTAGTTATTGACAATTACGACTCCTTTACCTACAATCTGGTACAGCTTATTGGCTGCACCACGGAGGAGATTCGGGTAGAGCGGAATGATGTGCTGACTCCGAAAGACATTCGGGGCATGAAGCCGGACGGGATTGTGATTTCTCCCGGGCCGGGCCGACCCGCAGATGCGGGCATCTGCAACGAGGTGGTTGCCAAACTTGGCCCCAAAATCCCGATCCTTGGAATTTGTCTTGGACATCAGGTGATCGGAGAGGTGTACGGAGCCGAAGTAACATATGCTCCCACACTGATGCATGGAAAGACCAGTACGGTCTGCCATCACGGAAATCAACTCTTTAAGGGGGTTCCCCCGCAATTTGAAGCAACACGCTATCACTCCCTGATCTTAGATCCCCAAACCATTCCTGACTGTCTTCAGGTTACCGCTGCAACTCCGGATGGGGTCATCATGGGCGTGCAGCACAGGATCCATCCCGTAGAGGGAGTGCAGTTCCATCCGGAAAGTGTGATGACCCGTGACGGCCCTACACTGGTAAACAATTGGCTCGCACGCCTCGGATTTTAATCATGACCGAATATCTGCAAATTCTTGCGCGGGGAAAATCCCTCTCTGCACCGCAGGCCGCCGATGCAATGCATCAGATCATGCAGGGCAAAGCCGATCCCATTCAGATTGCCGGTTTATTGATGGGGATGCGGTCCCGCGGAGAGTCGGTTGAAGAGTTGACGGCATTCGTGCAGGTCATGCGGACCTATTTTGTCCCGGTCGTATGCGAGGATCCGCATGCCATTGATGTATGCGGGACGGGCGGAGATGGCAGTCATACCTTCAATATCTCCACGGCAGCGGCGCTCGTGTGTGCGGGTGCGGGCGTGACCGTTGCGAAGCATGGCAACCGGAGCGTATCCTCCAGGTCCGGCAGTACAGATGTGCTCGAAGCCCTGGGCGTAAATGTGGACCTGAACGCAGACGAAGTTGCATCCTGTCTCAAAAAGGCGGGGATCGGATTTATCTTTGCCCGACACTATCATCCGGCAATGCGTCATGTAATGCCGGTTCGCACGACCCTCCGGTCGCGCACCGCCTTTAACATCCTGGGACCGCTTTGCAATCCCGCAGGCGTAAAACGACAGGTGATTGGCGCCTTTGATCTGGAGACCGCACGGATGATTGCCGCAATCATGCACAGACTAGGGGCCGAACATATCCTGACCCTTCATTCCGAAGATGGTCTGGATGAAGCCTCCATCTCCGCCCCCACCGTGCTCATTGAGTATAAAAGAAGCGATCTGAAGCCAAGAGAAACTTGCATTGAACCGGAGATCTACGGCCTCCGGCGGGCAGATCCCGCCAGCCTTGCCGGCGGGGATGCAGAAGAGAATGCCGCAATCCTTCGTGCCGTCCTGCAAGGAGACCGGGGGCCGTGCCGGGATGTCGTACTCCTCAACAGTGCACTGGGATTGCGGGTGTCGGGCCGTTATGCCGGGATGAAAAACTGTATCGAAGCTGCCCGGACAAGTATTGACTCGGGGGCGGCACTCACGCGCCTTCAAATGCTCTGCAAAATCAGCAACGGTCATGACGGTTCTTGATCGTATTGTCACCGATGTTCGGGCGCAACTGAGCACTCGGAAGCGTTCGGCTTCGGTACATGAACTCGAGTCACGCATTCGTGCAGCCCCGCCGCCGAGGGATTTTCGGGCCGCACTTCAGAGACCCGGGCTCTCAATCATCGCAGAAATCAAACAGCGCTCTCCCTCAAAAGGACGTTTGAGGAAGTCATTTGATGTCCCCTTTCTGGCCCGGCAGTATTCAAATGCCCCCGCAGATGCAATCAGCGTTCTAACGGAAGAAGCGCATTTTTCCGGATCCCTCGCACACCTCACAACGGTGGCTGAGCATACACATCTTCCTGTCTTGCGGAAAGACTTTATCATCGATCCCTATCAACTCTACGAAGCTCGCGCTGCCGGGGCAGATGCGGTGCTTTTAATTGCCGCCATCCTTGACCGCCCCCTGCTTGATGACCTGCTCCGCCTTGCTGCTGAACTGAATCTGAATTGTCTTGTTGAGATCTATGATCCGATTGAGCTGGATAAACTTGACTTTACCCAGATCTCCATCCTTGGAGTCAACAACAGAAACCTGCACACGTTTGATGTGGATATTGAGCATTCACTTCGAATTTTCGGGATGGTTGACAAGGATCTTGTGAGAGTTTCGGAGAGCGGACTTCAGTCGGCGGATGATTTGGCGTACCTGCATCAGAACGATGTGGATGCCGTCCTGATCGGCGAAACCTTCATGCGTGCCGATGCTCCCGGGACGGCCCTGCAGCGACTCCGCAGAGAAACCGATACGCTCCTTCAATCAACGCAGACCGAATGCTGTGCAGAGTAAAAATCTGTGGCATCACCACGCTGGCGGATGCACGATTTTGTGCCGGTGCCGGTGCGGACTATCTGGGTTTCATTCAATATCCCCCCAGCCCGCGATACATTACGCCAGAACAGGTCAAAGAGATCAAAGCATGGATCTACGGCCCTCAAACCGTCGGTGTATTTGTGAACGTAGATGCCGAAACGGTGAATCGAAGCAGCGAGACTGCAGGCTTTGATCTGATCCAGCTGCATGGAGACGAATCGCCGGCCTACTGCAGACGTATGATCCGCCCGATTATTAAGGCGTTTGCAGTCCGTCCCAACAGCACTGCCCGCTCGCTTTCAAGAATTCTGGCCGCCTATGAGGACTGTGTTGACACCTTTCTACTGGACACCTGGCACCCTGCCCTGTCCGGAGGAACGGGTATGTCTTTTGACTGGAGTATTGCAAAACAGTTGGCATCCGATTATCCCATTATTCTGGCAGGAGGACTCAACACCGAGAATATAGAGGAAGCTGTGGAGACCGTCTCGCCTTGGGGCGTTGATGTATCCAGTGGACTGGAGGATGTCCCTGGACGTAAAAATTTTGATCTGGTAACAAAATTCTTTGAATCCATCTCGGAGGATGAACCTGAACTATAACGCACCGGATGAAAACGGGCGCTTTGGACCCTACGGAGGCGCATTCGTACCTGAGATCCTGATCCCCGAATTGCGATCTGTCCAGGCGGCCTTTGAACAGTTCTGGCCGGATGCAGAATTCCAGAATCAGTATCTGCATTTGCTGAAGACCTATGTCGGGCGCCCCACGGCGCTGACCTTTGCCGAACGGCTGAGTGAGGAACTCGGTGCAGGACGAATCTTCCTGAAACGGGAAGATCTGTGCCATACCGGGGCACACAAGATTAATAATACCATTGGGCAGATCTTACTTGCCCGCCGCATGGGAAAAACCCGGATCATTGCGGAGACGGGGGCGGGACAACACGGGGTTGCGACCGCGACGGTTGCCGCCCGGTTCGGGCTCCAGTGCGTGGTCTATATGGGGGCGGAAGATATGAGGCGTCAGGCACTGAATGTGGCTCGTATGCAGCTGCTGGGCGCAGAAGTCCGCCCGGCAACGAGCGGGAGCCAGACGCTCAAGGATGCAACCAATGAAGCAATCCGTGACTGGGTATCCAATCCGTCCGACACCTTCTACATCATCGGCTCTGTCGTTGGCCCCCATCCGTATCCCATGATGGTGCGCACGTTTCATCAGGTGATCGGTGAAGAAGTTCAATTGCAGTTAAAGGACAAGACCGGCAGAAGCCTCCCCGATGTGCTCATCGCCTGTGTTGGAGGTGGGTCCAATGCAATCGGGATGTTTTATCCATTCATTCCTCATCCTGAGGTGAAAATGTTTGGAGTAGAAGCTGCCGGAGAAGGGCTAGAGGGGCAGCATGCCGCCACACTGTCAAAAGGTTCAATGGGCGTTCTGCATGGTGCCATGAGCTACCTGCTGCAGGATCATGAAGGACAGATCTCGCTTGCGCATTCAATTTCTGCGGGACTGGACTATCCCGGGGTTGGTCCGGAACATTCGTGGCTGATGGACCTTGGCCGGGTAACCTACCTCGCTGAAACCGACGAGGCGGCGCTGCGAGGTGTGATCCTGTTATCGAAAACAGAAGGGATTATCCCTGCACTTGAAACTGCGCATGCAATTGCGGCACTTGAGAAGATTGTGCCGGAGGTGGCCTCCGATTCTGTTATTGTGATCAACTGCTCCGGGCGTGGAGACAAGGACATGCAAACGATCATGGATCATCTATGAGTTCCAGGCTGACCACCACATTGCATGCGCTCCGGGCACAGGGCAAGAAGGCCATGGGGATCTTTCTCACCAGCGGATTCCCTCACCCTTCGGTCACCAACCTGCTTCTGGACGCGGTTGACCGGGGAGGAGCGGACTTCATTGAATTGGGAATGCCGCACAGTGATCCGCTGGCCGAAGGCGTACCGATCCAGCACTCCAGCACCTGTGCATTGCAGGCGGGAGTCACGATGCAGGATACGCTGAACGCGGTGATCGCCTTCAGGAAACACAGCGACACTCCACTCCTGCTGATGGGCTACATCAACCCGATTCTCCGCTTTGGCGTGGAAGAATTTTGCAGACAGGCTGCCGATGCGGGCGTGGATGGATTCATTATCCCGGACCTGCCCCCGCTGGAATCCGCTCCACTGCGTGCCCATGCACAGGAAAAGGGGCTGGACCTAGTATTTCTGGTTGCTCCGAATACGCCGGCTGATCGCATGAAGGAGATTGACCGCATCTCGAACGGATTTGTCTACTGCGTATCGATTACCGGATTAACAGGAACCGGGATCACCGAGCGGATGGAGGCCATCAATACCTATCTCAAACAGGCGCGTCAGTTGATCAACAACAACCCGCTTCTGGTGGGGTTCGGGATTCAG
This sequence comes from Rhodothermales bacterium, assembly GCA_022821875.1. Taxonomy (GTDB): domain Bacteria; phylum Bacteroidota; class Rhodothermia; order Rhodothermales; family Bin80; genus Bin80. The sequence goes on from JAJECV010000020.1 coordinate 23,711, forward strand.
ACACAGGAGGATGCGCAGCGTCTGTCAAAACATACGGATGGCTTTATTGTCGGGTCTGCCGTAATCAAGCAAATTGAACAACTCTGGGCACGCCCTGACCTCTCATTAACCG
>JAJECV010000133.1 GCA_022821875.1 Rhodothermales bacterium
AACTATCTATTTTTCGCCCTTTTTGAGACTCTAAAGGGCCAAAAACGTCTCTTCTATGGCTATTTTGAGCAGTTTAATCTCCAAAAACCAACCCGAAAAGCGTTGTTCAGATTTTTCTGGACTTTATCCACAGGCTGCTAGTACTTCACAAAGGGATACTGGACGAGCGGGAGAACCGGTATTTGGTTCCGATCCCCTCCATGCACGACTGGCTGGTGGATAACTTCGCCCGTTATCGGGCACCCTTATTTCCCCTGCCACAGCCCCTAGATTTGGCCATCGAACATGCTCCAAAAGAACATGACCAGGGATTGGAGCGGCAGCCCAATGAAACGCGGTAATGATTCTACAACAGTATATCCCCGCAGCGCAGTAGTGTGTTCCCAAAATCCAGTCACCCCCTCGGGTTGTATTTTGTGACCGAAGAATTCTGATACACATCCATGCTATTCGGCAAAAGCGTCTGGGTTATCACCACTGCCGTGAACCCGGAACAATATCGGCAGCGGGAAACAAAGTCCATCTTCTACCCGCAGAAAAATGAGCAGAAATAATAACGAAACCCACAATCATGATCCTGCACTAGACAGGCAAAGTTAAATCCTGGCCATTTTGGACAGACTGGTTCCACCGCATGGCCTGTCGCATCGAACTCGGCAGAGATTCCACGAAAAATCGGTCACGGATTCCGAAAAATTCAAGCCATGACACATTGACGAAACGTACTCAATCCAATTCCAAACCAGATGTGAAAAGTCGCTCAAAAAATGAGATCTGCCAGACGGGGAAATTCATTTTGAATACCTGGGCAAATTCATCTGAATACACAAGCCGGTACAGTACACTGGCCATGACGGTCAACTGCACGGCCACATTGATGCGCATCGGAACGATCCAACTCAATACATCCATGTGGAAGAAGTCAAGGGCATTGCTGGTTGTTCAGATACGCGTTTTGCAACGTCGATGGGTAAAAGTGAGAGTTGCCCGCATCCCAATGGACGCGGATGAAAAGGAAGTCCGTATCCATGAACTTCATGCTGAGATCGCTGATGTGCACGATCTCGGTGATTCGCAAATTATTCATATCTTCGATACTTGCCGTGAAAAATTGGAATTTTGAATCAAGACTTGCTGGTGTATTACGTCACTACTAATCATGAAAGGCATGAGGATGACATCTCCACGCATGAAAGTAAGACCTGAACTTCTGCAATGGGCCTGCAAACGCAGGCAGGCAAATCCAGCAGAACTGCGCAAACGATTCCCAAAATACGACGATTGGGAAAGCGGTGCGAAGACCCCGACATATAAGCAGTTAGAGGATTTTGCCCGGTTCATGCATATTCCTGTTGGGTTTCTTTTTTTCTCGGAACCACTTGATGAGCCAATCCCCGTTCATGACTTACGCACAATGGGTGACCAGAAAGTTTTGCAGCCTAGTGACAACCTTCTGGATACCATCTATATGTGTCAACAGCGTCAGAACTGGTATCAAACCTTCGCTATGCTGGAAGGTGAAGAACCGCTTCCTTTTGTGGGATCCTCCACGGTGCAGAGTAATGTTGAGACGACGGCGACGGAGATTCGAACTATATTAAGTTTTGATATAGAAGAGCGTCAGGAGCTACCGAACTGGACCCAGGCATTACGCTATTTTGCGAACCAAGCGGATGATTTGGGGATACTTGTAATGATCAGTGGCATTGTACGAAACAATACACATCGCAAACTCAATCCTAAAGAGTTTCGAGGCTTTGCGCTGTCGGATAAACTCGCCCCTCTGATATTCATTAACGGGGCAGATGCCAAAGCTGCACAAATTTTTACAATCGCTCACGAGTTGGCACATATCTGGTTGGGAGAATCTAGTTTGTCCAATGTGGCTCCCAATTCATTCTCATCTCACGTAACTGAACGTTGGTGCAATCAGGTGGCCGCCGAGGTTCTTGTCCCCTTGGTGTCTCTACGACAGAATTTTCGGGAAGATGTAACGCTATCTGATGAGCTTCAGCGACTGGTGAATTACTACAAAACTAGTACGCTAGTTGTACTTCGGCGTCTCTTTGAGATGGAAGCCCTTCAGCATAGTACATTTGCAGAGCAATATCGCTACCAATTGAATCAACTTAAACCACGCAAAGGAAGTGGAGGAGGGAATTTTCACGCAACGCTCAAGACCCGCGTCGGTCAGCGCTTCGGTACTGCACTTGTTGAAAGCACACTCTCTGGTGATACGTCGTATACAGATGCTCTTTATTATCTGGGTATAAAAAAAATCTCCACGCTAGATGCATTTGCAGAAAGTCTCTGGGAGAGGTAAGCGAAAATGTATCTTGTGGATACCAATGTCTTGATTGATGCGCATAGATACCATTATGGCTTTGACTTCCACCCCGGCTTCTGGGAGTGGTTGCACCATGCTAACAGACAAGGGCGGGTCTTTAGCGTTTATAGGGTGTATGAAGAAATCTGTCGACAGGATGATCGTCTCAGCGCATGGGCAAGTGATCGTGATAACGGATTCTTTCTTAGGCTTTCTGCGGATATAGATCCTTATCTGAAACGCGTCGCAGATTTCGTAAAGAGTGAAAATTTCAAAATTGCTGACGTTCGAGAATTTATTGAATCAGCGGACTATCACCTGATTACGCACGCGCTGTGTGATAAACTTGCGGTTGTGACCCAGGAAGTTTACAGGCGGACAAAAGCAAAAATAAAAATCCCCTTCGTATGCGAGAGTCTAAACATTGATTGTATCACTCCCTTTGAGATGCTACGCCGAGAAAAAGCCCGATTTGTATGGCAGCCGTCAGAATGAACCGAGAACCCGTCTTTGTGGATAACCGGAATGGAAATACGCTTGCCGGAGCGCTAGTCAATACCCTCAGGGAGCATGATTCAGGGCAGGAGTATTCAGGCCTGCCAATAGAGGAATTACGTATCGCAACCGCCTTCTTCAGTCCTGCGGGCTTCTTTCATATTGCGGATCATCTGGACGGGATATCTGATGTGCGTCTATTACTTGGAGCGGATCCTGGTGCCCTGCCGGTTCCGGACCATAAGCGATTGGACGAATCTCCAGACAGGCGTAACCAGCGGCGTATCACATCCGCATGGAAGACGCAATTGGATGTTCTTGAACGAGAGCGGGATCAATTGCCCTTCACTCCAGTGAGCCGTAAAGCACTTGAAGCACTCACCGGTGCACTCCGAAGAGGGAATATGCAGGTTCGACGATATATCAAGACATTCCTGCACGCAAAGGCTTATATCCATTCCTCAAAGTTAGACGGAGGCATTATTGCCGGCTCGTCGAATCTCACCAAGGCAGGCCTGACACAAAACCTTGAATTGAATCTGGGCTGCTTTGACCCGGTGATCCTTCATCAGGCCCAAGAATGGTTTGACGATCTCTGGGAAGATGCGGAGCCTTACGATTTGGCAGAGATTTATGAGGTGGTCTTCGAACCCCGGTCTCCATGGATGATCTTTCTTCGTGTACTCTGGCAGCTTTATGGCAACGAGATTGAGGAAGAAATCCGGGAGGATGAAAACCTGCCGCTAACCACCTTTCAGAAACATGGCGTAGTGCGTGCACTGCGGCTCATGCGGGAACGGGGAGGGGTGATTGTAGCCGATGAAGTGGGGCTCGGCAAAACGTTTATTGCAGGGGAAATCCTGCAACTTTACAGTGACCGTCGCCAACGCGCATTACTGATCTGCCCGGCCGCACTCCGGGATAGTACATGGAAGCAATTCATGACGGATTATCAACTGTCTCGCGGCATTGAGTGTATGTCCTTCGAACAGTTGGCAGGTGATCGGCAACTACAAGACCAGAATCGCCCAAAGGCTGACCAGATACATCTTCAACGTGATCTGGACGAATATCAACTGGTTATTGTAGACGAAGCCCACAATTATCGGAACCCGAATACACCAACTAGAGCGGCCGCACTTCGCACCCTTCTGTTTGGAAAAAAGCGAGACCTGCTTTTACTCACGGCAACGCCAGTTAACAACTCGCTGTGGGACCTGTATCATCTTATTAATTTTTTCGTCCGCCAGGATGCTCACTTGGCAGATCGGGGGATTCTGTCAATCCGTCAGCGTTTTATGGAGGCGATGCGAACGGATCCGACCAATCTCAGTCCGGATCTGCTGTATCCAATCATCGACGCAACAACAGTCAAGCGGACACGTCAGTTTGTCAAAAAGCACTACTCCAGTGATACAATCAAGGGGCCGGATGGCGTCCCCCGCTCCATTGTATTTCCCAAACCGCAGGCAATCACGGTCCGCTATGAACTGGAAGATCAACTCCCTGGATTTTTTGACCAACTAGAGGAAGCACTGGATTCCGACAGGGCCCAAAGCATTACGTTCGCACGGTATATGCCGGATGCCTATCGGAAGGAAAACATGGATCCGCAAGAGACGGGCCGTGCACATGCAATGACGGGATTGCTGCGTTCCGGATTACTGAAACGGTTTGAATCTTCCTGCTTCGCCTTCAGGAAGACGGTTCAGAAAATGGTCGATGAACATGATAAATTTCTGGAAGCTCTGGACAAAGGATCTGTCGTTACGACCGTCTTCCTGCAGGAAATTTCCGGCACCGATGATGACATCTTTGAAGAATTACTAGAGCAGACCTCTGAGCAGTCCGATGCCGGAGACTATGATGTTGAGCGGCTAAAAAATGCCGTGGTGCATGATCGTGACCTTTTGCGGCAACTTGCAGAATCCGCAGGTTCTATTACCAAAGAAAACGATACGAAGCTCAGAGCATTGTCGGATGTGCTCTTCGATATTGCAACTCAGGCAGAGCATGAAGCCTCCGATGCCGTTGACGAAGCACAGAAGCGGAAGGTGTTGATCTTCTCCTTCTTTGCCGATACGGTCGGGTGGATTTACGATTTTCTCAAACAGGAAATTGATCACCGCCCCGAACTTTCTCGCTATCAGAACCGGCTTGCCGCGGTGAGCGGGTCCCAGAAGTACGGAGGAGTCACCAAGGATGAGGCCGTACATGGATTTGCACCTGTATCCATGCGGGCAGGTTCTGGTTCAGATACGGATAAATATCAAATACTGGTGACCACAGACATTCTGGCCGAGGGGGTGAATCTGCAGCAGTGCCGTCATATCATCAATTATGATGTGCCATGGAATCCCATGCGTCTGGTGCAGCGACACGGTCGTATTGACCGAATCAACAGCCCCCATAAACGTGTATTCCTTCGAACGATCTTTCCCGCAGATCGGCTTGATCAGCTCTTGAATCTGGAACAGCGAATTCTGGGCAAACTGGCTTTGGCCGCCGCCAGTGTGGGCGTCGTTGCTCCGCTGGAAGAAGGTGCACATGGCGATCAGGTTTTTACCGAAACGCGTCGGGAAATTGAACTTCTCCTCAAGCAAGATGCATCTTTATTTGAGCGCGGCTCAACTGTGGCTGCCGCCCAGACGGGGGAAGAGTACCGGCAGACGCTGCGCAGGGCATATAAGGATTTGGGGGGAGACATTGCGAAACTGCCATGGAAGATTGGATCAGGTATGCGGAAAGGCAAACAGCGTGGGCTGTTTTTCTGTGCTGTCGTTGGGCACGAGACAAAACATGAACGCACCTACCTGCGCTTCATTCCGGCGAACTCCGACTGGCAGCCTGCCGGAGGACAGGATGCGGTTATTCACGAACTGGGGACATGTCTGCGCATGATTGAATGTGAAGAAGATACACCGACCTGGCAACCGGAAGGTTTTCACGAGCGCGTGTATGACTTCTGGGACATGGCGCAGTCCAATATTCTGAATCACTGGATGCTGGAGACAGATCCGGCAAACCTGCAGCCAAAAGTGGAGCGAATTAATCGTGAGGTGGCCGCGTTTATTCGTGATCATCCTCCACGGGAAGAAAAGCCGGGGGATGTAAAAGATGCCCTGGATATTCTGGAATCCCCCTGGCCACGTCGAGAGCAGATCTCTCTTCGCAAACTCTTTAAAGAAGGGCAAGAGCAACCTGATGCACAAGAACTGACCTGTCGTCTTGTAGAATATATCCTAGGTACAGGCCTGAAACCAAGCCAGATACCTCTCCCCCTGCCGATTATTGAAAAAGAGGATATTCAACTTCTTTGCTGGATGGCCATTGAATGCGGAGATCTCGAACAAGTGTGATGAATTTGTGTCTCCCAGTCTGGTCAAGACCTGACCAAGAAGGGGATTGCTTTAGAGATCGTCATACCCCGTTTCGATCATTGATTGGCGGGGAGAAAGGAATCATGTCATGAAAACTTGGCAGGTAAAAGTAGGCGTGATTGCCTTAATTATCAAATCATCTTCTGGGGCTCGGGTAAATTTGGTGCCTTGGATCATACCATATGAGATTCAATTTTTGGCCGACCACAATCCCGTAAATTCTGGATTTACCGCCCAGTCTTAGGGAGTAAAGTTGTTCCGCATCATCCCACTCGTCACGCTGTTTTAATCATTTTTTTTGCTTTCTTGATCAGGACGGATACATGTACATGATGATGCTTCGTGCCAGATCCTCGCCCCTTCGCCTGATTCGCCAGCTGCCCCCAGGTTAATCTTTCAAATTCCTTGAGTTTGGGAAGTATCTTGGGACACCATTCATTACGGAGAACATTGGCGTTGAACCCCCAATCATTTCCGTAATCTGCAACTTCCAGTGACCACTGGAACATCCTTCCACTTGATTTGAGGTCAAGGTCAGTTACAAGGCGAAGTGTTCTACTATCAGGAAAAGGCTGTTCGGTTGATTTCGCCGATTTACGCTTTTTGGGCATTTCCTAGCAGTTCGTAATACTCTCGTAATACTCTGCCATTGATTCCAAAGAAATAGGTTCAGTGCTACGCTCCCTCGGAGGCACTCCTTTTCTGGCATTTTTCCAGGGATCTTCAAGGTGTGTCAGGCTGCTTAACCATTGCGGTGTCCGATCTCCATAATAGTCAATGACTGCGTCAACCGTCTCCTTTTGAGCATCATTCAGTTTGTCTGGATTGCCACCTTTAATCTTTCTCACAGAGTACTTCCCTTTGTGTTTTTCATACAATGCCGGGCACACAGGACCATTAACCCAGGCACATATTTCCTCATTAAACAACGGTGCCTCATCCCAGACAAGAGACCATGCCTGACAGTAATAGACGAGCTTCTGGAGTTTCCAGGTAGA
>JAJECV010000043.1 GCA_022821875.1 Rhodothermales bacterium
TGATACCCGGTAATCACGGACCCGCCGTGATTCGATGGAGCACTCCAGGAAAGGAGGATTGCCGACGGGCCGGATGCCGTGGCGGTAAGTCCGGCGGGCGCATCCGGCGCAGTGACGGCCCCCGTGGTTGCACTGGCCACGTTCGATGGCGTGCCGGTGCCGACCGAATTGATTGCAGAGACGCGGTAGTGTCTTGTGTCCCCCTCGGTCAGCCCCGTATGCGTATAGGTGGTGGCCGCACTTCCGGTGTTTGTCTCCAGATCCGTCCAGGAACCCCCTGCATTCGCGGACACCTCAATCTGATAGCCGGTGACTGCGGCCCCGCCGTTATTGGAGGGGGAACTCCAGGAAAGCGTGATTTCGGTTCGCCCCGAAGCCGTGGCGGTTAAATTTGAAGGTGCATCCGGTGCCGTGGCGGCCGTTGTCGTTGCGCTGGCCACATCGGAAGGGGCACCCGGACCCACAGAATTGATGGCACGGACCCGGTAATGGCGCGTCGTGCCGGGGGAAATATCCGTATGTACATAGGTCGTATTGGTGTTTCGGGTATTGCCGATCAGATTCGTCCAGTTCCCGGTTCCACTGGGGGACACCTGAATCCGATACCCTGTGATGGATGATCCACCGTTACTGGAAGGAGCCGTCCAGGACAAATCAATCCGGGTCGGGCCGGAAGCGGTTGCCGTCAGATTGGCGGGTGCCTCCGGTGCCGTGACCGTGGATGCATCGGTCGTTGCGTGGGCGACATTCGAAGGTGCCCCCGCACCAACGGCATTGATGGCACGGACCCGATAATGACGCGTTGTGCCGGCCGTAAGCCCCGTGTGAGAATAGGTCGTGGTTGCGCGTCCCGTAACATCCTGCAGAGGATTCCAGGAACTGCCTGCATTGGAGGATACTTGAATTCGATACCCTGTAATGGCGGCCCCGCCGTTGTTCACAGGGGCTGTCCATGACAGGTCAATCCGGGTTTGCCCGGAAGCCGTTGCGGTCAAACTCGTGGGCGCACCCGGTGCAGAGATCGCCTGCGTCGTTGCAGAGGCCTCATTGGAGGGTGCGCCGGTACCAATACGATTGATCGCAGAGACGCGGTAGTAGCGCGTCGTGCCTTCGGTAAGCCCCGTATCCGTGTAGGTTGTCCCAACGTCTCCAGTGTCTTCTACCAGAGGAGGATTCCCCCAATCTGTCCCATCCGCGGAACTCTCAATTTGATACCCCGTAATGGGGACACCACCGTTATCATTGGGAACCGTCCAGGAAAGAACGATCCGGGTCGGTCCGGAAGCGGTTGCCGTTAAATTCATGGGCGCATCCGGTGCACTGGCATCCGTCGTTGCAGAGGCCTCATTCAAGGATGGAAAACCCACGCCAGTGGAATTAATGGCAGCGACGCGGTAATAGTACTTCGTGCCTGCGTCAACTGCCCCATCTATAGAGGTTGTGCCAATCGACATAGTATTCGGTACAATCTCCCTCCAGGGAACCTGGTCATCACGAGACCTCCAAATGCGGTAGCTCGTAATGGCTGATGTACCACTGCTACGGGGAGTTACCCACTCAACAGTGATCTCATTGCGCCCGGTAGCTGTCGCAGTCAGGTCGGTCACATAACCCGGTCCCCCAGTTGTTGCGCTGGCTATATTAGAAAAGCCGCTCCTTTCGTCATCGCTATTAACGGCAAGGACACGGTAATAATACGTTGCTCCTGGCGCAATCTCCCTACTATCATTGATAAATTCACCACCTCTAATAAGCTCCGAAAACAAAGAACTCCAATTGCTTATTCCATCGGCAGAATACTCCATATGATATCCCTTAATCGCTGATCCACCGTTGTCGTCTGGAGCCCTCCAGTAAAGATCAATCGAATTTGGTCCTCCGAATGCTTGTAAATACGATGGCGGATCAGGAGGATCAACGTTAGGACTGATCGTCACATGAATTCCTTCGGATCCTCCCATATTCGTAGCGGCATCCGTCTTATTACCGTCATCCTCTAATGAATGCTCTGATGAGATGTCGTCTGAATTTCCATTCTCCTTGAATATCGTGGGGAGAGCATTGACGGGGAAATCCTGGGACAGGTCAATCTGATTGCGGCCCTCGACCAAATTCTGAGAGGGAGCCAACTGCAAATTTCCGTATCCCTGTGCCCATGCTCCTATTGGAAAAACCAGTAGGATTAACAGCAGGAAGTGTACACTGTTGAATGTCAGATGACAAAAATGGGGAGCAAAGTTCAGTCTCATTGCTTAATTAATTTTGGTTTATCCGAAAGGGCAGAAACGAACAGATACCTGCTATTCACACAACCCATCAGCACTCACCCCTAATTTACGATCCATTACATCTTTATGCAAATTCCCGAACCACGGTCTGCAGAAGCACCCGATAATGATTTTTTTTTGAGTTCCGGGCCGATGTTTCCCAAGATACAAAAGCTTGCCGCTAGACACTGCCGGGAGAATCTATACGGAACGGATACGGATGTGTGAAAAAATCCCGATCAATCCCTCATGCCGATGCGGGATTCTCAAGTGGATTCTTCATGTCAACCAGAAATCTGCCGGGAGCTTTGCCTTGTATTTTTGCATAACAAACACTCTCGATATCCTCCAATCCAATGGTCCCCATGAATAACTGATCCACCTCCTGTTCAGGAATGATTGCCTGCAGCCGCTGCCAGGCAGTCTCACGATCCTGCATAGATGCAGTGTTGGAATCAATCCCCGCAAGCGTAACACCACGAAGGATAAACGGATAGACAGTTGTCCTTAACTCCGCGCCGGCTACATTCCCGGATGTCGCAACACATCCATGCCGTCTCACCTTCGTCAGAGCTGCCGCCAGTCCCCCTCCCCCCACCGTATCCACCACTGCATCATACACGGCATGTTCCAATGGTCGGCCGGCATGGATCCGGCCCATCGTTTTTGATGCTCCCAACCCTTTGAGTTTATACCATAAATATGAACTGTCACACGATGCAATCACGGCGTATCCGAGGCGATCAAGCAACTTGACCGCAATCATGCCTACGCCCCCTGATGCACCGGTAACCAGAATCTCTCCACGCGTGATCCCGTTCCTCTGCAGGGCCATGACACTCAGCATCGCCGTGAGCCCCGCTGTACCCAGTATCATGGAGGTGCGTGTACTCATCCCATCAGGCAGTTTCAGTAAGTACTCAGACTCTACGAACTGCAAAGTTGAGTACCCTCCACTGAATGACTCGCCAAGCCCTCCGCCGGTCAGCATGACTTGACTGCCCGTCGGATAGCGCCTGAGCGCAGAGTCTAGAACGGTACCTGCCAGATCAATTCCAGGCACAAACGGAAACGGTGCCCGGACGATTTTACCCGTGCCCGTAACCGCCAGTGCATCTTTATAGTTAACTCCAGAATACTCTACGGCAACCCGTACAGGGCCATGTCCAACCGGAATGTTCTGCCCAAATGCAAACGAACACTGCCCCGGGGCCGTCAGGACGAGTGCTCTATGCGGATTTTCCATGAATGAACTTATTTGTAATGCGGCGTACCATTTTGCAGAGGTTTGAGAACCTTACTCCCATGCACTCCCGCCAGATCCAGAATACGTTCTATCATTTACGCCTCATGGCTGCCCTTGCGGCAAGCCTTGTACTCGTGACTCTGTGTTTTAAGCTTCCCCTGAGATTTGATCCCACGCCTGAACCATGGAGACTGACTCTGATTCCCCAGGGAATCAGTACCGGGATGGAACGCCCCCTGTTCCTGACTCCCGTTATCGACAGAGAATCCATCGGAGCCCCGCCCGGCACCGATGCCTTCGCATCTGCTGCGAATGAGACCACTGTTCCGAAAGATACGATCCCTGAAGACATCCAACCCGCACTCCGGCAAATCTCTACCGTCCCGATCCTGGACCGCGCAGAGATTATGCCGGAAATCCGAGGTGGACTGGGTGCATACTATATCATGATTGATTATCCCAAAGAAGCGATTGATCAGGGAATTGAGGGGAAACTGGTCATGACCTTCACCGTCAACCCGGATGGGAGCGCAAGCGATATTCTGGTCTCACAATCTCTGCATGCATTGCTTGATTCTGCTGCCGTGCAGGCGCTGCGCCGGACACGTTTTATCCCCGGTCAACATATGGGCAAATCTGCACGAGTCCGCATGCGCCTGCCGGTACGCTTCCAGCTCATTGACCCGACGGACTCCACACTGACCCATGCCTCATCGCCGGAACAGGCTCCGAAGCAGTGAGCGCATGAACCCACGGAACATTCCGCGAACGATCCGCCCGAATTCTGATCCAATGGACATTAGACGGGGGGATAAACATACGAAGCGCCCAGCCCCAGCGGAAGCCCGAATACCCAGTATAAGACCAGAAATGCCGTCCAGGCAATCAGAAAAGTAACCGAATAGGGAATCATAATGGCGGTCAGCGTCCCAATACCGGTTTGCTTAAAGTATTTCTGACAGTAAACCACCACCAGCGGAAAATATGGCATCAGAGGGGTGATGATATTGGAAGACGAATCGCCCACCCGATAGGCGGCCTGTGTCAGATCGGGAGAGATCCCGACCTGCATTAACATGGGGACGAATATGGGGGCCAGTAGTGCCCATTTTGCCGATGCAGATCCCACAAAAAGATTTACAAATGCCGTCAGCAGGATGATGCCCATAATGGTCACCGAACCGGGAAGCGCCAGTGCCTGAAGGGCAGATGCCCCCTTGAGTGCCAGCAGTGCCCCGATATTTGAAGAAGCAAAAGCATGCACAAACAGCGCACAGAAGAACGCCATCACAATGTAATATGCCATCCCATTCATCGCCTTGGTCATCGCATCCACCATGTCTCTGGACGATTTAAAAACCCGGGCCACATACCCGTACACTACCCCCGGTACGAGAAATAACAGAAAAATAAGCGGCACAATCGACTGCATGATCGGTGCCTGAAACGAATTCAATGATCCACTGGAATCCCGGAACGGAGAATCCGCCGGAAGCAATGTCAGAATGAGTACCACAATTCCCAGCAGCATAACCCCGGTCGCCCACCAGAAGGCACCTGATTCACGCCTGCTGATTTTGTCCATTCCCTCGGATCTCTCCGCATCCTCATCCACGGGCGTGTTCCTCTGGAGACGAGGCTCAACCAGACGATCTGTTATATACCAGCCCAGTGCAATAATCAACACACTGGAAGCCATCGTGAAGAAATAATTGCACAGAGGATTGATCAGGATCGCGGCATCCAGAATCTGGGCAGCCGGCTGTGTAAACCCCTGCAGAAGAGGATCCAGCGCCGACGGGAGTGGATTTGCACTGAAACCACCCGAAACTCCGGCAAACGCCGCGGCAATCCCGGCCAGTGGATGACGGCCGGCCGCGTGGAAGATCACACCCCCTAATGGAATTACCAGCACGTATCCCGCATCTACTGCACTGTGACTCAATAGTCCGACCAGAACGACCACCGGGGTGAGGAGCCGGGCGGAGGTCCTGGACAGGAGCAATTTGATCCCCGTATTGAAATAGCCCGCTTCATCCGCCACACCTACACCTAACATGGCAACCAAAACCACCCCGAGCGGTGCAAATCCGGTGAATATGGAGACCATTCTGCTCATAAAATCGGTAATTGCGCTGCCCGTCAACAGATTGTTAATCACCAGCGGCGCATCAGTGCGGGGATCAATGACCGAAGAGAATGAGAAATTCGACAGGAACGCGCTTAAGATCCAGACAACGATCAATAGCAGTAAGAAAAGCATGGACGGGTCCGGCAATTTATTGCCAACCACTTCAATGCCCTTGAGACACCTGTCTAGAAAACCTTTCGCTGGTTCAATACGGGATGCTTGATTCATGAATTAAACGGGAATTGGGGAAATGAACGGAGAACTATTCAACATATTTTACCCGGTACCGTGCGAATGGCAACCAGGCCAGCCATAAAATAACAAATGCCAACGGCTGTGCCGTCAGAATATACCACGGCCAGGGACCTAAAAAATCAAGCAGAGACCCCATGGGAGGCTTCTGCATCAGATATAAATAGTTGGACCCCGTAAGATGATTAAACATCATGATCACCAATGCATAGGCATTCAGCCACAGAAGAGTATAAAATACACCAATCCTGCGAGGATAAATGCGCCAGATCACCACGGCATAAATGATGTGAAGAATCAGCCCGCAATGGACAACCCAGTAAGAAAAAAACAACAGATGCGGAAACGCCTCCGGTAAATCAGGGGTCAGCACTCCCTGCAAGGTTCCTCCGATGATCAGATAGTAAAACACTTCAAGCATACGTTTTGGGGGTTGCCGCCAGAATAAAACAGGAAGAACAAGTGCGAAGAGGTTGCAGATGTTTAATGGCAGATCCTCCCGCCAGTCAAAACTGCCGGCCGTCACTCGAAAAAATACCGAACTGAGAATCCCCGCACAGACAATTACGGACAGCCCGCGCAAAATCCACTGCTGCGTTTGCGCCCCGAAACTCCTTCTTGCAAATAATGGCAGCCACACACACAGACCAACCATAAGGAGTATGATCAATAGGTGCTGGAAACCAAAAAACCGGATCCCGGATGCTTCTGAAAGAAATAATGTCATGGCACGTTCCGAACTGTATGCCGCCCTCTGTGCATAAAAGTACGGAACAATACGGTCTCGGGCTGACTCAAGGAAAGATCAATGGTATTTCCGGGTCTGCTCAGAGGTCCGGCATTGTTGACGACCCGCCAGCGGATAAAGTCCAGACAATCTAAGCTGCTGGACGAATGGATTTTCTCACGATCATGACGGCCGTAAGATCAAGAATAGAAGAACTTGCTATTCAGGCTCCCTGCCCCATATTCCCGCTCCACAAGTAAGACATTTAAGGAATTAAATCCATTCAGAATGTTCAGTAAGGTGGCTATTTCAATAAAATCGCCAATGCAAGCCGGTTCGCCGAACCAAAAAAATCGCCAAACGCCGAATACGAGTAATCCGCACGAAGCCCATAGCCACCGGTCTGGAGGTTTACTCCAATCCCGGCCGATATACTCTCTTCGTCATAATTGAACTTGTACCCGCCGCGCAGGAAAAACATATCCATGAAACCATACTCAAGACCCACATGCAACCGCTCGGAATAATCCCGGGGATGCACCCAGTCCACGGCAAGCGTTAACTGACTGTTGCTCGGTCCGGGAACAGACTCAAATAACTGAAAGACATCCATCGCCAATCCAAAATCCAGGGTGAGCGGCAATTCAAATCGCTGGTCAAAATAATCACTCTGGTTTGAAAAATTTCTGAGCGCCGCCCCGAAGCGGAGGTCATGAAATCCCGGATAATACAGCGTACCAAAATCAAAAACAATGTTGTTGACCACATTGTCGCTGCTTTCAACAATATCTCCCGTGATGGCATCAATGATGGCTACATCAATATTCGGACTGAGATCCTGACGGGCATACCGGATATTCCCGCCAACATGAAACTGAGAAGTGATGGAGCGGGCATAGGAGATGCCGAAGGCAAAGTCGTTCACGGTAAAATCACCCAGATCAATATATCCCTGATCTCGCAGACCCGGATCATCCCCCACCTGCCAGGGCCGGGTTCCACGCAATGTACCGTAATCCATCGACACAAGATTGACCCCAATGACCCCAATTTTATCAATCTCATAAGCGGCAGCAATGCTGTAAAGGGCTATATCCGCAATCCACGCCACATAACCGGCGGATACATCCGCCCCCTCCACCATACTAAGCGCAGCTGGATTCGAGAATACGGACGTTGACTTTCCGGTCGTCGCAATATAGGTGCCACCAAGTGCTGCAACATCAGCAGAGGGAGCAATCTGAAGAAAGCCCAATCCCGACTGGGCATACTTTACCACCTGGCCCGTAACCATACTTGTGCACGAAAGACACAAAGCAATGGTGCTGAATACGATTGTTGCGAAATTTCTCATGGTTTACTTCCTCTATTTGATGACCACAAACTTGCCCATTGCCTGATTTCCAGTGGAATCTCCCGACGAGTTTACTTCCTCGACGACATAAATGTAAATCCCGCTCACAATCTGTGTCGTACTGAATGTCTGCTGTCGCTCCCAGTCCGCATCCCCCGTATTTGAGAGATGCTTAATCGTCTGAACACGGTCTCCGGTGACTGTGTAGATGTGAATATTTGCGTACGCAGGTAAATTGAGGAAGGTCAGACGACGGTCTTCCTCATAATTGTAGGCACCCCGGGCATGATAGGGGTTGGGAACCACCACCACATTATTCTGCCAATTCTCGTCGGGCGAACGCGTCGGCGTAAGTGCTTCTAAAAACTTGTCGCTGGTCACGCCCGTTCGGTTCAGGAACCGGCTGCTCTCCACGCCATCTCCGTTCACCGCAGCAACATAGTAATAGTAATCTTCCCCACGGGTTACACGCGTATCCACATAGTCCCTCACATTTGCGGGTAATTCTTCGTGAAGCAGAAATGTAGTGTCGGTCGGCACCTCTAAGGCAGAGGGCCGAATTAATTCCCGGTAGATTCGGTAGTTCGCAATACTGCCTGAGCGTGAATCCTCCATCGCCTCATTCCCCCAGGTCAGACGAATCTGATCATTTTCAGAAAATCCAGTCAGCGATGGCGTTGCCGGTGCAAGAGGGATCCCGAACGAACCCTGCCCATACTTCACATTGCCGCTTCGCCAGGTGCGAACGGCCTTCCCGGCATTCAGAAACAACAGTGGGCGACCAAGGTCGAGGACAGCATTTTTGGTCATCTTGTCCAGTGTTGCTCCCCGCTGCGCAATCGTCCGCCCACCGACATAGGAACGAATTGCATCCAACTCTGAAGCAGTCAATGCATCCATATAATCGCCTGCATAGTTCGGGATTGCGTACGGGAGCGGTTCCAGCGCCAACTGCTGCGGATTGCCATTCGAATAGGCCGCACCTGCATCAATCGCCCATCGATAAGGAATTCCTCCCCCCACATACGCGGTAACAATACGTATATCCTCGTCTGGATTCAGCGTATAGGGACCGAAACTGAACAGGGATGTTTTTTCCTGCTCCGTCAGCGGGTCAAACCGGGTGGTATTATTGATGTCCACGCTGGCATCCCCGGTAGGGCCAAGTTCAGGATTCAGAATGCGATACGACCCCTCCGATACGACCGCCCCCGTATGGTCAACGGTAACTCCATAAGCACCCGGGTTGGCCAAATCCCACCCCTTCGCCAGATAATCGTAGATATCTTCATGTCCGGAAACATTAAGATCCGGTGCCAATTCGCGCTGCGACCAGCCCGCCTTATGCGGCTGTGACGGATCATCCCGCTCATCCGACGGGGACATGTCCGCGTGCAGCACCACATGACCGAAAAATTGGGGTTCCTGAAAATTCCCCCACCGGGGATCCGGCTTGCCCCGGGTATCAATGGTCGCATCCGTGGTCTGGTCTGCATCCCAGGAATACCATAGTCGCAAAGAATCGGCCATCGCATTACCTGCAACATACCCCGAATAAGTTGCTCCGTAATAATTTCCCCAAATATCGGCCGGATAGTAGGCATTCGCATGCGTCTGGGCCTGAAGGCCGAAGTACACATTGTTCAGTACTTCATTCGACTGATTGGAAAAACGGTATTCCATGATGATATAGTCATCGTGATCATCGTTTGCAAAGCCATAGGTCCACCGTTCAATATCAATCCCCGTCCACGAATTCAGGTGGGTATAGATCACCACATCGGCGGGCAGATTGGGGTCAACCGGATCATCTTTCCCCTGTTGATCCGTCCACTCATTATTATCCAGGATTTTGGTCGGATACGGAGTCCGGAATGTCCGTTTGAACGCGCCGGCTACCGGAGGCGTAACCGTTTCGATTTCGGAAAACTTACGCCGCCCGATTTGCGCAACCTGAATGTTGCGTACCACGCCCGCAGGATCCGTCCAGGTCCGTTCGACACCGACAATGATGGCGTTCACATCAAGCATGGTCTTGCGTCCCTGTTCAACGGGACGATCTACCGGCCAGAACAACTCGTCATCGGACATCACCTCGTTGGTATTATACTGGATGGCCCCGACATTCATATTTCTGGCCGACTGCCCCCTGACCGTTTCGAAACTCCCCGCTAACAACAGGCAGCAGACAAGGATTTGATAGAGATGTACAGGATACTTCATCACGGCAGGTACTGAAGGATGGACTAATAAGAAAAGCGGACAAATCTTCATTTTACATTCAAATTTTGGACTCCTGGAGAGATCTAGAAGGTGACTTTCACGCCGAAGAAAATATCCCGATGCTCCAAAAACGACCACGGGCTGAATGCGGGAAGATCTATCTGATCATTTTCCCAGTCCCCCGGCTTTCCAATGGTATTGTTGAATTTACCCTCTGGATCCCCTGCCACCTGATTTTCTGCGCTGTACCCCAGCGACTCCATATAGTCTCTTACCTCACTCCTCCACCACCTATGTCCATTCCAGGCCCAGCCGCCATCCCCATCCACATCGGTACCCGGGAAGGGAGACAGATTTCGGGTATTGAATAAATTGGAAATATCAATATAGAATGAGGTCCCGTAACTCCCGACCCGGAACAGGGATTTTGTCAGACGCAGGTCCCAGCGCTGATACGGGTGCCATCGCAGGTTATTCTCCACCAGTGGAACACTAGCGGGATTCCAGGTGAACTGACGCCCACGGCGCCAGGTATAGGACAGCGACACATTGAGCCCACCCAGCAGTGAGACCTCGCCGAGGCGCGGACCCTGGAAATTATCCGGCAGGTGAAAACTTACACTCCCCTTCACGATAGGGCGTACATCTGGATTGGACACCTCCGTATTCGCCAGACGGGACTGAATGATTGGGTCTTCATAGAAGCGATCATAGCCATAGGCAGCACCGCTCTCAATGAGGTAGTTAAAACTGAGCCAGCCACTGACATAGGGGAACACCCCACGCCGGAGTTCCATAAACGCTTCAAAACCGCGAACGTCTCTGAATGACCGGTTAACAGACATGCGATAGGAACGCCCTCCATGGCCCAGCGGATAGAACCGTACTTCTCCGATCTCGCCGTTCACATTCTTGTAGTATCCGGTCATCCGCAGGTTCATACTGTTAAACAGATTCTGCTCATACCCAATCTCGTACTGGATCGTCCGTTCTGGATTCAGAACGGGATTCCCAAGTCGCACCACGCGATACCCCCGGTGGCTTTCCATTCGAAGCCGGTACAGTTCAAGTGCATTGGGCCATTGATAGAAGTGGCCGTAGTTAAAAAATATCTTCGCAACGGTAGAGATCGGATGCGAGACACCGACCCGTGGGGAGAGGCGGGCATGGGTTTTCCCGGATTTTCCGAGATCATCTGCGGCAGTCGTCTCTTTAATCCCAAGAACGCGCCCTCCTTCAACATCAGCGGTAGTTGTTCCAGGTGCAGTTGAGGGATGCCATGGACCTCCCTGCTCCGCACTCTTGCACTGTGAGGCATCTCCGTTCTCAAAGAGATTGCACCCCTCCAGTACCGTTGGGAAATCTCCGGTTTGCAGGATATCAAGGCGGGAACCAATGGTCGCAACGAAGCCTTTGAATTCCAGTTTATTTTGAAGATAGATTGCACCGACCATTTGATCTGCTCTGGAATCCCATACATTCCCTGAATTCACCGAAGGATCAATCGCTTCATAGTACTGATCGAAATCTTCCATTCGGAACTGCAAACCTGCGCGAATCTGACTATAGCGCGTGACTTGGCTGGTAAAATTACCGGATGCATCCCATCCGCGCGAATTCGTTTCATCTGCACGCAGGTTGCAGGACTCCATTCGATACTCACCGGTTACATCCCGCCAGTTGACCGGGCCATATCCTTTGGGTGCTTCGTCATACCAGTGCTGACCAATGCGTATCATTGCCCAGTCCCGCCAGTTCTGCCATCCTTCCTGCCCGTCGGCAGCCCGCTGCATGGCCTCTGCCTCGGTTCCGATCCGTCCTGCATCCACTCCCGAACCACTGGTTTTAGAGGAACTCGTAACTCCACCCGCTCCTGAAATCGGAGCTGTATTTCGATACTTCAGATCCATTCCATAATCTATCCGGTCATGCGACACCTGAACATCATAGAATGTATTGGCCGAGATCGCGTGCGTCCACTGCGATCCATAAATCTGGCGTGTCCGAGTACCTGGAATTGCGCAGTCCGGGTACCAGAATTTGTTGGTTGAACCGGTTGAGGAAAATGGATTACTTGAAACAAATCCCCCAATGCCGGGGCCCTGCCCTCCGGTGCCACCTTTCTGACTGCTGTAATAGCCATGTACATTCAGCTTTTTCCCCCTCCCTAAATTTGTGGTCAACTTTCCGCGAAAGTTTTGATCCCGGAAGCTGGCTTCAGGAAAGCGATAGGCATATTCAGACTGGAACCGGTCGTAACTGAAGAAAAACTTTACCGGACGATAAAAGGGGACCGGTCCCCCCAATGTGGCACTGATACGGTAGTCAGGGTTCACGCCGGTCTGATGAAATACTAAATCGTCTGGATTGAGCCCCTCTGCAAACTGTACAACACCTTCCTGTTGCAGTTTCTTCAATTCATTAATAGCATCCTGGGAGCGGTGTCTCCACAGATAGCGGGCATACAGTTCCATCGGAGCACCCGCATGCGCTTCGCCCTCCGGCAAGGAGGCAGCGACTGCATTCCAGCCGTCAAAAAACGAATTCCCGCCTTCAAATGCCCCCATACTGGCATTCACGAATGGCTCCACCAGCGGGGAGTTGAAGTCAAAGGGACCCGGCCCAAAATGCTTGAACCCGGCCCGGCTGTATTGCGCATTAAACGATCCTGTATAGCGCTCTCCGCCCTCCCGGGTCACAACATTGATCACACCCGAACGAACATCTCCATACTCTGCACTAAATCCACCCGTCTGGACCTTCACCTCCTCCACTGCATCAAGGTTGGCCCGATAGTGGGGCTGATTGGTCAACGGATCATTATAGTTCACCCCGTCCACAAGGTAGAGTGACTCGTCAAAGAATGAACCCCGTATCTCGGGCCTGTCTTCAACCGAGGAAATGTCATTGAACGCAACCTGGGAGGTCAGTATCTGGGAGATGTTCTGGTACTTGCCACTTTGAATTTCTTCCGCATCAATATTGCGCTGTGAGGCAGCAATATCACGCTGAATGACCGGCTGCTCCGCAAAGACAATCATCTCTTCAAGGTCCGCCGTAACTTCCTGCATGGAGAGATTCACTTCCGTAGTCAGTTCAATCGCCACACGGACATTCTCTACCGTCACGGAGGTAAATCCGATAAAGGAAGCACGTAATGTATGGATACCTGGACGAACATTCAGAATAAAGAAGATGCCATCTACATTCGTAACCGCGCCGATGGTACTGCCGTCAATAATGACATTAACTCCAGGGAGTGGCTCGTCATTTTGATCTACCACTGTGCCAGTGATCTTCCCGGTTTGTGCAAAAGCGGCGGCCGAAGTAAACAGAATCGCCACAATGAAAAGAGTCAGATAACGGTAGTTCATGATAATGTATTCTTCTTGTATGATTCGCAACAGAAAAGCCACGACACTGTTTGGTCTGGGGTCGTATCTGGTGTGATCGTCCGTATTCTGTCCAAACGCCGGGCAAAAGTCTAAAACTGCTCTGAAGAGGGGACGGACACCCACGCACAGTCAATATAAACTTGTTGCAGAACGAAAAGGAGCGTCTGGAAGAAACTTCATTAAATCTTCACAAATGGCCGAATTTTTCCCGCATGTGTCCGCATGAAATTCGTTCTTCCAGTCCGGATGAGGCACGGATTCTCCCCGATCAACCGGTTCTTAAACACGCTCACGATGGAATAAATTTCTCCCGAACCCGTTCAATCGGGGGTTATGCATTCGAGAACTGCCACAACGGAGACCATCCGCCAATCCTTTCCTGCACTTGAGCGCGTGCATAACGGATATCCCGTTGCCTATTTTGATGGACCGGGCGGGACACAGGTACCCACCATGGTGACCGATGCGATGGTTCATTACCTGCTCCACCACAATGCAAATACGCACTGGGCCTACCCTTCCAGCATTGAAACCGACCAGATCCTTGATGATTCCCGATCAGCCTTTGCCGACTTCCTCAATTGTGATCCCAACGAAATCGTCTTCGGGCAAAATATGACCACGCTCACGTTTCATGTCGCACGCTCACTGGGGCGCTTCTGGAAGCGTGGGGACGAAATACTCCTCACGGATCTGGACCACCATGCCAATATTGATCCCTGGAAAGACCTCGCCCGGGAGCGGGGATTTGTCATACGCTCCGCAAAATTCAACCCGGCTAACGGGCAGTTGGACCTGGATCATCTCCGGCGCCTGATCTCTGCGCGCACGCGGTTGATTGCCGTCGGCGGTGCATCCAATGCACTGGGCACGATCAATGATCTGAAAACCATCACAACACTTGCACGCGAATCCCGAATCCTCTCGTATGTGGACGGGGTGCACTATGCACCGCATGTTTTGTGTGATGTGCAACATCTTGGGTGCGATTTTTTTGCCTGCTCCCCCTACAAGTTTTACGGTCCGCACGCGGGAGTGCTTTACGGGAATTACGAATTGCTTGAACGCATGAATGTCCCGCGTCTCAAACCAGCGGGATCCCATGCACCGGAGCGTCTGGAGACCGGCACACTGAGCCATGAGGCCATCGCCGGCTCTGCGGCGGCGGTTGATTTTCTTGCATCCCTGACGCACGCGCAATCGCGGCGTACCGCCCTTGCGTCCACCTATCACACGCTGCATGAGCGCAGCCAACGGCGCTTCACACGCCTGTGGGACGGCCTGTGCAACCTTGATGGGGTTATTTGCTATGGCCCGCTTCCTTCCGAATCCCGCACCGCTACATTAAGCTTTACCGTTCAGGGATGGACCTCCGAAGAGGCCTGCAGGCGGTTGAGTCAGAACGGCCTGTTTCTTTCACATGGTGACTTCTATGCCACCACTACCGTTGAAACACTGGGAGTTGAGGGGCTGATCCGGGCAGGAATCTCCTGCTATACCAGCGACGAGGAAGTGGACCGACTGATTGCTGCCGTCGCAAACCTCAAGCGGACCCCCAAGTCAGGTGCCCTGCAATAAGGTGAAGAAATTGGTGACCACCATAACATCATACAGAGCATGGGTCCAGGCGATCACTGCAAATCCCCGAACCAGAAAGAGGATGTTAAATACTAATCCACCAATCGCCCGAAAAACAAAAACATCAAGCGTCCACGGATCGCCCATATTTCCGAGATGATGCATTGCACTGAAACTCAATGCACCAATCACGGCCGCAACCATATACATCAGGATCCGCTGATTCGGGAAAGCCTGTCGCAAGATCAGAAACAGTCCACCGACAATAATAACCCGGTAGAGTAACTCCT
Organism: Rhodothermales bacterium; assembly: GCA_022821875.1. Taxonomy (GTDB): domain Bacteria; phylum Bacteroidota; class Rhodothermia; order Rhodothermales; family Bin80; genus Bin80. Next base: position 15,464 of record JAJECV010000043.1, read on the forward strand.
CGTAGATGCCTGCGCCAAGGGACAGAACCAGTTCCATCGGCAACCCTAAAGACGCTCCACTCTGAACGATCATCAGCCGGGACAGCAGAAGTTGTGTTGCTCCGGCCGTCACAAATGCCACACCGATGGCATATACCGCACTCTCCAGAATGATTAACCCGGGGTAACGAAGACTAAAGGTCACTCTCTTTTTTCGTTCCCAAACCATAATTCCAATCCCCACCGCCAGTCCAATCCCCAGAAAAATGAGTTCATGGGTCAGACCGATGCTCATCAGTATACTTTTGAGCAGGCCTTCAGTTGAAATCCGAATCGTCTCGGATCGCCCTGAATTGACCCAGATGATTCCTACCTCGTAGAGAATTACGAGGGGCAGTGCCATCAAAAAACCCCAGGTTCCCGTGCGGGTAGACTGAAAATATCCCTGAATTCCTGCACGCTCTGCCGAATCCGCAAACCGTGAATAATCTTCAGTCGTCATCCAATTCCATCAATGCCTGCTGCAGCTCTGCACGATCCTTGACCGCTTGCAACCGACTGCAGACCCAGATCCCCTGTCGGTATACCTTCTCTGCATCCTCCCGGCGGCCTAACTCTACATACAACTTCCCTAGATGATAATAGACCCCCGTATAGTCTTGATCTTCCGACAAAACAGATTGATACCACTTTACGGCTTCCTCTAGCCGCCCCTGTTTCTGATACTCAAAGCCAAGTGCAAAGAGGGTAAACGGATCCGATGGATCTGCCTCATGGAGCTGTAATAATAATTCGATACGATCCATCTGCTCAGCCCCTTGGGAATCGTCATTTGAAATCAGCGACGCACTCCGGATCGGGGATTGGTTACCAACTCCCCCCTGCACCTCCACCGCCAAATCCCCCGCCCCCAAAGCCGCCGCCGAAACCGCCTCCAAAGCCGCCCCCGCCAAAACCACTTCCGCCAAAACTCCCGCCTCCACGGCCGCTGGCATGCCCTAGCAGGAACATGAGTGGAATCAGTCCATCATTCCCGGAATGCCTTCCCGGTCCACGACCGCCACCGCCCCGTCCACGAATCGACACCGTAATCGCAAACACCACCACCATCAGGAATAAAACAATTCCACCCCAGTCACCTCCCCGGTTTGAGGATTGTCTGGATGGCAGGAATTCCGCGGTGTACTCCCCTGCCGCCGCCAACATAATTGCATCCACCGCACCGGCCAAGCCGGCATAATATCTCCCTTCCCGAAAATCCGGTACAATAATGTCACGTACAATCCGGCCCGCCAATACATCGGGGATTGCTCCTTCAAGTCCATATCCGACCGCAATGAAGACAGAGCGGTCCTCTATGCTGACAACAATCAGCACCCCATTGTCTGTTTCTGACTGACCGACCCCAAGAGATTGCCCCAATTCTGTTGCGTACTCGGCAATATCCTGCCCATCCAGAGACTGAAGCGTACGTATCGCAATCTGATTTGAGGTGCTGTCCTCATACAATCGTAAGGTAAGCGAGAGTCGATCTTCCTCCTGCGAACTCAGAATCCCGGCATGATCCACAACAATCTCCTGCTGCTGAGCCAGAATCTGTTGAGGCAGAACCAACAGTACAATAAATAGAATCGAATTTTTGATGCTGCACCTATGAATCAAAGTCAACCTCAGGTGCATTTTGTGCACCACTATCCGCCTCAAATGGAGCCCTGCGGCTATGTCCGAACATGCCGGCAAACATGGCCGCCGGGAACCGGCGAATGGCCGTATTATAAGATCGTACAACGCCGTTATATCGTGTACGCGCGGTGTTGATGCGATTTTCCGTTCCTTCCAGTTGAACCTGCAGATCACGGAATCCTGCCGTCGCCTGCAACTGCGGATAATTCTCGCTCACGACCAGCAATCGCCCCAGCGCCCCCGACAATTGCGATTGTGCCTGTTGAAATTGTGCCAGGCTCGCAGGATCTCGAACATCATCTGCGGATACATTGATGGAGGTCGCCCGGGCACGCGCCTCGGTAACAGCCTGCAAGGTCTCCTGTTCAAAATCTCCCGCAGCACGTACAGTGTTGACCAGATTTGGAATGAGATCCGCCCTCCGCTGGTACGCAGTCTGGATATTTCCCCAGGCTTCTTCCACCGCCTCCTCCTGGCCAACCAGACTGTTGTAGGTTCCACAGCCTGCACAACCGGCAAAGCCTACAAGCAGGACAACTACGATTAAGATTAATGTACTTGGGTTACGCATATTGTAAAGAATGGTTTTGTGGTGCGTACGCTAATCGCGTCCAGTGGTTTCGGGGATGGAATCCAGATACTCCTGAAGGATGATACAGGCCGCAACCTGATCCACCTGGTTCCGCCCTTTTCTGCCCGGCCAGCAGGCCAGCCGGGATTTGGCTTCCTCGGACGTATAGCGCTCATCCCAGCGTATGATTGCCACCCCCGGAAGGCGGGACTGCAACCGGCGGATATACCGGTCTACGCGCCGGGTTGCCTCCCCTTCCGTTCCATCTTCATTCAGCGGCCAGCCAATCACGATCACACCGATGGGATCCTTCCTGTGAAGAAACATCAGTTTCTCTATGGAGGATTTAGGGGTGCAGGTCTCCAGGGGCTGGGCAAACAAATGCAACGGATCCGCCATGGACAGCCCAACCCGCCGGGTACCATAGTCTATGGACACAATACGCGGACGCATCGGACTTCCCTTATTCTTCAAATCGATAAACACCGCGGATATTGTCCACGCGCTTGACACGCTCAATCAGCCGTTTGAGGTGCTTCAGATCGCTGACATGAAGGATAATCGTACCTTCAAAAAGCCCATCCTCGGTCTTCACCGTAATCGACCGGATATTCGTCTTCAGGTTTCTGGAGATCACCGTTGTCAAATCGTGAAGAATTCCCACCCGGTCCTCTCCAATGACACGAAGTCCGACAACAAACCGTACATCTTTTTGCCGGCTCCATGTACACGATTGAATGCGATCCGGGTGATTTACAAGCAGGTGTGCTGCATTCCTGCATCCCGTACGATGGATATTGATCGTGCCTGCCCTGCTGATATATCCGAAGACCGAATCCCCCGGGATTGGATTACAGCATGATGCATACACCGTCGCTAAGCCTCGAATGCGCTCTCCATTGATGAGCAGTGCCTCCGCGCCATGATCCTGCGCATGCTCAAGAAACGAGACGGGCGGTTCTGGCGAAAGCGGAACCTCCTCATCGGAGTTCGGCGAATCCCCTGTTCTTAGATACTGGATCAAATCCTGAACATCCAGGAGACCGGAAGAGATCTCATAAAACATCTGTGCTGATGTCGAGTAGTTGAACTGCGATGCCAAGCGTATGAGTTCATCTTCACTGAGTGAGATCCGTGCACGTTTTGCTTTTTTCTCCCAAAGTTGGCGGCCATACCGTACCGCCTCCCGTCGTTCTTCATTAATGCGGTGGCGAATCCGGCTTCGCGCCTTGTGGGTAACCACAAACTTGATCCATCCCGGATTGGCGGTGATCTTCTTTGACGTAATAATCTCAACCTGATCACCGCTCCTGAGTTTATGCGACAGGGGCACCATCTTGCCATTCACCTTGGCACCAATGCAGTGAAATCCAACATCGGTATGAATCTGGAATGCAAAATCTACCGGTGTTGCATCTTTGGGGAGTGCTTTCAGGTCTCCTCTCGGGGTAAAGACATAAATTTCGTCGGTATAGAGATCCAGGCTGAACTCCTGAACAAATTCTGTAGCCTGCTCCGCATCAGGGTTTTCCATCAGATCGCGAACCCAGGTGAGAAATTGATCCATCTTGGCATCCATCGCATCTACGCCTTCCTTGTATTTCCAGTGGGCGGCGACCCCGCGCTCCGCAATTTCATGCATTTCCTGCGTCCGAATCTGGACTTCTATTCGCCGTCCGTCGGAATCCAGCACGGTGGTATGCAGACTCTGGTAACCGTTTGATTTCGGTACAGAAATGAAGTCCCGGAAGCGTTCCGGCAGCGGCTTATACAGATCTGTCACGATTGAATACACGCGCCAGCACTCTTCTTTCCCTTTTCCTCCAGCCGTATTGAGAATAATCCGAATTGCAAATACATCATAGATTTCCTGGAGCGGTTTATTCTGCGCCCGCATTTTCTGGAAAATTGAATACAGGTTCTTGGAGCGTCCTTTGATTTCGAACTCAAGCCCCTGCTCACGAAGATTCTTGCTGAGGGGTTGAATAAAACTGCTGATATGCGCCTCACGCTGCTGTCGGCTGCCCTTGAGTCCGGAAACGATTCCAGCGTACTCTTCGGGCTCAAGCACCTTGAGAGACAGATCCTCCAGTTCACTTTTGATGCGCTGCAACCCGAATCGATGTGCCAGGGGTGCAAACAGGCGTAAGGTTTCTGTCGCAATCTTGAGCCGCTTTGCCGGGGGGAGCGACTCAATGGTCTTCATGTTATGGAGGCGGTCCGCAAACTTCACAAAGATCACGCGTACATCCTGGGCCATGGACAGGATGAGTTTGCGAACATTTTCCGCCTGTCCAAGGGCGCGGTTCGCATAGATGCCGCGAATTTTGGTCAGCCCGTCAATCAGCAGCGCCATCTGTTCGCCGAACTCTGCCCTGAGAATCTCAATGGTCAGGTCGGTATCCTCCACCACATCATGCAAAAGCGCGGCGCCAACGCTCGTATCATCCAGCCGGATTTCCTGTGCGACAATACGGGCGACTGCGATTGGGTGTGAAATATAGAGTTCGCCGGATGCGCGTCTGTCATTCCGATGCGCCCAGTAACTGAGTTTAAATGCCCGCCGGATCATGGCCTCATCCACCGACGGGAGGTACTGATGGCAATCCGCAATCAGATCATCCAGTTGCTGCCCATATGGTGCTGCAATGGCGATATCCTGTTCCTGAAGAATTCCCGAGGCTTCCAGCATCTTGGCGGTACAATGTACCTTCACGTTACACTTCTACGCAAACGCAGAAAAACCCGCCGGGATCAATTTCTGAGCGGACTGATAATTTTTTACTGATGAGAGCAGGGCTGCGGTTTGCGCTAGTGTATATGCTATGATTTAGCCACTGTTCGTCAGTATTAAAGATCAGGCCGCTAAGCGAAGCCGCTCACGTAAGTACTTCATACCCCGATCCCCCTTAACACGGTTACAATGACCGCATAAAAGTTGCAGGTTGCCAATGTGATCTGTACCGCCTTTGGATTTTGCAACGATATGATCAACTTCTAGATTTTGTATTTTGAAGTACTCATCACACGAGTTGCACTTGCCTTCCTGTTTGCCAAAAAGTTCACGTTTGTTTTCGATGCTGTTGTACTTAGGGATTGGGCCTAAATCGGTGCGCTGGGGAATATCCTCACGATGGATTATATTTTCATAGAGACTACCTTGAGTTTCGGAAATACGCTCCACGACTAAGTCAGCAGCTTTTTTGGATATGTCAATCCCCACCCAGTTACGCCCAAAGTTGTGGGCTGCCACGCAAGTGGTCGCACAACCGCAAAAGGGATCAAGTACAGTGTCTCCTTCATTGCTGGAAGCTTTTATGATCCTGTTCAGCAAAGCTAATGGCTTTTGTGTAGGATAACCAACCCATTCATTAGAGTGATTCGGAGGACGTGATATGTCCCAAACACTTCCTGCAACTTTGCCTTTTTGATTAAACATGTGCTTTCTGCTCTTTGCAATTGTAGCCGAGTATGGAATACGGATTTCATCAACATTGAATGTCCATGAATTTTCTTTAGAGTAAAAAAGATGACATCGTGTTTACGTCCGAATTGTTTTTTGCTGCCTCCACCTGATCGATACGACCAAATTAGTTCATTTCTAAATGCCTTAATCCCAAAAATTGCGTCTAAAACCAATTTTAGATAATGACTCATCGTAGGATCGCAATGCAAATAAATTGATCCAGTAGATTTGAGCAATCTTTTCATTTCCAGTAATCGAATTGCCATATAGATCAAGTATGATTTATTGCTATCGCTCATGGCAGCCATAACCACATTCCATAACTGTGGGTGCGACTTTTCGATTACATCAAGCCATTCAACATCTACATCACTTAATGTCCAGGTATCCTTGAATGCTGCTCCTGCAGCTTGGCTACCAATCGGGGCCGCATAATTTGCTTTGCTATTGAACGGTGGATCCAGATAGATTAAATCAATGGTGGCACTGTTCATACCACGCATTATGTACAGGCAATCAACCTGTCCATATAGTATTTGATTTAAAATTCGGGGGGGGGTATCATGTGATATGTATATTAAAAATGAAAATAGATTTGATTTCTAATCACTATGAGACTACCCATCGTATCATATCAAAACTGATTTACCTATTTTCTGGGTAGGCACATTATCGTCAGCAGCTTTCCAATCAATCCCACTTCTGGGCACAGTTCTGGTTCAACTCCCCTGTTTTAACCGGTTGCCGATTCGTCTGACCTCGATTCGGCCGAATCCTTCACATCGTCCAACGGTACATCTTCCTCATCCGATTCAGCCGTCTCTGCGGAGACATCTTCTGAATCTGCAACCGATACAGTATCTGATTCGGCATCTGCCTCCACCGATACATCTTCCACGTCCGATTCTTCCGCCTCTGCGGATACATCCTCTGACTCTGCGACCGATACAGTATCTGATTCGGCATCTGCCTCCACCGATACATCTTCCAACACCTCTGGGACGGCAACCGACTCCACCGGTGCATCCTCCACCAACGCGTCTTCCGGCGCTGCAACTTCCGCCAAATCATCCTCCACCTGCGGGCCATCTTCTTGCCCAGCAGAGGACGCAGGCAGGTCATACCGGGCCGCGGCCTGCCCCGAAGTCGAACCCCTGCGACGCCCTCCCCTGCGGGTACGCCGCCGGCGGGAACGGCGCGTCTCAGGAACCGATTCGTTATAGTCCACAAGCTCAATCACCGCCATCTCCGCCGCATCCCCCTGACGCTGCCCCAACCGAAGGATCCGGGTATATCCGCCAGGACGGTCCCCCACCTTCTCCGAAATCGCATCAAAAAGTTCGGTCACCGCCGTCTTATCCATCAGATGACGGAACACCTCCCGACGATTATGCGTCGTGTCTGCACGCGCCCGTGTAATCAAGGGTTCAACATAGATACGCAGCGCCTTCGCTTTCGTAAGGGTGGTCGTGATCCGCTTATGCCGGATCAATGCCCCGGAAAGTGCGGCCAAAGTCGCCTTTCGATGCGAAGCAGTGCGGCTTAGCTTATATCCCTTCTTGGCGTGTCTCATGGTTGTCACTGACTAAGAAGCCGGGTCAATCCGCGATAAATCCATGCCAAAACTCAAGCCGCGCTCTGCCAGCAGGGCCGAAAGTTCCTGCAAGGACTTGTTTCCAAAGTTCCGAAACTTCAGCATGGTCGCCTCATCACGGATCACCAGATCCCGGATCGTTTCAATATTCGCCGCCTTCAGACAATTCTTGGCGCGAACCGATAAAGCAAGCGTGTCAACGCCCATATTAAGCTGCTCCTGGATCTGCAGAATATCGAAATCTATTCTCGTCGATTCAATGGTCGGTGCCTCCACATACTCCATGTCTATAAATGGACTAATGTGATCCTTCAGGATGCTGGAGGCCTCCTTCAAAGCATTCTGCGGAACAATGGATCCATCGGTCGCCACCTCTAATTCCAGACGCTCATAATCAACACGCTGGCCAACACGGGTCGGTTTCACCGTGACCCGGACACTCTTGACCGGCGTATAGACCGCATCCATTGCAATGACACCAATTGGATCCGTTTCCCGCTTATTCTCGTTGGCCGGAACATATCGGCGGCCGGTCTCCACCCGGAGTTCCACCCCAAATTCCACCCCCTCCGAGAGCGTGGCAATGTGATGATCCGGGTTCAATACCTGATAGTCATTCGTCGCCTCATCAATATCGCCGGCGGTCCATGTACCCGGCCCCTTGATCTTCAGATTGATCAGCCCGCTGGCAAAATCCATCGCCCTGAAACGAACCCCCTTCAGATTCAGGATGACATCGGATACATCCTCCGAAACTCCCGGGATCATTGAGAATTCGTGCTGTACCCCATCAATCTTTACCGCAGTGATGACCGTCCCCTGAAGCGAGGAAAGTAACACCCGCCGGAGCGAGTTGCCAATCGTCTGCCCAAACCCGCGTTCAAGAGGCTGAATTACAAACCGTGTAAAAGTAGGGGTCACCTCTTCCGTCAGAACCCCGGACGGCATTTGAATTCCGTGTGTGCTCATGTTCAACAATTGAGTTCAAAAATCACAGCTAATTACTTCGAGTAAAGCTCTACAATCAACTGTTCCCGAATATTTTCCGGGATGTCAGAGCGCTCCGGGAAATCTAGAAATTTCCCGCTCAAAGCCCTCCGATCCGTTTCCAGCCACGAAAATACGCGGCGGTTCTTCTTTACATTTTCAATAAATACGGGGTTCTGACGACTCCGGGGCCGTACCGAAACAATATCCCCCGGACGCAACTGATACGAGGGAATATTAACCACTTGGCCATTGACCAGAATATGCCTGTGCGTAACCATCTGCCGTGCCTGCCGCCGGGTAGAACCAAATCCGAACCGGAACACCGTATTGTCCAGACGCGCCTCCAGAAACCGGAGCAGATTTTCCCCGGTCACCCCCTTCTTGCGGGCAGCTTTCTCAAACAGATTGCGGAACTGCCGTTCCAGAATCCCATAGATATATTTTGCTTTCTGCTTTTCCTTTAACTGAACCGCATACTCACTTTCGCGACGCCGCCGCTGCTGGCCGTGCTGGCCCGGCGGATTCGGTTTGCGCTCCAGTGACTTACTAGGACCAAAAAGCGGTTCATTAAACCGCCGTGCAATCTTCTGTTTCGGTCCTCTGTAACGAGCCATGATATTTTTCTTTCAAATCAGTGATAATAAAATCAGACGCGCCGGCGCTTCGGCGGGCGGCAGCCATTGTGCGGAACCGGGGTCACATCACGAATGGTGGTGATGTCCAGCCCCGAAGTATTCAGAGCACGGATCGCCGACTCACGTCCCGAACCAGGCCCCTTGACGAATACATCCACACGCTTTAATCCCAGATTGACCGCCTCGGTCGCCGCCGTTGTAGAGGCAACCTGCGCCGCATAAGGCGTACTCTTCCGACTCCCCTTGAATCCCTCCTTTCCCGAAGAAGACCAGGAAATACAATTCCCGTACTGATCCGTAATGGTGACAATCACATTATTGAAGGTCGCCCGGATGAATGCCATGCCGTTGGATTCCACAATAACACGCTTCTTCCCTGAACGTCCCTGACCTTTGCGTCCCTGCTTCTTTGCCATTTAACTATCCTGTAATTATTTGCGTGGTGCTTTCTTTTTCCCGGCCACCGTCTTCTTGCGTCCCTTCCGGGTCCGTGCATTGGTCTGCGTCCGCTGACCACGCACAGGGAGACCACGACGATGCCGCAGACCGCGATAACAGCCAATGTCCATGAGCCGCTTCACATTCATCTGAACTTCAGACCGAAGCCGCCCCTCAACGACATAATGATCCTCAATCAGGCGACGGACCTTCTTGGTCTGCTCTTCCGTCCAATCCTCCGGACGAACATTGGGATCCAGTCCCACCCGCTCCAGGATTTCCTGTGCACGAGAGCGTCCGACTCCGAAAATGGACGAAAGTGCAATCTCACCGCGCTTATTCGGCGGTACATCAACTCCAGCTATTCGAGGCATATACTCCTATCCCTGCCGCTGCTTGTGCTTCGGGTTCTTCTTGTTGATGATATAAAGACGGCCCTTGCGTCTGACAATCTTGTCATCCGCACTCCGCTTTTTGATACTTGCTCGTACTTTCATTTGAGTGTGTACAGGTGCTAATTTGATAAGCAAAGACCGGTGGTACGCACCTGGTCCTTCATAGGTTCCTACTTGTAACGATAGACAATTCGCCCTTTTGAAAGATCAAAGGGGGAAATTTCAACCTTCACGCGATCACCTGGAAGAATTTTGATGTGATACATGCGCATCTTCCCGGCCAGCAATCCAAGGATGGAGTGCCCATTTTCGAGACGAACCCTGAATTGGGCATTCGGTAAGGCATCGGTGACTTCGCCGTCAAGTTCAATTGGTTTCTGTTTAGCCATACGTTAACGTTTGTATTCGCTCATAGGGAGCAGGAACGATCTCTTCAATATACTCATAGGTGGTCAGCACTTCGGGCCCCCCTGCGGTCACACACACCATATGTTCGTAGTGTGCCGAAGGACTGCCGTCGGCGGACCGAACCGTCCAGCCGTCTGAATCTATGCGTACCTTTGACGTTCCAAGATTGATCATGGGTTCTATACACAGCGTCATTCCCGTCCGGAGGCGACGTCCACGCCGCGGTTTCCCAAAATTAGGGACTTGTGGAGACTCATGCAGTCTGCTTCCAATCCCGTGGCCCACCAGTTCCCGTACCACGCCCAGACCCTGTTTCTGACAGTGATCCTGCACGGCAAAGCCAATATCCCCCATCGTTCCTTGGGGCGTTGCCGCTGTAATCGCCCGCATCAGCGCCTCGTGCGTTGCCGTACAGAGCCGGGCTTTTTCTGAAGTTAACTCGCCGACCGCAAATGTGTACGCGCTGTCACCAAAAAATCCGTTCAGGTACACGCCGCAATCCACGGACACAAGATCTCCTTCACAGAGCACATAGCTGCCGGGGAATCCATGCACCACCACATCATTCACCGAGATGCACAGCGTGGAGGGAAACGGAGGCAGCGATGATGAAACACAATAGCCCTTAAAGGCAGGCTCTGCATCATGGCTTCGAATAAATTCCTCCGCAACCTGATCCAGTACCCGGGTCTGCTGCCCCGGCGAGATATGCCGGGCCACCTCTGCCAGCGTCTGTGCAACCAGATCCGCACACTCACGAAGCAGAGCAATCTCATGGGGGGGTTTGATCATACTCATCTAACGGGTCCTCCCTCGCATACGGCCGCTCTTCATAAAGCCGTCATAGTGACGCATCAGCAGGTGACTCTCCACCTGCTTTAATGTGTCCAGCGTCACCCCTACCATAATCAACAGACTTGTCCCTCCAAAAAACTGGGCAAACTGCTGCGTTTCCGTCAAACCAAGCTGTACGGCGAACGCCGGAAGGATTGCCGCAAATCCAATAAAGAGCGAACCGGGAAGCGTGACACGTGTCAGAATGGCATCAATAAATTCACTGGTCTGCTTTCCCGGCCGGATGCCGGGGATAAACCCTCCCTGACGTTTCATGGTATCCGCCATCTCCTTCGGATTGACGGCAATCGCCGTGTAGAAATACGTGAAGAACACACACACGAAAAAGAAAATAATCGAATAGCCCCAACTGGTAAAGTCGAGAAAGAGTGCCCCGAAACGCTGCATCAGTTCATTGTTCGGTGCAAACTGTGCAATCGTGCCGGGCACAAACATAATGGACTGAGCAAAAATAATCGGCATCACGCCCGCCGCATTGACCCGCACCGGCAGGTACTGGGTACTCCCTCCATATACTTTGCGCCCAACCACACGCTTCGCATACTGGACCGGAATCCGCCGCGTCCCCTGGGTCATCAGAACTACAAATGCAGTCACAAGCACCAGAACCCCAATTTCAAAGAGGACAAGAAACGCGTTCGCCGACTGCCGTATCTCGTTGATAAAGGCCTGCGGCAGAAATGCAATAATGCCCACCGTAATAATCAGAGAGATCCCGTTTCCGATCCCGCTTTCGGTAATCCGCTCCCCCAGCCACATGACAAACATCGTCCCTGCCGTCAGAACAATCACGGTGGTCACCATAAAAAAGGTCTGGGGAATCACAATTGCAGACGGAACCGTTCCCCATAAAAACAGACTGTAGCCAATGGACTGCAGCATCGTAATGCCCGCCGTCCCGTAACGCGTCAACTGGGTAATCTTCCGGCGCCCTTCTTCGCCTTCGCGCTGAAGCTTCTGAAAATAGGGGACTGCCGCTCCCAGAAGCTGAATAATAATGGAAGCCGTAATGTACGGCATAATTCCCAGGGCAAATACCCCCGCCTGCAGAAAAGCTCCCCCGACAAAGAGGTTGAAGAAGCCGAACAGATTATTTGGATCTCCCTGTGCAAAGGCATCTGTCAGTGCAGCAGCATCAATACCGGGCAGCGATACATAGGCCCCCACCCGATACACGATCAGGATTCCAAGGGTGTAGATGATTCGCTTGCGCAACTCATCAATCTTCCAAATGCTGCGTAAACTATCGGCAAATCCCGCCATTGAGCGTTCTCTCTACTGCGTTAACTGGATGACAGGGACTGGATGGATCCACCCGCTGCCTGAATTTTTTCTGCGGCTGACCTGCTGAACGCATGCACCTCAATGTTCAAGGCAACGGTCAGTTCACCGCCTCCGAGGATCTTGATGCGGTCATTTTTGCGAACCAGACCGGCTGCGACCAGAGATGCCGGCGTAATCGGGGATTCCGCACTCAGCCTCCCGGATTCGATCAGTGCACCTAACTGGCCTAGATTGAACACATTATAGGATACCCGATTCGGATTTTTGAACCCGAACTTGGGAACCCGGCGCTGAAGCGGCATCTGCCCGCCTTCAAACCAGGACGGCATCCGGTGATTCCCGGTGCGGCTCTTCTGTCCCTTGTTTCCGCGTGAAGAACTGTGTCCTCCCTTGCCGGATCCGACCCCCCGCCCAAGCCGCTTATTACGCCGGGTTGCGCCCTTCGCAGGTTTCAGTGTTCCTAGATTCATGGGTTTATTCCGTTTCCTGAGCCTGCGCCGCAACTTCCTCAACCTGTATCAGGTGAGATACGACCCGCAGCATCCCCCGAATAACCGGTGTATCGCTGTGCTCTACCGTATGATGTATCCGGCGCAGCCCCAGTGCTTCCATGGTCCGGCGCTGCCGTCCTGATGCGCCAATCAGACTTCGTGACTGTGTAATCTTGAGTGACATGATCTTATCCTTCAAATACGCGGCGAAGCGGAATCCCCCGGCGACGCGCGACCTCCAGAGGATCCTCCAAACTCTTTAATGCATTCATGGTTGCGGCAACCTGATTATGCGGATTGCTGGTTCCAAGCGACTTGGATAGCACATTGGTGATCCCCACACACTCCAGCACCGCGCGGACTCCGCCACCGGCGATGACCCCCGTTCCCGGGGATGCAGGTTTTAACAGCACACGTCCTGCATCTTTCTTGCCAATCACCTGATGCGGGATCGTGCCTGCCTTGGTCACCGGAACCGAGATCAGACGTTTTTTTGCATCTTCGGTCCCCTTCTTGATTGCATCCGCAACTTCATTTGCCTTCCCAAGTCCAGCACCCACATGGCCCTGACCATCCCCGACGACGACAACCGCATTAAATGAAAAACGGCGCCCCCCCTTGACCACCTTGGCCACACGTTTCACTTTGACCAGACGATCAATCCATTCGGTCTGATCCGCCGATTCGTTCCGGTTACGCTGCTGATTTTGCGTTCTTTGCATTCGCTCCTGTACGTTTCAAATTAAAACTCTAATCCACCCTTGCGCGCCCCTTCTGCGAGGGAACGAACCCGTCCGTGATACCGGTAGCCGTTCCGGTCAAACACCGCCTTCTGGATTCCGCGCTCCACCGCGCGTGTCGCAAGCCGCTCCCCGACAACCCGTCCCGCTTTGACCGGAGAGTCCGCCGCATGCCCCTCATCCAGCGTGGAGGCCGCAACGAGTGTCCGGCTCTGATCATCGTCAATCAATTGCGCATAAATATTCCGATTGCTCCGAAACACCGTGAGTCGGGGACGATCTGCCGTCCCGTGCACCTTGCGCCGAATACTGCGCTTGGTACGGATTCTGCGCACGGCTTTTGCCGATTTAAACTTTCTGGTCGCCATATCTGATCAACTATTTAGACGCTGTTTTCCCGGCCTTTCTCCGCACATACTCACCCACATAGCGAATGCCCTTGCCCTTATAGGGCTCCGGAGGGCGCAGCGAACGGATTTTGGCCGCAACCTGCCCGACTGCCTGCTTATCAATTCCTGACACCATGACCTTGGGGTTTCGCCCACGGCCACCGCCTTCCGCCGCAATACGGACTCCTTCAGGGGGAACAAAGTAAATGGGATGCGAGAACCCCACGGCCAGTTCCAGAACCCCTCCCTTCACCTCCGCACGTGTTCCCACCCCGATGATTTCCAATTCCTTCCGGAATCCTTCGGTCACCCCTTCAACCATATTCGAGAGCAGCGAGCGATACAGACCATGCATTGCACGGTGCCGCTTCTGATCCGAAGGGCGCTCCACCTTGAGCAGGTCTGCATCCCGGGATACCGTCAGTTCAGGAGACACCTGCAGTTGCAGCATCCCTTTGGGCCCCTTCACGGTCACCTCATTTGCCTTGGAGATGGTGACCTGAACGTCCGTACCGACCGGTATACTTTGTTTTCCAATCCTTGACATCTTAAAACACGTATGCTAATACTTCGCCACCCACATGAATTCGTCCGGCTTCTTTGTCGGTCATGACCCCCTGGGAGGTGGACAGGATGGCAACACCGAGCCCGTTTTCTACGCGAGGCAACTGATCCGCTTTCACGTACACGCGCAATCCCGGTTTGGATATCCGCTTCATGGATCGGATTGCCCCGTTGCCGTGGCGATCATATTTGAGAAAGATGCGCAAACGCCCCTGCCCGTCATCATCCACATTCAAAAATCGTGTAATATACCCCTTATCCTTCAGGATCTGCGTGATTGCCCGCTTGATCCGGGATGCCGGAATGTCCGTATATCGATGTCCTGCCATCTGCGCATTCCGCAGTCTGGCGAGGTAGTCTCCAACCGGATCTGTAATAACCCCCATCTGATTACCAGCTTGATTTGCGAATTCCTGGAATTTTCCCGGCCCGGGCCATGTCACGGAAGGCAATTCTTGACAGACCGTAAACGCGGATGTATCCGCGCGAACGTCCGGTCAGTTGACACCGGTTGCGGAGCCGGGACGGGCTTGCATCACGCGGAAGCATCTGCAGTCCCTCATAATCGCCTTTGGCCCGCAGTTCCGCCCTGCGCTCCGCATACTTGGCGACCATGCGCTCCCGCTTCTTCTGCCGGGCTATAACACTCTTTTTTGCCATATACTCTGTTTACTTTTCGTGATCAGGCGGCAGCACTCTGTCGACGTACAAACGGCATCCCTAACTCCTTGAGAAGCGCAAACGCTTCTTCATCCGAGGATGCACTCGTTACGAACGTGAGTCCAAGACCCGATATGCGTTCAATCTGATCTACATTGATCTCGGGAAAAATAATCTGCTCCTTGATCCCCAGCGAATAATTGCCCCGCCCATCAAAACTGCCGTCAGGGACTCCGCGAAAATCACGCACCCGAGGCAATGCCAGCGTAATCAGCCGATCCAGAAACTCCCACATCCGGTCTCCACGCAGTGTGACACTCGCCCCGATGGGCATGCCCTCTCGAAGCTTAAAATTCGAGACACTCCTGCGGGCATGCCGCACAACCGGCTGCTGCCCGGTGATCCGCCGGAGTTCATCCACCGCACCATCCAGCAGTTTCCGGTTCTGCGTTGCCTCCCCGACTCCCTTATTGACCGTAATTTTGACCAGACGCGGGACCTGCATCCGGTTGGCATAACCGAACTGTTTGGTCAGTACACCGACAACTTCTGATTTATATCGCGTCTTCAGACGCGGCGCATACTGTGCCATATCCTACAACTCCTCCTGTGTTGATTTTGCGTAGCGGATCCATTCTCCCCGACCGGTTTCCGTGTCCTCAATCCACTTGCGTCCGATCCGTGTTGCCTCGCCATTGCTGTCAATAGGCTGTACATTGGAGATATGAATGGACATCTCACGCTGCACGCGCCCTCCCTGCGGATAGACCTGATTGGGACGGGTGTGGCGGATCCGCAGATTGACCCCCTCCACAATCACACGCCCCTTTTCCGGAAAGACACGCAGCACCTTCCCGACGTATCCCCGCTCCCGGGAACGACTCCCCTTGGAAGCCGTGATCGCCTTCGTTAACATGACCATGTCTCCTTTCTTAACATGGGTTTTCTTTGTTTTTCGTCGTGACTGACCCATAATTCTCTATATTACCTCTGGTGCCAGGGAAACAATGCGCATATACTGCCGCTCACGTAATTCCCGTGCTACCGGTCCAAAAATTCTAGTCCCCCGGGGCTCATCCTGTGCATTCAACAGAACCGCGGCATTTTCGTCAAACCGGATGTACGACCCGTCCCGGCGGCGCAATTCCTTGCGCGTGCGCACCACAACCGCCCGGGATACATCCCCTTTCTTCACATCCCCGCCCGGAATTGCCGACTTTACGGAAACAACAATCCGGTCTCCGATACGCGCATAACGCCGCCCGCTTCCTCCCAGAACACGGATACACAGCACCTCTTTGGCACCGCTGTTGTCTGCTACAGCTAATCTAGACTCTTGTTGTATCATCAAACTGGCTTATTTTGCGCGTTCCACAACTTCCAGCAGCCGCCACCGTTTCTTCTTGCTCAGCGGCCGGATTTCGGTGATCCGCACGGTATCGCCCTCATGGGCCTGTTCCTGTTCGTCATGTGCAAAGAGATGTCCGGTTTTCTTGATGAATTTGCCGTAGATCGGATGCCGGACCTGGCGCTGAATGCCAACGACAATCGTCTTATTCATCTTGTCACTAAGAACCACTCCCGTACGCTCTTTGCGGGAAGACCTTTTTACGTCACTCATGGTTATTCGGATCAGCTTGCTCCTTCAGGATCGTTTTTAAGCGTGCCAGAAAGCGGCGCTTTTCTCTTAGCAGCATCGGGTTCTCCAACTGTGCAATGGCATGTCTGAACTTCAACTCGGCCAGCTGCTCTTCTTCTTCACGAATCCGCTCCTGCACCTCCTGGATGCTAAGGGCTCGTACGTCGGGTGCTTTCATTGACATTTAATTCTCCACATAATCCGGCCGTACCACAAACTTGGTCTTGATCGGCAGTTTCTGCTGAGCCAGCCGCATGGATTCCTTGGCGAGCTCCATCGGAACGCCGCCGCCAATCTCAAACAGAATCCGGCCGGGATGGACCGGGGCAGCCCAGTGATCAATGGCACCTTTCCCCTTCCCCATGCGCACCTCGGCGGGCTTGCTGGTGATCGGCTTATCCGGGAAAATCCGGATGTAGACCTTCCCCACCCGCTTCATGCGCCGGGTCATGGCAATCCTGGCTGCTTCAATCTGGCGACTGGAAATTCGTCCAGGCTCCATTGCTTTGATGGCAAAATCCCCAAAACTCACGCGTGCGCCACGCGCTGTATTCCCTTTGATCCTGCCTTTCTGCTGCTTGCGGTACTTCGTCCGCTTTGGCATCAACATGGTTCGTGTCTCCCTTTACCCTGGATAATTATCGTCGATTCCCCCCTCTGCGACCGCTCCCGCTCTGAGCGCCGCCGGCGCGGCCTCTGCCTCCTCCACGTTTACCGCGACGGCGATCCCGGGCCTTGCTGCTTTCACTGCCGCGTCCGCCCGTCTGCATCTGGCGCAACTGCTGGCGCTGCGCCTGCACATTCGGGCTGAGATCCGGCCGTCCGAGGATCTCACCGCGGTATACCCAGACCTTTACGCCGGTGGTCCCGTAAATAGAATACGCCGTTGCTTCGGCATAATCAATATCTGCGCGGATCGTGTGCAGCGGCACGCGCCCCTCCAGATACTGCTCCACCCGGCCCATTTCAGCACCGCCAAGGCGGCCGCTCACTTTGATGCGGATCCCCTGTGCCCCCATGCGCATCGCCCCCTGGAGTGCCTGCTTCATGGCACGGCGGAACGAAATCCGCCCCTCAAGCTGCTGCGCCACATTCTGCGCCACCAGGCTGGCATCAAGTTCCGGCCGTTTGATCTCATTGATATTGATCTGGATCTCTTTGGTCGTGATCCGCTTGAGTTCTTCACGCAATTTTTCGACTTCCTGCCCTCCCCGGCCAATCACAACCCCCGGGCGGCTCGTATGGAGCGTGAGGATGATCCGCTTCGGGGTCCGCTCAATCACAACACGGCTGAGGCCGGCCCGTTTCAGCCGGGCGGTGAGGTAGCGGCGCAACTCTTCATCTTCAAAGAGTTTGGCCGCAATATCTTTCTTTCTGGCATACCAGTTTGAATCCCAGCCCCGAATGGTGCCGAGACGAAAGCCAACTGGATGTGTTTTCTGACCCATGGATGAAGAACGACTAGATTTCAGCTTGAACAATTACAGTAAGGTGACTCATACGCTTGCGGATCGGATGCGCCCGGCCGCGGGCGGCAGGCCGGATCCGTTTGAGCATCGGCCCCGCATCCACCTTGATTTCCTTTACAAAAACATCATCTTCGTTCAGCTTCGTATCCGGATTTTTATCTATGAGATTATGAACCGCCGACCGAATGGCCAGGGATACCGGCCGGGTCGCTGCCTGCGGCAGATAATGCAGTATATTCATCGCCTCGGCAACCGACTGGCCTCGGACCACATTGACAATGCGCCGCATCTTGCGCGGCGAACTGGAAATGTATTTACGGATTGCACGTGCCTCAATGCTCATCAGTTACCTCCCCCTTTTGTCTTTTTTGGATCCCGCATGACCGCGAAAGTTTCGTGTCGGTGAAAACTCTCCCAGACGATGCCCAACCATATTCTCGGTCACATAGACGGGAATAAACTGCCTCCCGTTGTGCACCGCAAACGTATGCCCCACAAAATCCGGGGTAATCATGGATGCACGACTCCAGGTTTTCACGACCCGCTTCTTGTCTGACTGATTCAACTGGTCCACCTTGCGTTGGAGTTTATGGTGAACAAACGGTCCTTTCTTGAGTGATCGTGCCATATTTATCTGCGTTTGGCGTCTCGTCGACGCACGATGTACTTATCGGAGGCAGACTTACGCTTGCGCGTTTTGTATCCTTTGGCCGGAACCCCTGAGGGGGAGCGCGGATGCCCGCCGCTTGCTTTGCCTTCGCCGCCCCCCATCGGATGATCCACCGGGTTCATGGCAACGCCCCTGACCTTGGGGCGGACCCCCATCCACCGCCGGCGGCCGGCTTTCCCCAGATCAATGTTCATGTGATCCGGGTTACTGGTGGTACCGATGGTTGCCCTGCATTCGGAAAGAATTCTGCGAACCTCACCGCTGGGCAGCTTCAGTGTGACATACTTGCCCTCACGGGCCGTCAGCTGTGCAAAGGTGCCGGCAGAGCGTGCGAGCTGGGCGCCTTTGCCGGGCTTCATCTCAATTGCATGCACGAAGGTCCCCAGAGGAATATGCCCCATCGGCAGACAATTGCCAATCTCCGGCGGTGCATCCGGGCCATTCTGGACCCGCTGATCCACAACCAGTTTATCCGGTGCAATCACATATCGCTTCTCGCCGTCCGCATAGACCAGAAGTGCAATCCTTGCCGACCGGTTCGGATCATACTGGATGCTTGCAACACGTGCAGGAATGCCGTCCTTGTTGCGTCGAAAATCAATGACTCGGTAACGCCGCTTGTGCCGTCCACCCTGATGGCGGACCATAATCCGGCCGGTCGAGTTACGGCCGCCGCGGCGTTTTACCGGGCGCAGCAGCCTTTTCTCGGGTGCACTGTCGGTGATCTGATCAAATGCGGAGACCGAGCGCTGGCGCTGCCCAGGGGTTACCGGATTGAGTTTTCGTATCGCCATCGCCCTATATGCTTTCAAAGAAGTCAATCTGTTCGCTGCCCGGCATCAGCGTCACAATCGCTTTTTTATAACTGGCGGTCCGTCCGAGCCGGACTCCCTGACGTGTCATCTGGCGGCGATGCTTTCCACGTACATTCATCGTACGCACCTCTTTGATCTCCACCGCCGGAAACCGCTCCCGTACCGCCTGCCGGATTTCAATCTTGTTGGCCCTTGGGTCCACAATAAACGCGTAGTGTCCCTCTTCCATCTGTGCAGAGAGTTTTTCGGTAACCAGCGGCCGGATGAGTACTTTTCGTGGCATTGGGTCAGTTGCTTTGGGTTGAAGCCCAGAGATTACTCCACACCGCAAGCGCATCTTCCTCACACACAAGAATGCGGGCCCGAAGAATATCCTCGGTGCTCACGTTCCGCGCTTCCCGCACCACAACACGATCTATGTTTCTGCTCGACCGGAAGACTTCGGGGCGGTTGGATGCTGTTACAATCAGCACCGGCTGCCCTTCCAGTTCCAGATTTCCCAAAAGCGAGACCAGTGCACGCGTGTCGGGAGATTCATAATTCAGCGGATCCACGACCCGGATGGCATCTTCGCGTGCTTTGTAACTGAGGGCCGAGCACCGGGCATTGCGCCGCACTTTTTTGCTCAGCCGCACACGATACTGATGGGGCCGCGGGCCAAAGATTCGCCCCCCGCCTCTGCGAAGCGGCGAAGCCGCATTCCCGACACGTGCCATCCCGGTTCCTTTCTGACGATAGAGCTTGCGGCCGGATCCCCTGACCTCGCCCCGCTCCTTGGTTTTATGCGTCCCCTGACGTGCGGCCGCCTGGGTCCGTCGCACATCCAGCCACAGTACATGATCATTCGGGACTACATCGAACACCGCCGTATCCAGAGCGACTGTGCGACCCGCAGGGGCACCATTATGCTGATAAATATCCAACTCCATGTCTCCGCTCAGCCTTGTTTGAACAGTTCTACCACACCGTTGACCGGGCCGGGAACCGCCCCGCGAACCAGTAACAGGTTATGTTCCGGGATAATGCGCGTCACATCAAGGTTTTTGACCGTCACCCGCGCATTCCCCATCTGCCCGGCCATACGCATTCCCTTGATCACCCGTGAAGGATCACTAGATGCACCGATGGATCCAGGTGCACGTTCGCGGTTATGCTGCCCGTGCGTCCGGTCGTTCACCCCGTGAAAGCCGTGACGCCGAACCACTCCCTGAAATCCTTTCCCTTTGCTCAATCCCGCCACATCAATCATCTCCCCCTCCACAAACACATTCTCTACACGCACTTCGTCGCCGATCTCCGGCATCTCCCCATCCCATTCAAATTCCTTAAGCACGCGCTGCGGAGGAACGCCGGCCGCCTGAAAATGGCCCTTTAACGCCTTGGTGGTCCGCCGTTCTCTGCGGGCACCAAAGCCGAGTTGAACTGCATCATAGCCATCCTGCCCGTCCTGCCGCTTGACCTGTACAACGCGGTTGGGACCGGCCTCAATGACGGTGCAGGGGATATTATTCCCGGCTGCATCAAAGATGCTCGTCATACCAACTTTTTTACCAATCATTCCACTCATTACTGCGCAAAAAGGCTACGTCCAATTACACCTTGATCTCTACATCCACCCCGCTGGGAAGCTCCAGCTTCAGCAGGGCATCCACCGTCTTGGTACTGGTGGACAGGATATCAATCAGACGGTTATGACTCCGACTCTCAAACTGCTCCCGACTCTTCTTATTCACATGCGGGCTCCGCAATACGGTGTAGACGGCCTTCTTGGTCGGAAGCGGAATCGGTCCGCTGACCAGCGCACCGGTTGCTTTTACCGTCTTAATAATCTTCTCCGTGCTCTTATCGATCAGCGAGTGATCGTAGGATTTGAGCTTAATACGGATTTTTTGCCCCGTCATGATCCGGCGTACCTTTTAGTCGAGAATCTTCGTAACCACCCCTGCACCGACCGTCCGGCCTCCCTCACGGATTGCGAACCGCAGCCCCTGCTCCATGGCCACCGGCTGGATCAGTTTCACCTTGAACTGGGTGTTATCGCCCGGCATCACCATCTCCGTACCCGCCGGCAGCTCAATGTCCCCCGTCACATCCGTCGTCCGAAAATAAAACTGCGGACGATACCCCGGAAAAAACGGCGTATGCCGCCCGCCCTCCTCCTTGCTCAGAATATACACCTCACAATCAAACTCCTTGTGCGGCTTGATCGAACCCGGATGGACGATGACCTGACCGCGCTCCACCCCATCCTTCGAAATCCCCCGAAGCAGCAGCCCGACATTGTCCCCTGCCTGTCCCTCATCCAGAATCTTCCGAAACATCTCCACCCCCGTCACCGTCGTATCCGTCTTCTCCTCCCGGATCCCCACAATCTCCACCTTCTCCCCCGTCCGAACAATCCCCCGCTCCACACGCCCGGTCGCAACCGTCCCCCGACCGGTAATCGAAAATACATCCTCAACCGGCATCAAAAACGGCTTATCCTTATCCCGCTCCGGTGTCGGCACATACTCGTCCACTGACTGCATCAACGCCAGCACCGTCTCCTCCCACTGCGACTCCCCGTTCAATGCACCCAGTGCCGATCCCTGCACCACCGGAATATCATCCCCCGGAAATTCATACGCATCCAGAAGTTCCCGAATCTCCATCTCCACCAGCTCCAGAAGTTCCTCATCATCCACCAGATCCACCTTGTTCATGAACACCACAATGTAGGGAACCCCCACCTGACGCGCCAGCAGGATGTGCTCACGAGTCTGCGGCATCGGACCATCCGATGCATCCACCACCAGAATAGCACCGTCCATCTGCGCGGCCCCCGTCACCATGTTCTTCACATAGTCCGCGTGACCCGGACAGTCCACATGCGCGTAATGACGGTTCTCCGTCTCATACTCCACATGCGCCGTCGCGATCGTGATCCCGCGCTCACGCTCCTCCGGAGCATTGTCTATCGAATCAAACGAGCGGATCTCGGTCCCCCCGTACCGATCATTCAGGACGCGCGTGATTGCGGCCGTCAGTGTGGTCTTGCCGTGATCCACATGACCAATGGTCCCCACATTTACATGGGGCTTTGTACGCTGAAAAACTTCTTTTGCCAT
>JAJECV010000021.1 GCA_022821875.1 Rhodothermales bacterium
TGGATTGCATAATATTCAGGTAAAAGCGGCACAGGGGGAGGAGGAGATTGATGTGTTTGAAGTATCGCTGAACGGGTATGAAGGGGAGACGGTGATCCTGAACCTGTCGGGAACCAGGAATGTGATGGCCATCGGCTTTGATATCTTCGGCGTAGATGTCCGGGGAGACAGAATCTCCACGCAGACGGTGACCAGTGTTGTGGATGAGATTGCCGAGCTTCCAACGGAGTTTGCACTTCATGGGAACTACCCGAACCCGTTCAATCCGTCTACACGGATCCAGTTTGATCTTCCAGAGTCCGCACAGGTCACGCTGCAGGTGGTAGATATGCTGGGCCGGGAAGTGATGACCCTGCCGGCGAAGGAGTTTGAAGCAGGTGCAAACCGGAACATGGAGATCAATGCGGTGAACCTTGCTTCGGGCACGTATCTGTACCGGATGATTGCAACCGGAGCAGAAAGCCGGTATGTGAAGACCGGTCGCATGACGCTGGTGAAGTAACCTGCAACGAGTCGCCTCACGACTTGGTTAAAAGAAACAGAGCGCCCCGGTATCGAAAGATGCCGGGGCGCTCTTGGGTTGGGGGGTGTAGCAATCAACCGAGTCAGGTTTGCCTGCTTGTCAGATCGGGTCTGACATGACTCCTCAAAGAATCAAGTGGCGTAACGGGGGATAGAAACTCGGGAGGAAGTGTTAAAGATGCAATCACGCGTCTTCCAGTGCGTTTGCGCCACTGATGATTTCCAGGATCTCGGTGGTGATTGCACTCTGGCGGGCACGATTATACTGCAGGCGTAATGCTCGCAGGAGCTCGGTGGCGTTTGCGGTGGCATTATCCATCGCCACCATGCGTGCACCATGCTCTGCCGCAGCAGATTCCAGTAAGGCATGCCAGATCTCGAAGTTCACGAATCGCGGGATGAGGGCATTCAGGATATCTGCGGAATTCGGGTCAAAGATATAATCTGCCCGATAACGGTCCTGTATATCAGGGGCTGCAACGTTCTCCTGTCGCATTACCGGAGTTTTAAACTGCTCCGGCGGGATTGGAATCAGTGGAGCAGCAATCCGGTTCTGCGCAATGGTATTCTTGAATTCATTGTAGACGAGTTTCACTTCATCCCATTTTCCCTCTGTATAGCCCTCCATGGCTAAGTTTCCGATGCTGAGGGCGGTATCAAAGGTTAAGTCCCTGAAAACATCGCTGAGATCTGCCGCCATCTTGTACCCGCGCTTACGGAAGTACTCGGCCCCCTTGCGCCCGGCCCCGACAATCTGCAGGGTCCCCTTTGCGTGGAGTTCGGTGTAGTTTGAGTGAATCAGGGACTCTGCCGTTTTGATCACATTGCTGTTGAACGCCCCCGCCAATCCCCGATCTCCTGTAATGACAATGATGAGGGCCCCGTTCACCTCTTCATGTGGACGAAGCAGGGGGTGTGACTCGACCTCGCCCTGGCGTTTGAGGTGCTCAATGATTTCCCCAATCTTGTACGCGTACGGCCGGGTCTTGAAGATGTTTTCCTGTGCACGGCGCAGTTTTGCCGCCGCCACCATCTTCATGGCCCGGGTGACCTGCTGTGTATTCTGGACCGAACCGATACGCGTACGGATGTCACGCAGAGTTGCCATCAGGCTTTTGCAGCATAAAGATCAACAAGTCTCGCTGCCTCCTGACGGAAAGCCTCCTTGGCCTCATCGGTCAACATGCCGGTATCCCGAATGCTGGCAAGGGCATCTGAGGCACGAACCCGCAGGTTTTCAAGCAATTCTGTTTCGAAGCGGTCAATATCGGATACGGCAACTGTATCCAGAAGGCCTTCACTGCCAATAAAGATGATGGCCACCTGCTCCTCCACCGGTACAGGTGCAAACTGCCCCTGTTTGAGCAGTTCGACAAGGCACTCCCCACGCCGCAGTTGCCGCTGCGTTGCAGGATCAAGATCGGATCCGAACTTGGAGAAGGCCTCTAACTCCCGGTACTGGGCCAGATCCAGCCGCAACATCCCCGCAGCAGACTTCATCGCCTTGATCTGCGCACTGCCGCCGACACGGCTCACGGAAATCCCTACATTGATTGCCGGGCGTATGCCCGCATTAAACAGGTCGGGTTCCAGATAAATCTGTCCGTCTGTAATAGAAATTACATTGGTCGGGATATAGGCATCCACGGCTCCAGCCTGGGTCTCGATGACCGGCAGCGCCGTTAAGGATCCTCCTCCTTTCACCTTGTCCCTCAAAGAGTCCGGCAAGTCGTTCATTTTGGAGGCAATCTCCTGACTTGCAGTGATCTTGGCGGCACGCTCTAACAGGCGGCTGTGGAGATAGAAAACATCTCCCGGGTAGGCCTCACGTCCCGGCGGCCGCCGAAGCAGAAGCGAAACCTGCCGGTAGGCCACGGCCTGCTTGGATAAGTCGTCATAAATCACTAACGCATGGCGGCCCGTGTCCCGAAAATATTCCCCGATACAGGCACCGGCAAAAGGCGCAATAAACTGGAGTGGAGCGGCAACGGAAGCCGGTGCGTTCACGATCACGGTGTAGTCCATGGCCCCATGTTCCTCCAGTGCACGGGCAACCTGCGCAACCGTGGAGGCTTTCTGCCCAATCGCAACATAGATACAGTAGACCGGTGCATCGGTCTCGTGGGTGGACCGCTGACTGATGATCGTATCAATCAGTACCGCGGTCTTACCGGTTTGCCGGTCACCAATCACTAATTCCCGCTGTCCGCGGCCAATCGGGATCATGGAGTCAATCGCCTTGATACCGGTTACGATGGGTTCAGATACGGGCTGGCGATAAATAACGCCGGGTGCTTTGCGCTCCAGAGGCATTTCGCAGGTTTCGCCGGTAAGGGCCCCCTTACCGTCGAGCACATTGCCTAGTGGGTCAATCACCCGCCCCAACATGCTCTCGGTTACCTGGATGGAAGCGATCCGGCGGGTTCGACGCGCCTGATCGCCTTCTTTCACATCCTGCACCTCTCCAAAGAGAACTACTCCTACATTGTCTTCCTCCAGATTCAGAACCATGCCGGTTGCATCGCGTTCCGGGAACACGATCAATTCTCCAGCCTGCACCTTTGACAGACCGTAGAGTCGGGCGATGCCGTCCCCTACCTGTAGAACGGTTCCCACTTCATATACATCTGTCGTGGATTCGAAACCACCGAGTTCCTGTTTGAGGAGTGCGGTGACTTCATCGGGTCGTATAGCCGTTGTCATTTCGTAATTACTTAATTAGGCTTGCACATGCAGGCGGGCATGCAGTAGCGTGAGCTGATGCTGTACACTGCCGTCATAGACCGTATCTCCAATTTTCAGCACGATTCCCCCGATCAGGGCCGGATCCTTAGTTACATGAAGGCGTACGGTACGGTTCAGATGTGTGCTTAGCACGTTTTGCAGACGGGCCTGCTCATCTGGGGATAACTCCGAGTACACACGGGCCTGCACAGGAATGATTCCCTGCGACTCGTCGGCCAGTGCTAGAAACCGGTCCAGAATCATACGCAGCAGTGATTCTCTACCGCGTTCCACCAGCATCTGCAGAAAACGCAGGGTCACCGCATGGAGATGTTCTGCAAACAGAGTTTGCAGAACGGCAGACTTCTTATGCCGGGGCACAACAGGGCTTTTTATGCACTGCTCCAACTCTGGAGAATTGTCCAGCGTTTCGATGAGCAGGTTTACATCACCGGTGACCGAGGCAATGGTTGTCGTCTCGGTGTAGAGCGCCTGTGCATAGCGCTGTGCTACCGCAGAGGAGATCATGCCTGATAGGGAGGCTGGTTATTTCCGCCGTGTGATGTCAGTCCGTCAATAAAACGGTTAACAAGTGCACGCTGGCGTGAGGTATCCAGGTTTTCCTGGAGTACTTTCTCGGCGGCAAGGATCGCCAGATCCGAAACCTCGCTCCGAAGCGCCTGCAATGCACGTTCCTTATCACGCTCAATCTCCTCCCGCGCCTGTTCACGCATTGCAGTAATCTCTTCCTGTGTGCGCTGTGCCTCCCGGTCACGGATCCGCTGTGCCTCTTCGTGGGCTTCACGAAGCAGCCGCTGTGCGTCCTGCTCGGCTTCACGTCGCGCCTGTTGATTACTTTCCTGTATGCGTCTGCTTTCTGCGAGAGCTTCCTCGGCCCGGTTCATAGAGGCCGCAATGGTTTTTTCCCGTTCAGATAAAGCAGTGGTGATCGGCCCCCATGCATACCGCCGAAGCAGGAGCAGAAGGGCCAGAAAGACCACCGTCAGCCAGATGACCAGACCAACATTGGCACTCAGTAGGTTTGCGGCAAGCACCATGATGATGGTCTAGGACTTAAAGGCAAGGATAAAGGAGATGACCAATCCGAACAGCGCCACCCCTTCAATCAGGGCGGCCGCAATAATCATTGTGGTCCGAATATCATTGGTTGCCTCGGGCTGGCGGGCGGTCCCCTCCATAGCAGGGCCGGCTAGTCGGCCAATGCCGAGTCCGGTTCCGATGGCGACGAGGCCGGCTCCGAGGCCGGCTCCGAGGTATGCGAGAGCTAGTGCGTCCATGTGTAAAAAATAGTTAAGGGTTTAGTTTATACGCTTAATGTGCCTCACTGTGCGAATGTTCGGCAATGGCCATCCCAATGAACAGTGCGGACAGAATAGTGAAGATGTAGGCTTGAATGAATGCAATGAGCACTTCAAGACACATCACGAATAAGGTAAAGCCGAGGCTGATCGGCACAACACCGTAGCCTACCGCTTCACCAAACAGATTGGTAAACGTGAAAATCATTCCGATAAGACTAAGAATCACCAAGTGCCCGGCAGTGAGATTGGCAAAAAGCCGAATCGCAAGCGCAATCGGCTTGGTGAAGAGCCCCATAATCTCGGTTGGAATCAAGAGAATTTTGACTAGGACTGGCATTCCAGGAGGCCAGAAAACATGCCGCCAGTGATCTTTGGATCCATTGGTCTGCGTCAATACAAAGGTGAATGCTGCCAGAACTGCCGTAATATTCAAATTGGATGTTGCGGTTGCACCAAAGGGGACAAGTCCCAGCAGATTGCAGGTTAGAATAAAGAAAAATGCCGTTAACAGGTAGGGCAGAAAGCGCTGGTAATGCTGCTTGCCCAAGTTGGGGACTGCGATGTCATCCCGAACAAAAATGACCAGCGTTTCAAACAGATTCTGGACGAGCCCCCGGGGAGCACTGGTACGCCCAATCCCGCGTTTGTACCGGTTGGCCAGTTGCACGAAGATGGCCAGCAAAATTCCGGATGCGAGCAGAGCGAACACCAGATGCTTGGTCATGGATAGATCCAGAATGATTGCCGATTGATCATTGATGGGAATCAATTTTGCATCCAGATGCTTTCCCTCGGAGATCAGTGTATGGAGACTGTCTTCGGTGACGTAGATCGTGGTGTCGGTCTCAAATTTGGCGGCAAATTCGTTGGATTGAAGCGCATTTTTTGTGGATCGGAATACGCGCAGGCCGTAGCCGTCCGATTCGCTGCGAAGGATGAAAATCCGGGGCAATTCCACCTTCCCGATGGGCAGGAAGTCCAGATAATAAGCATCGGCAGTATGGTGGACTGCGTCAAACTCTCCGTCCTCGGCAGCCAGAACACTCATAGGGGGCCAAAACACGATCAGGCACAATAAGTAAGTAAAAAGGCGTACTGAATGCATCAGTTTTCTTGACGGATTAACCAGGCAATCTCAGCGAAAATCCCGATCAAAACGATGAACAAAAACGTTCCCGCAAAGACGGGGAGTACAACAGGAAATAATTGAATGATGATCATTAAAGCGGTCAGGGCTGCAAACATACGCAACACCATCCCGCCAAGTACTATGGGCACAAATTTCGATGTGTTCCGAGCAATCCGCACCACCAGCACATTTGCGAACGTATAACACAGTCCCAAAAGTGCCCCAAGTCCCATGCTCCATACCGAACTCATCTCTCTTAAACCAAGGTATACGAAATTGGTGCGAACAAGATCAGGAAAGATGGGATTTTTTTTGCGAAGCGCACAATATCCTATGCACGGTGGTTTGCAATATGGATCAATCGTATAAATATGCAGACCATCCCGATGATTGAACCCGTCAGGATCAGCCACGGGGTGGTTCCAAACAGTCGGTCCAGAAGATAGCCGCCGAATGCAAATGCAACCATGGTCATGCCTAACTGCATGCCAAGGCTGAGATAGGGCGAGGCATCACGCAAGCTGTTCTGCCAATCGCTCATCTGCTCCATTGGATGTGGCCACAAATTTGGATGCAATCGCTTCGGATTTC
Organism: Rhodothermales bacterium; assembly: GCA_022821875.1. Classification (GTDB taxonomy): domain Bacteria; phylum Bacteroidota; class Rhodothermia; order Rhodothermales; family Bin80; genus Bin80. The sequence goes on from JAJECV010000021.1 coordinate 6,289, forward strand.
GGTCCTGTCTGACACTCCCCGTTGAAGATGGCCCCCTCCTCAATGACTAACCGATCCGCGTGGATGGTCCCTTCTACTCTTGCGGTACTGGTCAGCAGCACCTTCTCCGTCGCCGTGATCTCTCCTTCGATGGAACCGGATATGTTGATGTTTTCGGCCCGAACGGATCCGGTCACCACCCCGTTTTCGGTGATCACTACGGTGCCCTCAACCTGCAGACTTCCTTCAAGTTTACCGGCTAGCCGCGTATCGGAAGTAGAAGTCAAAGAGCCTTTAAGGTCAGTTCCACCTGAAATGATGTTGAGATTTGCTGTACCTAACGAATCTTTCATTCCATGAGGAAGAGTTTTTGTCTGTTTTTTGCTTTGCAACATGAATCACCGGTCTGGGTACGCACGCCCGGTAAGTATAAGAAAAAAAAGGGAACTACGCATGGAATGCCGGTGCTACGATGAAAACGTCAGATGGTTTGCGGTGGCACCCGAGATTCCAGCGTTCAGTGGATTTGGTATGCATTACAAGATTTGTGAACCGGGAGCCACCATTAGAATTCGCCCGTATTTGCCTGAATGTCTTAGTAGCCGATCAGGTAGTTGGCAGGGTTCTGTGCGAGGCCGTTGTTCCACAGTTCAAAATGAAGGTGAGGCCCTGAAGTGTATTCCCCTGAATCTCCGCTGATCGCGATACTTTCTCGAACCTGGACCCGATCCCCAACCTGTTTTAGCAGGCGCTGGTTATGCTTGTAGACAGAAATGTATCCATCGGCATGCTGGATTGCAATTGTGTAGCCACCCTCATAGGTCCAGTCCGAAAAAATAACGTATCCATCTCCGATACAGCGTATAATTGATCCTTCGCTGGTGGAGATGTCAATTGCATAGTGCCCCTCTTCGGCATCAAAGCCGCGTGTGACCAGCCCCTGCACGGGAGGCAGCACAGGCAGTTGCAGGCTTGCCAGATAATTGTTTGAAGAGGCGGATGGAACCTTTGCAGCAGAATCTTGGGCCGGAATATCGGAGACGGGAATAGCGAGCCACGGATCGCCTCCTGCCAGAATAGAGACGGGAGCCGGAATCAGTCCGTTTGCATTCAGGAGCGGGGTCCCGGGTTGATTGGCCTGCAGAGCAGAGTCTGTGAGTGCAGCGTCCGTGTCCCCGGATAACAGGCGTTGAAGATTTGAGAGGTATTGGGTTTGTGCATTGAGTGAGTCTACGATCTCCTGTAATCGAAGGGAGGTCAGTACAGAGCGCTGATGGAGTTCCCGGAGATTGTAGTTGGGGATCAGCCCGCGCGAAAGCAAAAAGAGTGCAAGTCCCATAACGGCGAAGGTGTAGAGCAGCAGTGCAGCGAGGGAGGTGGAACGAAGATGGAATCGTCTAGGATAGAATTCGCGATAGGACCTGGAATTACGATTTTTCCAGACAATGATGCGGGACCCCGGGCCGGCTCTCCAGAAGACTTCTCGCCAGAAAATCACAAAATCACGCAGGGGGCGTGCCAGTGGGAGATTCTGCAATAATCTATTGAAAAATAATTTCATGGATGATACGCTTTCCCAGTGTCTCATTCAGGCGATCCCTCCACTGAATCCGATGCATATGTAGTTCCTGCCGCCATGTGCCTGAGTTTAATTGAACATACATTTTTCCCCGACGCGTCCAGACCCGTTCGGTGACCTTCGCAATGATCGGTCCTGCAAGTTCATGCCAGACCTCAACGGCTTTCGCTTCGTCGATACCCTCCCGCATGCCAAGATCGTCAATGGCAGCATCAACGAGATCAGAAAGCGCGAACGTCGTCGGGGTTTTTTTCGACTGCATGAAATCTAGGGCATCAAAGTATGTCTAACCCCGTTATGCGGTATAGGATGCAAAGCGAGGTGATTCCTCTGAAAACTGTAACTCACAAAACAACGGTTCGGGAACAATGTTTTAGTGATCATGCAGGAGGTGGTAGATCGCGGGGACATGTTCTCATCAGTGTTCAGAGTTGGTGCACTTGAGCGGCAAGGAGTACGCACATGGATGACATCAGAGAACCCTGGAATTGTTTCGGCAGGTTCCACCTTGCAGACACAGTTTATAAAGGGAATGCCTCAATCTAATAGATATCACGGACGATTTGCCCCGTCTCCGACGGGGCATCTGCATGTAGGCAGTGCTTGTACGGCGCTGGTTGCATGGTGCGCAGCCAGACAGGCAGATGGCTTATTTACACTGCGGATTGAAGATCTGGATACGCCGCGAACGATGCCAGGCATGAAGGAGTCTCAGATGGATGACCTCAGATGGCTGGGGCTTGACTGGGATGCAGGCCCGGATATTGGAGGGAGGCATGAACCCTACCTGCAGTCGCTGCGCCAGAAAGGTTATCAGTCTGCACTGGATAAGTTATATCATCAAAAGATGCTGTTCCCCTGCAGATTATCTCGGAGAGATCTTCAGACTCTGGCATCTGCACCACACGGAGATACAGCAGTGTACCCGCGTAGTCTTCGTCCGACCGGTTTAGAACCCGGCTGGTACGAAAAAGCCAGTATAGATGCCTCCATTCGGCTAAAAGTGCCTAGTCATCGCATCCAGTTTTCCGATCAGATATGTGGGTTACAGGAAGAAGTCGTGGCGGCCACGGCTGGAGACTATGTTCTGCGGCGCAGGGATGGTGTCTTTTCGTATCAACTGGCGGTTGTCGTGGATGATCTGCATATGGGGATTACGGAGGTGGTTCGGGGGCAGGACCTGCTCAGTTCAACGGCACGACAATTACTGTTAATTGATTTACTTGGTGGAACGCGCCCATCCTATGCGCACAGCCCGCTGGTCCTGAATGCAAAAGGGGAGAAGCTCTCGAAACGAGATGCACCGCTTTCGCTGGCGGCACTCCGGGGAGCCGGTGTAGCCAGTCAATATTTGGTAGGATATCTTGCATGGGCGCTTGGGCTGCTGCCCGATGTACGTCCGCTGACTCCCGTAGAACTGGTGAAGTATTTTGATTGGGGCCGCATGAGAGGAATTCCATCCTTTGTGCTGCCGGGAAATTTGGCAGAAGTGCTTAAATGAAACGTTAGCAGCCAGTAGAGAAAGCCCTTTTTTGGAAACCGTGATGACGGAACCGCGAATTTTCCGGGCGATCTTCTTTTGGGCCCATTTGAGCACAAAACATTGTCACTGGACAGGCGGATGATGACAACTAAAAATGGATTTCGTCCACAGGGGGATTTTTTGGTTTAATCAATTTGTCTATCTGACCTCAATATTCTGTCCACTTGCAATATCTAACTCTTCCTCTGTATACTCAATGGCCCGAAGATCGCCATTCTTCCCCTCCAGACGTATCAGGGCGCAATTCGGTCCTTCAATTTCGTTGGCAGCACTTGCAAATGCTCTAATGCAATCAAAGCTGTGAGTTGTAGCCAGAACCTGAACGTTATACTCCTTTGCAGCATTCAATACCATGCTCCAAAAATTCTGTTGAACGGAATAATGAATTCCATTTTCTACTTCGTCAATGACCAGAAAACCATCATGGCTAACCGCCAATGCAAGGCCGGTTGCGAATAAGCGACGAATACCATCACCAAGGCTCTTTAGCGGAACAGGTTGCACATGGTCACGCAGCTTGACGGTAATCCGACGACCAAATCTGCGAAACTGGGTGCTATCTTCGATCACTGCGACACGATCTATCTTTTGCCCGGTTAGATTTATAGCCTTTAATACAAGGTCTTCTTGTGGAGTGAGTGCAATCTTATCCCAATAACCTGCTAACGTAGGATTATCTAGAAGGCCGGGGCCCAGTGATTCGCAGTTTATAGGACTAGGCATATCCTTTGCACTAAGCCTTGTTCGTCGTAACGCCCGGGGTATGGGAGTAGGTAGATCGGCCCCTCTCAGACCGGGTATTTCGGTGAGCCACGGGAGTACAAATGCCGCGTTACGATATCCAACTCTCAGGGCTTGACTAGCCTCGAGATGAAATCTGGAGAACAGTTCCTGCTGCGGCTCGGGTAAATCATTTATGCCAACCGTCTCAATACGGAGACAATCTTGGCTGGAAGCCGGGCCGACAGATGCTTTTTTATGATGCGTGGCATTTCTTCCGAAGAACAGAGTTCCGTAATCTGGAAATAGAAGACGGTCTTGATCTTCATCGAGAGCTTCCATACATTCTTCTCTGGAGTGAAGTAACTCTCGGAACATATCATGATGCCCGCGAGATGCGAATACACGGACTGCCTCCAGAACAGTCGTCTTACCGACACCATTTAGGCCGGCAATGAGGGTAACACGCCCTAAATTTCTAATTGTAAGATGGCCGATCCCCCGAAAATTTTTAATTAATAAATCAGGGAGATGCAACCTGCTGCTATCCATACTCAATATGATGGTTCTAATGACTGTGACCGATAACAGCGGTCAGCCTAAGCGTTTTCGGTGCAAAATATAGACACTTAAAGCCACCTCAAATCCTGTATATCCGTTAAGAACCAATGTTGTTCCCTCTGGTCGAATGAGAAAAGACATGATCGGCAATGTACGAACCCTGATCACCAAAAGGGGATGCCCCTGTTTTTTGGAATGATCCAATATTTGCAGTATGGCGTTTGACAGATGTTTATGCTACCTTTTCGCCGGGAGAAGCGTCTACATATATGATTCCCTTTGGCTATAAATCACGCGTCAGCATTCATAATGTAGACTGCTGCGTTGCGGCCTCATATTCAAGATGATCCATAAAATTGGAATGGTATGTGTGTGCGGTCTGGTCGTGGCCGGTGTCGCAGCTCAGACTCCATCAGATACATTACGGATAGACCTCAAGACCGTTCTTGAAGAGACCGCTCAGGTCAGCCCGGATATCCGGGCCGCCCTGTTTGAGGTACGCCGGGCCGATGCACGCCATGCACTGGCACGAAGCAGCCGCGTCCTTCCGGATGCCAGTGCATCCAGTGCCCTGGCCGTCGTGCCGGGAATTGAAAATCCCAATGGAACCCCCAATGATGAGTTGTACCTGGATCCCGCAGTTCGAAATGACTACAGTAATCTTCGCCCCTTTGCGCAGGCAGAGGTGTCGTTCGTGCAACCCATCTACACATGGGGAGCGTTAGGGGGGGCGATAGAGGCCGCTTCCGCCGGTGCAGTTCTTGAAGATGCCCGGGCACAGGAGACGATCATGCGTGCATCATTGCGTGCGGCAGGACTCTATTACAATGTTCTGCTTACCAATGAACTGCAACGGCTCGCTGATCGGGCAGGAGATGTCGTTAAGATGGCCATGGATGAGATTGACCGCCTGCTTCAGGAAGGAGACCCGGATGTTGATGATGCGGACCGCTATGAGGTGCTCATTACAGAGCAGGAGTATCAGCGGCGCATTGTGGAGGTTAACCAGCAGCGCCAGAGTGCTCACGCTGCACTGCGCCGCCAGTTGATGGCTGCCGATTCTATCCGCATAGTTCCGGTGCAGGATGCCCTTGAACCCCTGACATTCGTTCTGGAGAGTCTGGAGTTTTATCAGCAGAAGGCACTCAGACATCGCCCGGAAATCCTTCAGGCAACGGCGGGACTGGCCGCAACCGATGCACTCATCCGTGTTAAGAAAGCAGACTATTATCCGCAAACTGCATTTGGGTTAACCCTGAGCGTCAGCGGTGCATCCAACCGGTTTCGACAACCCAATCCATATATCAGTGATGGATTTCGGCGAACAAGTGCCCGGACAGGGTTTGGTTTGCTCCAGAAATTGAATTTCAAACAGACCCGGGCACGGGTTGCGGAGGCGGAGGCCCAGCACAATGCCGTGCAGTATCTGGCCATTGCAGCGGAACAGGGGATCCTTGCCGAACTGGAACAGTCATGGCGAAAAGTGATCATTCAGGAGGCGGCACTAGCGGCCATGGACAGCTCCCTGGCAGTCAGCAAGGAATGGCTTCGTGTCGAACAGATCAATTTTGATCTGGATCTGGGAGATACCGAAAATCTGGTGAAAGCGGTACAGGCCAACCTAACACTGGAAGCCGAGTACTATGAAGCCGTCAGCCGCTACAATATGGCCATCCTGAAACTTCTGGCAGATGCCGGTCTGCTTACGCGTGAAATGGATTCATTTTTTGAATAACAGTACAATGAAATCAAATTTTCTATTGATATTGGTTGCCCTGATACTTTGGACACCTCTGGTTGTGGCACAGGATGCAGAGTCAGAGGTCCGTGCATTCGTCACGCAGCGTGACAAGGAGATCAAGGCCGCAATTCGCGGGATGAAGGAGGATCCGGCCATGCGGGAGGTTGCACGCTCGCTGATCAATGATCAGATTGACTTTGAAGAGATGGGGAGGCGTTCGCTTGGTCGCTACTACGAGGATCTCTCATCGGAGCAGCGTCAGGATTTTATTGCAGTTTTTGGCGAGATTGTGCGTTCGCAGTCATTGGGGGACCTGTCTGTTTATGAGGCCCCGGTCACCATCAGGTCTGTGGAAGTTCGTGATAATAAGGCATCTGTGAGTACCATTGCGGAGATACGGGAGGCCGATGTAGATGTGCTGTACCGGTTGCACCGAAAGGATGATACGTGGTGGCTGTATGACATCATCATTGACGATGTCGGGACCGTAGAGGGCTATTCCATTTCGTTTCAGACGTATGTGCGTAAGCGCGGCTTTGATGCGTTCATGAAAAGTCTGCGCAAAAAACTTGCAGCGGCAGAATAGCACAGTGTCGTGGAGCGCCGTGAAAAGGAGTGTGGGTGGAGGGGAAGATCGACCGCAGGTAGCAGGCTTGCCATGTCATGATACATGGCAGTGGAGACGGAGAATGGCAAGGGGATCTGTAGCAGACCTGGAACCAAAATTATAAAAGCACATATACGTGTTTCCTCCACATGCTTTCAGATCATATGATCAATACGCTTTCGATTGCCCGCAGGCTCTCCGAATCGGGGATTGACAAGAAACAGGCCGAGGTATATGCCGAAGTCATCGTAGATGCCGTTGCTGATGCGTTTGCGCAACAGGGCAAGGACATTGCAACCAAGGAGTTTGTGTATAATCAGATCAACATTGTACGTGGTGAGATAAAAGATCTTCGCGTCGACATGAACACCGAAACAGATGCTTTACGTGTTGAGATAGAGTCTGTCCGCGTTGAATTAAGCAACCTGCGCGGTGAGATGAATGCTACCGAAACCCGGATTATACGCTGGATCATTGGAGTAGGAATTGCGCTTGGAGGCATTGGGGTGGCCGGGGTCAGTATGCTGGTGAGCGTTTTAATGTAGAGAGAAGCAAACTATTATATGTGATAGTGGGATTTTGCAGGGGGATGTTTATGTTTGGGGTCTGTGCAAAAAACTTGCAGGGGCAGGATAGCCACAGTGTCGCGGAGTGCCGTGACAAGGAATGTGGGTAAAGGGGAAGCAACTGAAGGGAGCAGGGTTGCCATGTCATGATACAGGGCAGTGGAGATGGAGAATGGCAAGGGGATCTGCAGCAGACCTGGAACCAAAATTATAAAAGCACATATACGTACATTCACATGCTTTCAAATCATAGGATCAATACGCTCTCGATTGCCCGCAGGCTCTCCGAATCGGGGATTGACAGGAAACAGGCCGAGGTATATGCCGAGGCCATTGTAGATGCCGTTGCCGATGCGTTTTCGCAACAGGGCAAGGACCTTGCAACCAAGGATTTTGTGTATAATCAGATCAACATTGTACGCGGTGAAATAAAAGATCTGAGAGCCGATGTGAACACCGAAATAGGGATTGTTCGCGTTGAATTGAGCAACCTGCGCGGTGAGATGAATGCTACCGAAACCCGGATTATACGCTGGATCATTGGAGTAGGGATTGCGCTCGGGGGCACTGTGGCTGCCGGGATCAGTATACTGGTGAGCGTTTTAATGTAGCGGGAAGCAAGCTATTATGTGTGATCGTGGGATTTTGCAGGGGGATGCTTATGTTTAGGTCTGTGCAAAAAACTTGCAGCGGCGGAATAGCACAGTGCCGCGGAGCGCCGTGACAGGGAGTGTGGGCAGAGGGGAAGATCAACCGCAGGCAGGCAACAGGGTTGCCATGTCATGATACAGGGCAGTGGAGACGGAGAATGAAAAGGGGATCTGCAGCAGACTTGGAACCAAAATTATAAAAGCACATATACATTCGCATGCTTTCAAATCATAGGATCAATACGCTCTCAATTGCCCGCAGGCTCTCCGAATCGGGGATTGACAGGAAACAGGCCGAGGTATATGCCGAAGCCATCGTGGATGCCGTTGCCGATGCGTTTTCGCAACAGGGTAAGGACCCTGCAACCAAGGATTTTGTGTATAATCAGATTAACATTGTACGCGGTGAAATAAAAGATCTGAGAGCCGATGTGAACACCGAAACAGGTGCTTTACGTGTCGAGATAGAGTCTGTCCGCGGTGAGATCGAATCTGTCCGCGTTGAGATCGAATCTGTCCGCGTTGAATTAAGTGACTTGCGCGGTGAGATGAATGCTACCGAAACCCGGATTATACGCTGGATCGTTGGAGTGGGGATTGCACTCGGGGGCATTTTGGTCGCCGGGATCAGTGCTCTGGTGAGCGTTTTAGTGTAGAGAAAAAAGTCACTGCCTTTTCGTCCGAAAAGTCCATTCCGTATCCATTCTGGAAGCGGACTTCCCGGTACAGAGGTATTCCCAATATCTGAGATATCCCGTGCTTGCTTATTGTGTGTGACTGGGTTTGGGTCATTTTAAGCGGTTAATTTCGGGTTTGCATGCCTCGTTACCGGTTTTCCTGGATCCGAAAATGGTCATTCTCCATTCGCTGGATACCTTGTTTATTGCGCAACCTCATTCAGTGGAACAACAATTCATCCCAAAAACTGACCAATAGCGCAGGCAGGCGTATCTTAGGGCAGATTTAATCCTATTTCTTTGTGACAACAGAAGGATACGTTCTGCATACCTACGGGAAGGAGGCGTATTTGCGGCATGCAATTGCTTCGGTTACGACCCTCCGCCGCTATGACAATGTGCGCCCCGTAGCGCTCTATTGCACAGACGCACATACTGAACTTCTTCGGCGTAATGGTCTGACGGACATCTTCACGCTTGTGAAGAAACTGCCGGACAGAAATTGCTCCATCAACGGATTTAAGCATCATCTCCACGAATTCAAGCCGTGGGAGCGCAGTCTCTATGTGGACAGTGACATGATCTGGTGCCGGAATCCTGACTCCCTCTGGACCCAACTCTCGGTCTATCCCTTTACTGCGACTGGACTTGAGCGGGCCGATTTTTATTTTGGCGGTCCCAAGAATGCCGGTGTCATTCTGGAGTTTTTTCGCAACCGCCGCCGGCGTACACTGAAGCGTTTCGGATTGACGCATCTGCCTCGCGTACAGGCGGGCATGATGTATGCGGCAGACACAAAAGTCACGCAGTCCGTATGTGCATCGGCAGCGGAGTTTCATACGCGTGCCTCGGAAACGCATTTCCGTACAAGGCTCCTGGAAGGACGTACAGAAGAGTCCTGCGAATGGAGTCTGGCGATGGCGATGAGTCGTATGGGACTCCCCGTCTATCATTGGTATCAGGGGGCAAACAGTCCTCAACTGGATTATATTCGGGGCATGACCGAGCACACAGATACATTTGAGCGGATCCTGTGTGACTATTATACGGATCGCTTTATTTATGAAATCCGGGGGATCAAGAATCCCCGGATTCGAACATTCTGTATGCGACTGGCCACGACGGTGCTCCGAAAACATGACCGGCTGAAGGTGACCCCGTTTGTTTTGCATTTTGGCTGGTTTCACGCAAAGCAGCCGTTCTATGATTTTGCAGATTGCGTGTGGGCGGAACTGACGGGCTCGGCAGCTACGCCCTGAAGACTAGGTTCCACCAGAAGATGATGTACTCCCGTGTGTATGGGAGGCAGAGCGCCAGTGTGAAACCTGCAAGCAGCAGCAAGGGGACGGAGACCAGACCGAAGGTTCCGCTGTTGAACAGTCCGCCGCGGCTCAGCGTCGTAAAACTTCGCACACCGCGGATGATACAGTAGACACTCAGGAAAGCCCAGCTGCCGGCAAGAAGGAGTGGCAGTATCTCAGACTGTCCGTGATTGAGTCCCGGGGCAATCATGGTCAACGGCAGCATTGCCCCCAGCGGAGTATGATTCATGGCGCTGATGGTGAAAAAATGCTCCGCAGGGATTCCCTGCAGTTGCTGTGCGATTAATGCAGCGATTGAGTAGGAAATCAGGTTAATGATCAGATAGACCGCAATCACAACGAGAATCAGGAGGTAGTAGTTGGCGGTCAGATTGGAAATCTGCTCAAGGAGATAAGGACTCATTCGTATAGCAATTGCCTCAATCAGACGGAGGTCGTGAAAGGCCTCAACTAAGACCACGACCACGGCAGAGAGCAGAATCCCCTGCGCAATAACATAAAGCAGTGAGACATCTGGTGGAAGCACACTTTTACGGTAAAGTGTGTCCATGTTAATGTATGGATTCGCAATATACATCCACATCAGGCCAGAAAACCGGTTATACCACAGGTTCAAGAGAGCGATGAGCAGGCAGGTGATCCAGCTTAGGATCAGCGGCCAGGGAGTGCTCCGGCGAGGCCGGTCTCCAAAGTTAAATGCAAACATCTGCTGCGTACCCGTATAGATCCCCCGCAGCACACTGAGCGCGGGCCGTGCCTGACCTGATGCATCCGTCAGCCCCCACTGGGACGAGGCCGTGCCGCCATCCTGCCACCGGTAAACGAAAATAACGCGTACACGACTCTCAAGCAGTCGCGGCAGGTGATTTTCCAGAAAGCGGGCTTGCGATTCTGGCGAGTGGGGCCGGTGCAGACCAAATTCGGCGGGATCAACCTTCTGCCCAACACTCGCAATACCAACCGGCGCGGGGTGACTCCACTCCTCTAGCGCAGCAGCAGGGTCAGATTCCTTGCGCAGGTCCAGCAGAACCAGATCAACCAAAGAAGAACATCGGTCATTGACGATGAACGCGGATGTGTAGTAGAGTGTAAGTTCCGGTGCTAGTGCAGCGAGTTCGCGAAAATACTCGCAGGCCTGCGGATCGCTGGTATCGCTTTTGGTTGAGACTCCGTAATAATGGGCGGACGGGTACAGGTGATAGGTCTGGCGGGCAAGGTTTAATTGGTTTTTCGCATACGCAAGCGTGTCAAGAAGGGCAGGCGCAGGCAGGAAATGGACAGGAAGATCCTGGAACAACCGCAGCCCGAGAGTATCCGCCACACGGAGCAGGTTGGTTTCCGTAATAAGGGGCAGGCGGACGGCTTCTACACCGGCCTCGTGGATTTCCAGAAGGTCCTGAACCGTCGGAGGTGCAGGTGCATCCCAGACCACTCCCTTGAGTGGAGGAGTCTGGCCGTATGCACGATCAGTGCACATACAACTCAGAAGCAAGCACAGAAGAATGCACCCGCGTGTCATCTTGCTTTAGAATGCCGCTACGCTGCGCTGTCCTGCCAGAAAAACGGCGTTTGCCAGCAGGAGCCTTCCGTGGTAGTGGAAGCCGCGAAAAATGGGGTTGTCAATAAAATAAATCACCTCGCCCCTCCCGATGGATTCCATTCCCAGGATCAGGGATTCCTCCAGAGGCCCAAGTGCCTGCGCACCTGCAAAGCCTGCCACGAGGCTGTTTTCCCCGAGGATTCCGACATTCCATCCGTCTTCCAGCCACGAAAATGCACGCGGGCTGACCTTCAAGGTAAAATAATCCCGCGGATACCCAAACGCCAGCGGATGGGTCGTGTCCAGTTCTGTACGGAAGATGGCCCCCGGGATATCCTGTGTGATCTCGTGGCGGTCACGCTCGGCATAGGGTCGGCGCTGCGTGTTCAGGGAATCGGTGTCCTCTTCCCCGTCTGACTTACGCTGTAAACCGAACCCGTCCTTGCCTGCAAGGAACGCCGCCGCCCTTTCCATGGCGATCAGCCGCCCGCCATCCTGGATCCAGTTATGAACTTCTTCCAGCCGGGACTCGTCCAATATGTCACCATAGCTGCCGGAGGGCAGGATGATCACATCGTATCCGGTGAGCGAAAGGCTGGCGAAATCATCGTGATCAATGAGGGTGACCGGATATTCCAGCTGTTCATCAAAGAAATGCCACAATGGTCCAAGACTATAGGGACTGATCGGTGCACCTGCAACGATGGCAACGCGCGGAGGATGGATGAAGACGACATCCCCGGAACCAAAGTCGACCCCTTCGGTGACGCGGGTTGTCGTGACGGCATCCACCGGTTGTCTGGTGCGGCGTGCACTCTGAATGACGAGAGAATCAAAGGCTGCCCCGGCACCTCCGCGTGTCATGATCAGGGTTCCTGCGTCGTAGGATTGGTCATGAATGGAGAACGGGATTTCGGTGTAGCGCACTTTCACGCCTCTCTGCAGCAGATCTGCAAGTAGCCGCGCATCCTCAAAACTTTTCCATTCTGCGAGATAAGCAACGGGGGCAGACGGGGGTACAGGGTGTGGTGGTGTGGCTGCGGTGGTATCCCAGGTGACTTCGTGATCAAGTGCATAGGCTTCCACACCATAGATATACGGCAGGGCCCAGGCTGTAATGTCATACGTGAGGGAGTCTTCCAGTTCCGGCTCCGGCTCAAACAGGACGCGGGCCAGCACCCCCTTCGGCTGCGCAACCGGAACGACAAGATCTCCAGGTTCAATTTGCAGTTCTTCCCGGAGTCCTGTGGAATAGGCAAACGCGTCCCGTCTGCCGGTGGCGGTGGCAAAGCCGTAGGTGATCCCGAGCAGGTCCAGATGGCTTGAGATAGTGCGGACTTGGTCTGCCTGATCCGCATGGCGGATCAGGTACGCGGCGGCGGTTCCGGGAGCATGAACTGTTGCGGGGCTAAAATACCGGGCAAACTCATCTACAATCCGCTCCCGCTCATTTGCAGCCACCTCAATGGTAGAGAGGCTTGTGGTGTAGTGGTGTGCAATCCGGTCATCAAGCGTCAGGGTGTCTCCCTCTGCGGTAAGGATTCCCAGTCCGGCATGTCCGGACCCCGCCTGTTCGTACGTCATTCCGATTGCACCGTTGAAGATGGGCCATGTGTCCCCATAGCCGGGATAGAACAGGTCAAACACCTGTCTGGTAAAGAACAGCCACCCCTGTTCATCAAAGTATCGGGCATGATTGGCGCCCATCATGTCCTGAAGTTCACGCTGCCATGGTGTGATATACCTGTGGTACGGGATAGCGGCGGGGGCGAAATAATAGGGGCTGTTTACCCCCTGCTCATGGAAGTCCACATGAACATGGGGCATCCAGCGATTGTAGTGTGGCAATCGCTGCCGTGTCTCAGTCTGGGTCCCCCAGGCCCAGTCCCGGTTCAGGTCAAAGTAGTAGTGGTTGGTTCGCCCGCCGGGCCATGGCTCTGCGTGTTCACGGGCTTCTTTATGAATATTTGGCGTTTGCCCCCGTGTCTGCCGGTAAAAATGAACATAGCGGTCCCGCCCATCCGGGTTGAGGCATGGATCAATAATGACGATGGTGTTTTCGAGCCATGCAGAGATCGTACTGTCTGTGCTGCCAGCCAGTGTATGAATGACTTCCAAAGCAGCTTCGGTGCCCACGGATTCATTCCCGTGAACGTTATAACTGAGCCAGACCAGTACGGGGATCTTCCGATCCGGGGTTCCCTCCAGGAGTCCGGTGTGCTGGAGGTTTGCTGTACGAATTTCTTCAAGATTTGCAAGATTGTTCACAGAAGAGATGATCACGTATTGCAGCAGGCGGCCTTCGTACGTATGGCCATATTCAACATGGATCACATTTTCTGAATTGTCTGCGATATGGCGGACATAATCCGTGACCCGGTGATGGGGCGTAAAGTCCGCTCCAGATGTGTAGCCCAGAAACTCGGCCGGGCCGGGGAGCTGCGCTTCGGCAGAGCAGGCAAAAGAAGCCGCCAACAAAAAACAGACAAGAATTCTCATAATGACTGGGGATGTGCACGGAGTGCTTCAATGCGGAGTTGGGTGGTAACCCGTCCGTTCCACCGGTTCTCTTCTACATGGCAGAGGATGTCAATGCCCGTCTTTTGTACGCGGGCTTCCTCTGCGGTGGTGTAGTGCTGTCCCTGCCGGAAGCCGATGGCATCCATGGTCGTGGACGAATTCGGGTCCCGCAGGTTCATTTTCAGGTGATGCCCGCCACTTAGCAGGCGGACTGACAGCGGGCGCAGGTCTTCCATAAGAAAGAGGGGAGCCTCATTCCCTTTACCAAAGGGCTGACACATTTTAAGGACACGTTCAAATTTCCCCGGGATCGTCTCCATGAGTAATTTGGCATCATATTCAAGAGAGGCTTCAAACGGCTGATCGCCCATCTGGGTGAGCACTTCGGTGTTGAGCTGTGCCTTCAGGAGGGGGATGTTCTCTTTTTTGAGCGTGAGACCTGCCGCTTTTGCATGGCCTCCAAAATGGGTCAGCAGGTCCTGACAGCCGGTCAGGGCTTTCAGGATATGGATATCGCCGCAGGTGCGTACACTTCCGAACACGTCTTCCCCGTCCGAATTGGGGACATCGGTCAGCATCACCGCGGGGCGGGTAAACTCCTGGACCATTTGGGATGCGGCGGATCCCAGGATGCCGGGATGCCAGTCCGGATGGTAGAGCACCAGAGCGCCGGTGTGCTCCCCGGCCAATTGTGTTCGGGCAAGTTTGCCGGCCACCGGGCGCAGTTCTGCTGCACGCGCTTTTCTGGATTTATTGAGTTCGTCAAGCCGCTTGGCGAGTTCCTTTGCCTCCCCTTCCGTCTCTGTCATCAGCAGTGCCAGCGCTTCGTCTGCATGGGCCAGCCGCCCGGCCGCATTGAGCCGGGGTCCCAGCTGCATTCCGATATCGGAAGAGGTCAGATACTCCTGATTGCGTCTTGAAACAGATACCAGGGAGGTAAGCCCGGGGTGCTTTGATGTGCGAAGCAGGCTTAATCCTTCCCGTACCAGGATGCGGTTTTCTCCGATCAGCGGCATGACATCACACACCGTGGAGATGGCAACCAGCCCAAGGTAGTCATCTGCAAGGTGGGCGGGCCTGCCGAGTACCTCAAGGGTGACCTGGATCATCTTGTAGGCCAGCGCACAGGCAGAAATATCTTTTAGCGGGTAGGTGCACTCTTTCCGGTTGGGGTTTACATGTGCGCGGCAGACGGGGGATTTGCCCTCATTTTCATGATGGTCGCAGATAATGAGATCTATCCCGGCCTCCTGTACTTTCTGTGCGGTTTCTTCATCGTTGGTGCCACAGTCGGCGACAATGATCAGGGAGCATTCCCCTGCGTGTGCCAAGTCTGCTCCGCTTGCATGAAATCCATGATTTTCTTCCTGCCGGTGCGGGATATAGGATTCGGTTGCAACTCCGTGGGATTGCAGGAATTGCAGCAGGAGCGCCGTGGAGGTGACCCCATCCGCATCAAAGTCGCCGTAGACCAGCACCTTCTCCTTTTCCGTGATGGCGCGGGCAATCCGTTCTGCCGCCAGGTCCACCTCCGCCAGCAGGCGGGGATCTGTCAGATTCTCTCTGGTTGCCCGAAAGTAATCCCGTGCGGCATCCAGTGAGTCAATGCCGCGCAGGACAAGGAAGCGCGTCAGCGGTTCGGGCAGCGAATTCAACTCCTCGCCGAGGGTCTGCACAACCGCAGAATTTTTGATGGGACGCTCAGTCCATTGCATGAAGTAACAGGCTTTTCACTAGGGACTCCAATATACGACTGATCCGCGGGTTATTCCCCGTGATAACGTGTCAATTTTGAAGTGACTCGTACAAATTTCGTTGCTCATGGGCGATCTTCATATCCATTTCCAGGGATCAAATCCGGCCAGATGGCCGACAGGAGCCTGCAGCGGCGGAATTTTCCGGAATGGTGGCTGCGACCGAAAATGGCAGCCTCTGTCCAGTCAAAAACATGTGCACGGAATCCTGCCTGTTAACCAAAGTCTGGCGGCGCGTCTGGTATCCATGAACAAAGGTACACCAGAGGGGCATGCAAGAACAATTCTGGACACCTCAATCCACCGGTTGAAAGGTGACGGAACAGAAACCTGGAGGCCGTCGGCTGATCCTGCGGCACGGTCCGAAGAAAGCGGCAGAGACGGGAAGGCCCGGGAGAAGGTCTGAGACGATTCGCCAAAGGGATGAAGGGGAACTTTCAAGCAGTCAACCAGACCCTGCAACGCCGGACGGTGCCCTTCTGCCGGGCTGGTCACTGTCCTTGAATTTGTGCTGATGCTCAGTCTGCTGAAAAATCAATGGAAGGTCCATGGTGCAACAAACGCCTCACAGCACCATGCCCTGAACCGAAGGGAACGTTTTGCATTCCGCACCTGTTCAACATACGTGCATGGAATAAGATACAGAGTACGGCGGGGATCTGTAACGCCGTCTTGTAACACATGAAAGGCGCACCTGAGCAATTCCGGGACAGTAACCGGATACGGTTTGTGCGGTTTTTGACGAACGGCGTTACAGTCCCTTCGGACTCTGGATGAGTTTGCCTGCAGGTTTCTGCTGTGTCCCTGTCGGGGAATGGAACATCAGGGAACGCAGATAGATCAACCCAAAGTGCGATGTACTTGTGCATAATTGTTCAGAAGTTCGTATCTTTACCGTTAAATCCTTCCAGATGGTCCTTTTTGGCTTCATCGTGGAGGCATTCCACTCATAAATACTGAAGATCTCATGACGAAAAGACATTTTTTTCTCGCTTTCTGCATCTTGCTGCTGCCGGGATTGGCAAATGCTCAGAGCATCATTTCCGGTACAGTCACCGATGACACGGGTGAGCCGCTCATTGGAGCGAACGTACTCGTTGAGTCGCTGGTGATCGGTGCCTCCACTGATATTGACGGGGAGTACTCATTTCAGCTTCCTGCCGAAAATGTCGGGCAGGCGCTGGAGTTAACCGCTCGTTACATCGGTTTCGTGGAGCAGGTCCGAACGATCACGGTCAGTGAGGGGATCATGACAGAGGACTTTACCCTGGAGGTGGATTTCCTGCAACTGGATGATGTTGTTGTCACCGGGGTTGCGGAAGCAACACCAAAGAAAAAGTTGGCGTTCACGGTAAGCCAGGTGGATTCCGAAGACATCACCCTTGCACCTGCATCCAATCCGGTTGCGTCTATTCAGGGGAAAGTGGCCGGAGTCGCTGTTCAGGCTTCAAGCGGTGCGCCGGGAGATGCTGTGAATGTGCGGCTGCGCGGTACAACCAGTATCACCGGCAGTAACCAGCCCCTTTACATTGTTGATGGCGTTGTTCTTGGGCAAAACCAGGTTGATATTGATGCCCTGGATGTTGAAAATATTGAGATCGTCAAGGGAGCGGCGGCATCGTCGCTCTACGGCTCCAGAGCCCAGAATGGTGTAATCAATATCACGACCAAGCGCGGCTCCTCAACTCCCCTGAACCAGACACGGGTAACCGTCCGGAACGAGTTTGGATTCAGCAGTGTTGCGAAAACCCTGGAAGCCAATACCTCCCATGATTATCAGGTTGATGCGTCTGGGAATATCTTGAATTCTGCGGGAGAAATCAATAATTGTGAGACCTGTCTGCCTAACGGGTACGGTCCGGGAGCCGCTCAGGAGACCAACCCTCACGGTGCTGCTTTCTTTGATAAGCCGTATCAGGGGAAGTTGTATAACGCATTTGAAGAATTCTTCGATCCGGGAAACACCTGGACAAATTATGTCGGTGTTACCCAGAACAGTTCCAAGACAAACTTTCTGGCCTCGTTCACAAATGTCGTTGAGCAGGGGGCGATCAAAGGGCTTGAAGGGCTTGAGCGGAAAAGTATCCGTGTAAATCTGGATCATCGAATTCGCCCCAATCTGAACCTGTCCACATCCGGATTCTATTCCAACAGCACGAATGATAATATTAACTCGGACCTGAACTCGAATTCGTTCTTCAATCCTTTCTTTGGATTGATGTTTACGAGTCCGCTGGTCAATCTCGGGGCCAGAGATGAACAGGGCAATTTGAAGATTCAGGCGGACCCGCTCTCGGTTGAAGAGAATCCGGTTTATATCATTGAAAATACGGACATCAAAAATGACCGGTCAAGGCTTCTGGGCAATTTCCGCGCCCGCTGGAGCCCCTTTGAGTGGGTGGATCTTGAGGGCAATTTCAGTTATGATCGATCAGATAGAGACGAGATAGAATTCGCTGATATCGGCTTTGAATCTATTGGTACGTCCTCAATTAACCTTGGTCGGGTTGAGCGTGTAAATGTTCTTGCTGAGGCCATTAATTATGACGTGACGGCATCTTTCCGCAAGCGGTTCGGGGATTTTACGACCCGCGGTCAGTTGAAAGCGCAGATAGAAGACTTTGATGACCATTATGAGTATGTCGTTGGGTTTAATCTGGTGACGGCAGGAATTCTGGATCTCTCCAATGTGAAGCGGTTTGCCGAGGATGACAGTGGTGAGAGGTATATAGGCAGTGACAGGCGGACCGTTCGTTCAGAAGGGTATTACGCAACCGCGGGAATGGATTATCAGGATAAATACATTGCGGATATTTTCTTCCGCTACGACGGCAGTTCGCTCTTCGGTTCCGAAGAGCGGTGGCAGCCTTATTTTCGTGCAAGCGGTGCATGGCGGGTCTCTGAGGAGACATTCTGGCCCGCGGACAATCCGATCTCCGAACTGAAGTTGCGTGCCTCGATCGGGACAGCTGGAGGCCGGCCCAGGTTTGAGGCGCAGTATGAGGTCCTGTCTCTCGGTGACGGCCAGCTTTCCAAATCAAGATTGGGGAATGCCTCCTTGAAGCCGGAATTGCAGACAGAGGCGGAATTCGGAATAGACGTAGGGGTCATGGACCGGATCTTCATTGAATTAGTGTATGCGAACACCACGGTGGAAGATCTGCTTCTTGCTACACCGCTTCCCGGATATACAGGGTTTGGAAGCCAGTGGCGCAATGCAGGTAACCTGTCTTCGAATACCGTTGAGGCGAGTGTCAATGCGAGTGTATACAGTTCCCGGGATATGTCTCTGGAGATTGGTGCCATTTTTGACCGGACTCGTCAGGAAATCACCGAATTTGAATCCAATCCTTATCTGGGAGGGCCTCGAGGACTGTTCTATTTCAGAAACGGGGAGACTCTGGGGGCTATGTACGGGGCAAAACTGATCAGAGATCTTGCTGATCTTCCGGCTGATGTTGATGCAAGTTTCTTTGATGTGAACGATGATGGGTATGTAGTTGCCGTTGGTGAGGGGAACACCTATGCCAGCGGTGCAGGCCCCGACGGTACCCTTGGAGGGGAAGATGATCTCTGGGGAACCATGGTTGAGGTTGGAGATGCCAGTTACGGCTGGGGGCTGCCGATCAAGTATTACGACGAAGAGAATGAAACCGATCAGGTTCAGATCGGAAATACATTGCCAAGTTTTAATGTTGGATTCAACACCACATTCCGCTACAAAGGGGTTCACCTGTATATGTTATGGGGAGCCCAGATCGGCGGAGATGTCTACAACGCCACGAAGCAGTGGGGGTATCGTGATGGTCGTAATTCAGATCAGGACCAGAGAGGGAAAGAGGAGAGCATGAAGAAATCCACGGTGTACTACGCAGCGCTCTACAATACGAATTCACTGGTCAATCATTTCGTAGAGGATGGATCCTATCTGAAGTTGCGTGAACTCTCCCTGGGATACACACTCAACCGCCAGCAGCTTTCCCGTGTCTTCGGTAATGTATTGCACTCCCTGTCGGCAAGCATTATCGGGCGCAATTTACTGACCTTCTCAAGTTATTCCGGATTTGATCCTGAGGTGGGAGATGGCGATGACCCGACACTTTATCGTGTTGATAATTACAGTTATCCCCCGTTCCGAACAATTCGGGCGAAATTGGAATTCCAATTTTAGATGAGGGCGAAAATGATAACCGAAAATCTCAATCTAATGAAACAATTCACATCATACGCACTGATCGGAATCCTTTCGATCTCCGTGATCGGATGCCAGGACCTGGCCGTAGAAAACCCCAACAACCCAGACAGAACGGTTGCATTTTCGCAGCCGGGAGATGTCGTCAACCTGGTAAGAGGTACATTCTCAAATTTCTGGAATGGCACGCAGACATGTGGTGCCGGTGCATTCCTGTTATCAACTATGGCAGATGAGATGTCGTGTTCCTGGGGAAACTGGGGGATGCGGGATATGTCCGAGGAGCCCCGGCGTGCCTGGCCGAATACTACAACGTATGCGAACCGTGGTTCAGTAGAGACCCCCTGGTTCAGCAACTACCGGGGTATTTCAAATGCAAACGATGCACTCCAGGCAATCGCCCGGGCAGAAGAAGAGGAAAGTGTAGACAATAACATATTCACCCGTGAGGGGTATAATACGGCGGCATTGAAGGCATTTGCAAAAATGAATCAGGGATTAATGCATGGGACGGTGTCTCTGTACTTTGATCAGGGGTTTATTTTTGATGAGACCGTGGATCTGGAGACCGATGAACTTGATCTGGTGAAGTATGAGGAGGTAAACAAAGCGGCAATCCAGATGCTGGAGGCAGCACGTGATATCGCCGCATCAAACTCATTTTCATTGAATGGATGGATTTGGGGACTGGATTTAAGTTCCGGGGATATGGTGAAACTCATCAACTCGTTTATTGCGCGTTATACCGTTTTAGTTGCGCGGAGCGCCGCAGAACGTGCAGCGGTGGATTGGAGTACCGTTATTGGACTTGCAGACGCAGGCATCACCCAGGATTTTGCTCCGGTGAATGATCCGTCTGCTCCCTGGGATTGCATGAAATTTTATGCTCAGGAACCGGAAAGTTGGTCCAGAGCTGATTATCGAACAATCGGCCCCGCAGATGAGTCGGGAGGCTATCAGAAATGGTTGGCAACCCCCGTGCATGAGCGCGGAACGAAAGGTACATTTTTTGATATCCATACCGCAGACCGCCGTATTGTTGGTGATGCCAATGATCCAACGGTAGACGGTACAGATTTTGCCTATGAAGGGGATAAGGGGCTTGAACCATTCCGCATTGCCCGCGGCACCTATCATTTCTCATCGCACTCGCACAAACGGTACAGGTATTATCTGAAAGATCCGGATAGTGGAAATCCCAGAACAGGGCCCATGCCGTACATACTCCTGGCGGAAATGGATCTGTATAAAGCCGAAGGATTATTGCGTACCGGCGGCAATACCGCGGAGGTTGCGGAACTGCTCAACAGGACGCGTGTGGGCCGTGGAATGATGAATCCCGCTACGGGATCCGATAATCCCGGTTCCCCATCCGATGATCAAAGCCATCTGGACTCAGCAAGCCTGTGGGCCAAACTGAAGCACGAACGCCGGATTGAACTGATCAATTCGGCAGCAGGGCTGGCCTACTACGACGACAGAGGATGGGGCGATCTCGTTACGGGTACACCAGTCCATTTTCCGGTGCCGGGTAAAGAACTCGAAACCCTGGGTCTGCAGAATTATACGTTCGGTGGTGTCGGAGGCGAAGGAGGAGCGCCGACTGCGTATAGGGACTCGAATCCGGGTCATTACCGACCTCGTTAACACATTTAGTCAATGAACGGAAGGGGGATAGCGACCATGCAGGGAGTTATCCCCCTTCACTTCTGTATACACTAACCCGCTCAAATTAAAAACCTGATGAAATCGTCAATTTGCTGGATTTTTTGTTGTGTTTTAATGTTCAGTGCCTGCTCCGGGGCAGGTTCCGACGGAGGCCGCAGTTCGGACAATACGTTCCGCTATAATCTTGGCACGTCGGCGCGGTGGCATATTGTCTCAACGGTTCAGGATGCACTGCTGACCAGATATGCCTATCGCATGAATCGTGAGGTGAACACCGCCGAGGATGTACGTATGGAAACCTCATGGAAAGATGTGACCACATTCGCCGATGAACAGGCTGCCGGGCATATAGATGCCAGAATACGCCTGTTTATTAATGCACGTCCGCGCAATCGGGCAAGCGGGAATGCAAATACATTCTCTGCACGTATGGAAGCGGAGTATGAGGCCAGACTCGTGGTGGGTGGAAACTGGATGCCGGTGTCCATCACCGCTGAGCGGGAGGCCTATCTGCGGGAGATTGCCGATTACCTTGAAAACGAGTTCAAGGCAGGGGTAATGTAGGGTTGGCGCTAGATGTCCAGGTGCTCCATATGCACAGCTTGGCGTGTAGCCCTAGTTGGTCTAGTTTTTCTTGCGGGATGCAGTTCCAAGACAGAGCGCTTATGGACGGTATATGATGGGTATCAGGTGCGCCCGCTGTCGGCTCTTGTCGGAACAGGGACCGGGTTTTCTGAAATCTCCGATGCGATTGCGTTCGGTAATCACATCAGTGCGTCCGCCCTCGTAGCCAATCGGCATGTGGTGAATGGATCAGGGGTTGCGATTGGAGATGTAGATGGAGACAGCCTGCCGGATGTTTTTCTGGCAGGAATGGAGCATCACAGCACACTCCATCGCAATCTGGGGGCATGGGAATTCCAGGATGTCACACTCCAGGCGGGCTTAGGCCTTGTTTCTCCAAGGGCGACAGGGGCAGTATTCACGGATGTGGATTCAGATGACGATCTGGATCTGCTGATTACTTCGCTCGGAAGCGGGGTGCAGTTGTTCGTGAATGACGGGACGGGCAGTTTTACAGATCAAACCGAGCGGTCCAATCTTCCCCAATCTGGAGGAGCCACCTCGGTTGCACTGGCCGATATGGATGCAGATCGGGATTTAGACCTGTATATCGGGGTCTACAAAGAAGCGACGGTTAAAGATGTCTGGCCCCCGGAAGAGATCACCTTTGAACGCGTCGTAGAACCCGTCGAATCCGCTGCCGACTCGTTTGCGGTGCGGGAATACTGGGCAAAGGACTACACACTCATTCGTCAGCAAGATCGATGGATGCGGATTGAACTGGCGGAGCCGGATCGGATCTTCTTTAATGATGGGAATGGGAATTTTACAGAGGGATCCTTCACAGAGGGGCGGTTTCTGGACGAACATGGAGATCCGCTGACCGAAGTGCCGCGGCACTGGACGCTGTCTGTACGATTTCAGGATTTTAATCAGGACGGGTATCCAGATCTTTATGTGTGCAATGATTTTGAAAGCCCGGATGCCCTCTGGTTCGGCAGCGCAGATGGCGTTTTCAGGGCCGCTTCCACGCTCGCACTGCGAAAGACCAGCCAATCTACGATGTCGGTCACTGCGGCGGATATCAATGCAGACGGGCATGTGGATCTTTTTCTGGCGGACATGCTGGGTCGCAGCTATACAGAGCGGCAGCGACAGCATTTTGTGACCCCGCCTGAAGTGCTGGTGATGGGAGATATCCGTGCCCGTCCGCAGGAGATGCAGAATATGCTGCTGCTCAATCGCCAGGATTCCACCTACACCGAAATTGCCCGCTGGAGCGGCGTTGCGGCCAGCGGCTGGACCTGGAGCAGTGCATTCACGGATGTGGATCTGGATGGATGGCCGGATTTACTGCTGACGACCGGACATGCCTACGATGCGATGGATGCAGATGCGCAGCTTGCAGTCCGTTCCTCCTGGCGTCCCTGGCGGGAAACCCTGTTGGATTTTCCCGATCTGGATCTGCCCAATGTCGCATTCCGCAACATCGGGAATGCCCAATTTGAATGGGTTGAGGCCGGGTGGGGGCTGGGGGAGAATCCAGATGTAGCCCATGGTATGGCATTTGCCGATCTGGATGGAGATGGAGATCAGGATGTGGTCATAAATCGTCTGGATGGTCCGGCTGGGGTATTTCGCAATGATGCAGAGGGGGAGCGGATCCTCGTCCGCCTGCAGGGACTCCCCCCCAATCCTGCAGGGGTTGGCGCAGTGATACGCGTGGACAGTGACCGTTTACCGCTGCAGAGCCAGGAGGTGATTGCAGGGGGGGAGTATCTCTCTTCCAGTGATGCTGCACGCACCTTTGCCTATGCAAGTGGTGCGGTGATTGAGGTGCATTGGCCCGGCGGCGGTCTGAGCAGGGTTGATGAGGTTGCACCAAATCACGAGTACTGGATTTCGCAGCCGCCTCCTGCGCCCGGAAGACCTTCAAATCTCCCCTCAACTGAGACCTTGTTCCGCGCCTCAACTACGGCATTACAGCATGAGGAGACCCGTTATACGGACTTTGCCCGGCAGCCGCTGCTTCCGTATAGGCTCAGTCAGAGAGGACCGGCGCTCATTGCCGTAGATATGGACTCTGATGGAGACGAGGACCTGATTTTAGGAGGGGGGAAAGGGAAGCGATTGCAACTCTCGGTCAATGATGGCGGAACCTTTGCAACAAAGCAGTATCTGGGCAGCCCCGCCGCCGGGGATCACGCCGGAATGGCCGCTGTACCGGGATTCGTATGGGCCGCCATGGGCAACTATGAGCGGACTCCGGAGGAAGCAGGAGATGCGTCTCAGATCATTCGGATATCGGCAGCGGGAAAGGCAAGTTCCTATACGTTTGGGGCAGAGAGCCCCGGGCCGCTTGCGCTGGGAGATTTCACCGGAGACGGTTCTCTGGAGCTTTTTGTCGGAGGATCTTTTATTCCAGGCCAGTATCCGGCTCCTGCAAGCAGCAGCATTTTTCAGATCATGGATGGGGAACTGGTACGTGATGATGCACTCAGCGCTCCATTTGAGAATATTGGACTCGTTTCCGGAGCGGTCGCAGTTGATCTGAACGGGGATGGGATGACGGATCTTGCACTTGCGACGATGTGGGGGCCTGTACAGGTATTTCATAATCGCGGAGCGGGGGAGTTGGTTCGCATGACACGATCTCTGGGATTGGCAGACTTTACGGGCTGGTGGAATGGGATTGCGCCCGCTGATTTTGATGGCGATGGGAGACTGGATCTGGTTGTGACCAATTGGGGGCAAAACGTCCTCTACGACCAAAACACCTCCCTTCGCGTCTATTATGGCGATTTGGATCAGAACAGCAGCATGGATCTTCTTGAAGTTCAGTGGAATCCTGATCTGGATGCTTACGGGTTGGTGCGGGATTTTCGGGCCCTTACGCATGCCTTGCCGGCTTTACGCCAGCGCGTTCAAACGTACAGGGAATTCTCTGTACGCCCGGTGGCAGATATCTTTGGCCCGGTATTATCCGGAGCCGCGGAGCACGAAGTGACCCACTGGTGGACCACTGTGTTTATGAACCGGGGGGAACACTATGAGGCGGTCCCGCTTGCGGAGGAGGCGCAGTGGTCTCCTGCTTTTGCGCCGGTACCGGGAGATTTCAATGGGGACGGGAGAACGGATTTATTTTTGAGTCAGAACTTTTTTGCAGTTGCTTCGGGCTATCCCCGTCTGGATAGTGGACGCGGACTCCTGCTCCTTGCCGATGAATCTCATGAACTGATCCCACAGCCTGCACAGCAGTCAGGGATTCAAATTTATGGCTCTCAGCGGGCATCCGTTGCGGCAGACTTTAATCTGGACGGCCGTCTTGATCTGGCGGTCACTCAGAATGCAGGGCCTGTCGTACATCTTGAGAATCAACGGAGCAGGATGGGGCTTCGCGTGGAACTGCAGTCTGGGCATGCCAATGCAATGGCCATCGGAGCCAAGGTGCGGGCAGAATATCAGGATGGCTCGCTCGGTCCTGTGACCGCGGTCGTTGCAGGAAGCGGGTACTGGAGTCAGAATACCCTTTCCCCCTTGCTGGCTCCACGCAGTGAGATTGAAAAAGTGCGTGTCACATGGCCGGGCGGGGCAGATACTACGGTCATCGTTGAGCCTGAGGTACAGATGCTTCGAATCACACAGAAATAGATGGAATGCCGATCAATAAGTCCATGAATTCATTCCAGATAAAGTATCAGCAATTTCAAATCTTAGGTGCAGGCAGAATTTGTATAGCTGGCTTCGGCTGCGCGGTGTATTTTTAGAGGACGGCACACCACTGTGTAAAAAAACGAATGTATCTCAAACCTCTTTATTTCATCGCAGCCGCTCTTCTGTCTCTTATCACGGGTTGCACAGATTCCACATCCGTCTGGGTTCAGGGGGAAGAATTCCGCTACCGGGAACTGGACGTGAAAGGTCGCAGGGCAGGGTTTACCGAAGTAACTGCACAGCAATCAGGGATGACCGCGGAGAATCAGGTATCTCTTGATGCAGTTGTTGGGAACAGGCACATGATGCATGGTTCCGGGGTTGCGATTGGAGATGTGACCGGCGATGGACTCCCCGATGTGTATGTGGCGAGGCTGACCGCACCAGATATGCTCTACCGTAATCTCGGGGATTGGCAATTTGAAGACATCTCATCCTGGTCGGGATTAGATCAAACCGGGGAGACTGTAGCAGGGGTCGTGATGGTTGATATAGACGGAGATGATGATTTAGATCTTCTGCTTACCATGTTTTTCGGACCGGGTGCAGTCTATCTAAATACCGGTGAGGGGAAATTTATTCGTGATGCGAACGGGGCCGGGCTGCACTCTTCCTATGCGAGTACGACAGCCACTCTGGCGGATGTGGATCAGGACGGAGACCTGGATGCCTATATTGCCAGATATAAACGGATCGCACTGGCGGACAGTCTTCCTCGAAATGCGATTACATGGGAGGCGGTACTCCAGGAGAATGGACTGGAACCAAGGGAGGAATTCCAGAATCATTACCGATTTACCCAGATTGGTGAAAGGGTCATTCGCAGTGAACTTGCGGAGCCCGATGGACTCTATCTCAACGATGGATCCGGTCAGTTCTATGAGATGCCGTGGACGGGCGGCTCCTTTCTGGATACAGAGGGGGTGCCATTGACATCTATCCCGCGAGGCTGGGCCCTCACCGCAAAATTCTACGATGTGACGGGGGATGATGTCATAGACCTGTATGTCTGCAATGATTTTGACAGCCCCGATGAATTGTGGATTGGACTTGGGGATGGGAGATTTCGGCGTGCGCCGGCCCACGCGCTCCGCAAGACTAGCAATGCGACCATGTCCGTGGATTTTTCCGATGTCAACAAAGATGGAATCACGGACTTTTTTGCCACCGATATGCTGAGCCGTGACTATTCGATGCAACTGCGTCAGCGCAATACGCGCATCCCTGTTGAATCTCCGCCCGGGGATGAATCGTTTCGTCCCCAGGAGATGCAGAATACGCTTATGATTGGCCGGGGGGACACCACGTTTGCGGAATTGGCCCGGTTTGCGGAGATTGCAGCATCGGATTGGTCCTGGGCCACAAGTTTTATAGATGTAGATCTGGATGGCTGGGAGGATATTCTCATCACGACCGGTCATGTGTTTGATGTGCAGGATCTGGATGCACAAATGACAGAACAGCGTCTCATGTCTTCCGTATCCTCATGGAAAGAAGCCAGAGGGCTGATTCTGGACTTTCCTCCGCTTCCCCTCAAAAATGTTGCATTCCGCAGTCGTAGAGATCTTACCTTCGAGGATATGCCCGGCGGGTGGGGCTTTGGAGAAGAGGAAGACATTGCGCATGGAATGGCGATGGGAGATCTGGATGGAGACGGAGATCTGGATGTCGTGACAAACCGATTCAACGCGCCCCCCGGGGTCTATCGCAATACAGGCGGAGCAGACCGGCTGGCAGTCATTCTGGAGGGGAAGCCTCCCAATACATCGGGAGTAGGAGCAGCGATCACGGTTGAGTGTGCAGATTTGCCCCAACAGACGAAGCAGGTGTCTGCGGGGGGGAGCTACCTCTCCTCCAATCAATACATGGCCGTGTTTGCAATCAAAAATCAACCTTGTCAGGTTGAGGTGACCTGGCCGCTCGGTCAACGCTCCAGCATCCGGGTTGACAAGGGGAACCGGCTCTATGTCATTAAGGAATCGGGCGGCGTAGAGGAACCTGAAATCCAGATACGTACGCCAATGTACGAACTCCATCAGGAGTTCAGCCCGCTGATGGAGCGTGAGTATAATGATTTTGCCCTTCAACCTCTGCTCCCCTGGCACCTCAGCCGCCGGGGGCCTGCACTCGCCGCTGTGGATATTGATAGAGATGGCCGGTTTGAGTTACTGCAAGGGGCAGGACGCGGACATATGCTCCGGCTTGACGGGCGGCCTATCCTGGATTCGCTGCATGGGGATGCAGCCGGATTACTGGCGTACCCGATGGACAATGGCCTCACACGCCTGATTGCAGGGGAGTCTAACGATGAGCATTTCCAGGATTCGTCCCGGATACACATCTACGATGTAAACGAAGATGCGGAACCAATCCGATATCAAAAACTGTCGTTTGGATGGGTGGCACCGGGGTCCCTGTCCATGGCGGATGTTGACCAGGATGGAGACCTTGATCTGTTTGCAGGAGGACATTTTATTCCAGGTCACTATCCAATTTCTACAAATAGCCGGATTTATTTGAATCGGGAAGGCACAATGGGACTTAGTACAGAATTCAGTGCGCCGTTTCAAGGCATTGGACTCGTCAACGGGAGTGTATTTGGAGATCTGGACGGGGACGGGTTCAGTGACCTCGTACTGGCGACGGAGTGGGGAGCGGTTCGGATCTTCAAGGGGGGACCGGATGGGTTCACGGATCGCACCGAATCCCTTGGAGTCGATTCGTATAAGGGATGGTGGAGAGGCGTGGCACTCGGAGACTTTGACGGAGACGGCGCATTGGATATTGCTGCATCCAATGCGGGATGGAATCACCGGTATGGTCGCAGCACACCGGTGCGTCTGTATTTCGGAGATTTTAACTTCAATGGCCGAACGAATGTATTGGAATCGTTCCTTGATCCCAAAATGGACATCTACAGACCCTCCCGGATGCTTTCGGATTTGATGGCCGTCATCTCGCCGATACAGTTGCGTATTGACTCGCACCGGCAGTTCAGCACAATGGCGGTGCATGAATTCCTTCCTGTACAAAGAGGCAGCGGTCAGTTTCTTGAAACCAATACCTATGCGTCCGGCATCTTCCTCAACCGGGGTGATCATTTCGAGTTTCAGTCACTGCCTGCCGAGGCGCAGTACAGTGCGGGGATCAGTCCCGTTGTGCTGGATGCCAATCTGGATGGCCACGAGGATATTGTTCTGTCCCAGAACTGGTTTGCCTATCCTTTGTCCACTCCCCGGCAGGATGCGGGGCGGGGACTCCTTCTTCTCGGACATGGCGATGGAACCTTTTCCTATGCGGCGCGGTCCGGATTTGCAGTCTATGGGGAGGGGAGGGCGGTCTCGGTTGGGGATTTTGACGGGGATCAGCAGGAAGAGATTGCATTTGCGCAGCATAACGGGCCGACACGGGTTTATCGGAAAACATCCAGGGAGAAGAATGTATTGGTTCAATTTGATTCATTTTCCGATGCAATTGGATCGGTTCTGCGCGTTGTGTATTCGGATGAGAGCCGCGGACCGGCCAGAATTGTCACGGCGGGAGCGGGGTACTGGTCACAAAATGCTCCAATTGCTATCTTAGGGGTACGAGACAGTTCGGCGACGGCTGTCGAAGTCACCTGGCCGAATCAGGAATTGATCACAGTAAGTCTGAACGGAAAAGACGAAGTCCTCGTGTTCAGGAAATAATTAAATGACTCGTGGTTTATCACTTTGCCTGTTATTCCTTGCATCCTGCACATCATCCGTTTCGGAGAGCACCGTGCAGATGGCGGAGGAATTGGCAATGATTGCGGACGAAACAGATCGCTATCCGTATCGGAATGCACATGCCAATCATGCACGGGTCATTGAACTCAGAAACATGACTCCTCCTGCAGGAATTATGGAGCGTCTTCAGTATGAAGCAACACTTGGGACCGAACTCCTTCGAGCAGGGGACAGTGAAGATGCGGTGGTGGTGTTTGAGGGAATTCTGGAATCGGTTCAGGCCTCTCCGAATGAGTTGGATGCGTCATGGCAGCTGGGGGCGATGGATCATCTTGCGCTGAGTTATCTCCGTATCGGAGAACAGGAGAACTGCCTCGTCAATCATACGGCTGCCAGATGCCTGTTTCCGATTTCCCCCGAAGGAGTTCATTCCTGGCGGCGGGGATCTCAAATGGCCATCCACTGGTACGAACAGATTTTGATGCAAGATTCCACCGATCTCAACGCCTTGTGGCTGCTGAACCTTGCCCATATGACGCTGGGAAGTTATCCGGACGGAGTTGCACGCAAGTGGCAAATCCCTCTGGAATCACAAAAAGGAGAGACAGCGATCCGCAGATTCACGGATGTGGCTCCCCACCTGGGGGTTGATGTAATGGCACTGTCGGGAGGAGTGGTTTTGGAAGATCTGTCGGGGGACGGCTGGCTGGATCTGATGGTTTCTTCCTGGGGATTACGAGATCCACTCCGGTACTTTGAAAATAATGGAAAAGGTGGCTTTGTAGAACGCACCGAGGATGCGGGCTTAACCGGTTTGACGGGGGGACTCAATTTGGTGCACGCGGATTATGATAATGACGGCGATCAGGATGTACTGGTTTTGCGCGGAGCATGGCTCAGTGAAGGGCATCCAAACTCACTTCTGCGGAATAACGGCCGGGGCAGGTTTGAAGATGTAACCCGGGAAGCCGGGATCTATTCGCGACATCCGACTCAGACCGCTGCATGGAGCGATTTTGATCGGGATGGTGATCTGGATCTGTTTATAGGGAATGAGTCAAATCCCCAGGCGGGATACCATTTGAGCGAGTTATTTGTAAATCAGGGGGATGGAACATTCGTTGAGGCTGGTCGGGATTATGGCCTAGTACAGATGGGATATGTGAAATCAGTGGTATGGGGGGATTACAATAATGACGGCTGGCCGGATCTGTTTATCAGCCGATACCGGGAACAGAATCTTCTCTTCCAGAATCAGAAAGGAAAAGCCTTCATGGATGTGACCGATGGGGCGGGGGTCAGTGAGCCTCTGTTGAGTTTTCCGGCATGGTTCTGGGATTTTAATCAGGATGGGTGGCTGGATTTATTTGTTTCCGGGTGGCACGCCGCTGCCGGGGATATTGCGGCCGAATATCTTGGGATTCCTGACATGGCCGAAAAACCCCGCCTCTATCAAAATATGCAGGATGGTACGTTTGAAGATGTGACCGAAAAGGCCGGCCTGAACAAGATCATGTATACGATGGGGTGCAATTACGGAGATCTGGACGGAGACGGCTGGCTGGATTTCTATGTGGGAACCGGGGATCCGAATCTTCGTGCACTGATGCCCAACCGGATGTTTCGAAACATGGATGGGATGAGGTTTGAGGAAGTGACAATCCAAGGCGGATTTGGACATTTACAGAAAGGACATGGTGTTGCATTTGGAGATATTGACCACGATGGAGACCAAGATGTGTATCAGGTCATGGGTGGAGCATATGATGGAGATCTTGCAAGGAACACACTTTATGAAAACCCTGGGCATGGGAATGAATGGGTGATTCTCTCCCTTCAGGGTACCGTATCAAACCGTGACGCAATGGGTGCACGCATTACGATTGTAACGGATGCAGATACGCTGTACCGGGTCGTCGGTACGGGGGCTAGTTTTGGATCCTCTCCCTTGCGCGTAGAGGTTGGTCTTGGGAAAGCTGCTTCGATTGATCAGATTGAGATCAGGTGGCCGACTGTTGCAAGTGTGGATATATTAAGGGGAGTACCCCTGAGGCAATTGATCCGAATCCGTGAGGGGGAAGATGAATTCAAAGTAAAATCTGTAGATGCTGTACGGTTAGGGGGGACCAGCCCGTGAGACGGTATCATGACTTCCAGGACCTGTATATTGATTTTTTCGGTGATCTGTTTCATGACGGGACAGCGGGGCTTGGCACAGTCGCTGGACCTGGAGAATCTTGTGCAGTCGGTTGCGCAGTATGCGGCGTTATTTGAGGATACAGGTTCAGTGAGTGATCCGGCGCTGGAGCTTGAATTGCGGAGGCTGCGGCCACTTCTGCCCGCATCAATCCTGCCCGCCATTTATGGGGCCGAGACGGTCCGTACGACCCCCGATGCACGCAGCACCGTCCTGAGTTGGTGGCGAAGTCAGGATCCGCTTCCCGCCTCCGAGGTCAACGAGCGTATGATTGAGCATGTACGGCGGGTGCAGCACGCACTGGAACACTATGGATGCGCATCCTGCGAAAAGGGATACGATGATCGCGGTGAAATCTATGTCCGCTATGGAGCGCCTGAAAGGGTGACCCGGATCAGTTTTGATGATCCGCTGCTCATTGATGCAATCTATCAGCCGGGTATTGCCGTGAGTCCAGGAGATTTTCCGGAGAATGAATTCTGGCGATACCTGAACCTTGACCGGGATGCATACTTTCTGTTTATTGGAGACCGGAATGTATACCGGATTGGGGATACATCGGATCTACTGCCCCCGGTGCTTCGATCCGGTCTAGGATATGGAGGCCGTGGGCATGTGAAGTCAAAAATGTTATTGGCAGTGATGAGGTCTGTATACCGGCAGCTGGCGCTGGAGCATTATCATTTCGGTTCAAGATTCAACGATGTGGACATGTGGCTGTCTGCCCGTGAAGAAACCGGGCGGCTGCACAACCGGGATCCCCTTGAGAACGCAAAAATCATTTCCGGAGCAACATCTTTACAGGAAAATCAACCGGAACCTTCGGATCTTGGAGAGGAATTAGGGCAGCCCCCGAATATTTTTGCACAGAATATTATTCTTGATGCGCAGGTGCAGGATCAGCAGGCGGCCTATCAGCGGGAGATCCTGCTCCCCTCAAGTTCATCGGGGGTTCTGAATGCTTTGCCAACGTTTGAACTGGGGGTGCGTCATGTGCGATTCCTGAAATCCGATGGAACCACGACAACGGAGATCTACTGGCATCCAGAGTCTACCAGTTTTACGATTCCCGGTTATCCGGATCAGGAAGAGTCCCTCATCCAGATCTATGCGGCGCATCAGGATGCGGCATACACTCCGGTGCAAACCATGACGAACGCCATTCGCGTCCAGATGCCATCCGGGGAGGAGGCGACGACCATTCCAGTTCAGATGATCCAGATAGACGGAAGTACGGGCCTCTATCATCTGGCATTTCAATGGGATCAATTTGCGGTTACGTCCGATGGACTGGGAGAGCGGTTACAGGTCGCCTCCAGACGCATTGATTCACTGTATGCCCTGGATGCGAGCGGGTTGACACTGGAGATGAGCGACCTGAAACCTCTCGTCTACAATATAGAAGCGGGTGAACTGGCTCCCTGGCCTCATCCGTGGATTCACAGGGAGATGCAGTTTGGTCTAGGGTTTGAAATCTATCATCTCGCTTACGGGCTGGAAGACCTCACATCGTATCGGGTAACCTATCAGGTATCCTCAAAAGGTCGACGCGTCTCTGCGACGAGTGTGGATTTTGAGGGGCAGAGCAGGATGGAAGCGGAGGAGATTATGGTGGATTTGGGGGAACGGACGGGAGAGATTACCGTGACCGTCCGTGTTCAGGACCGGATAACCGGGCGTGAGGTCGTCAGAAGTCTCACATTGATCATGTACGATGATCAGGGGTGATTTTTTTGAGAATGTCTGGGATATCGTTGCCCAGATTCCACGATCAAAAGTGACCACGTACGGGCATATTGCGGAATATCTGGGAAGCCGAAGTGCCGCCCGCACCGTTGGCTGGGCCCTGAAAGCGGCTAAAGGATCGCATCTGCCCTGTCATCGGGTTGTGAATCGTAATGGTGTATTGACGGGGGCAAAAAACTTTGGCGGGCCCAATACAATGGAAAAACTGCTTCGGATGGAAGGGGTTACGTTTGACGGGGAAGGTTGTGTGATCATGTCACGTCATTTATGGGTTCCAGTCAGCGAACTCCATTGATCTGCACCCCTCAGTAGCCGGCAGGTCTAGCCTGAATTCCCAACCAGAATACCCTGGTGTCACATAAAGATTGAAAATCTTTCCCTAATTAGGCGTATTTATGCATTCCTCTGTCATAAATATCATTTTATATTAGTTTTTAGCATATATAGTTACTTATCCTTGTGTAAAATAAGCCGACCCTGTTATTCTCCGTAAAATCAGATTTTTCTTGATTTTACCTACTCTACATCTTCTTATCCCCGGTTTCTCTGTGCAAAATTGCCTGAATTCCTCTGATTTGCTTTTCTCAAGATTTATAATTAACTTAGTGATTATCATAACTATTTGCCATTTTTAAAATGACTCAACACGCTGACTTCTTTCTCCGAACCACCTCCCGAAACCACCGAGACTACGAAATCCTCCGTGCGGTTCATGTCGAGCAGACCCCCTTGAAAGTCCTGGCCAAACGCTTTGGATTGTCGCATGGCACCATCCGGAATATCTGCTCCCGCTTTGGCCAGAACCC